>JAQGKX010000150.1 GCA_028289885.1 Sphingomonadales bacterium
TCGAACTCCAGCCCGAGTTTGCGCATATGCCGACCCACCAGCTTTGCACCCCGCTTGCCGCGATCGTTCAGCCCACGGTCGAAATCGCGCGCAACGGGGTCGTCCCATCCGGACTTGGCGTGACGCAGGAGAGTGAGTGTCTTCATATAATTGAGTTGTGCCGCAAACTCGTGACCGTTGGAAGACTCGTCCTGCCGCGCTCCGCGACCGAAGCCGCCACTCGCGTGACCGCTTCATCAAGCGTAACCCGCTGGATAGGCGTACCCGCTGGAAATGCGGTCAGCAGTCGCGAGGGCATCGCCGCGCTCAGCATCACAAAGCTCCCGCGATCGTCGGCCCTTCGGATCAAGCGCCCGAACGCCTGCGCCAGCCGCGCGCGAACGATGCTGTCGTCATAGGCAGAACCGCCACCCGCCGCTCGCCGCGCCGCATGGAGCACGGTCGGACGCGGCCACGGCACGCCCTCCAATATCACCGTCCGCAGCGAATCGCCCGGCACATCGACCCCGTCTCGCAGCGCATCGGTGCCGAGCAGGCTGGCACGCGGATCGTCGCGGAAAATATCGACCAGTGTCCCGGTGTCGATCGGATCGACGTGCTGGGCATAAAGCGCCAGCCCCTCGCGCGCCAAGCGATCAGCAATACGCGCGTGGACTGTGCGCAACCGCCGGATCGCGGTGAACAACCCCAATGTCCCGCCGCCCGAAGCCTCGATTAGCCGCGCATAGGCGTTGGCCAGCTGGCCGACATCGCCGCGCTTGATGTCGGTGACGACCAGCACTTGCGCCTGGGTGGCATAGTCGAACGGACTGACCGCCGCGAAATGCGTTGCCCCCGCGCTTAGATGCGCGGTGCCCGTCCGCGCCTCGGCACTGTGCCAGCCTCCCTGCAAACCGTCACCACCTCGTAAAGTCGCCGAGGTCACGATCACCGAATGCGCGGGTTTCAGCGCGGCTTCGGCAAACGGCTTGGTCGGGTCGAGCCAGTGCCGGTGCAATCCGACGTCGAAATCGCGCCCGTCGATCCGGTTGACCGCCAGCCAGTCGACGAAATCGGGATCGGACGGCCCACCCAAGCGCGACATCATCGCCAGCCACGCAGCAACAGTGTCACGCCGCCAGCCGAGGCTCGCAATCGCCCCCTCGATCCGCGCGCGGGCAGGGCCATCGAGCCAGTCCGGCCCGTCCTCCAGCACCGCCTCAAGCCGCCGCCCGAGCGATACCAGCGGCCTTAACAGTGCGTCCAGCGCCACCGCACCGGCAGCCGCCGCCTCGACCAGTGGCCCGTCGAGTTCCGCCGCCTCCGTCTCCAGACCATAGCCTGCGTCCTCGGCCTCCGCACGGGCATAGACAGTGCCACGGATCGCCCCGAGCAGCGCCTCTATCGCGCCGAACGGCTCACCCTCGCCGATCCGCTGCAACCAGCCATCGCCGGGCAGCATCTGCGCCGCGTGACCCGCCGCTGCGATCGCCGCACCCCCCTCGGTATCGTAACTCGCCACATCTGCCAGCCGCGCCGCAAGGCCCCGCCGCCGCCCCCGCGACGTGCCTTCCGGACCGATGATCCAGCGCCGCAGCTCGATCGCCTCCTGCCCGGTCAGCGCAGCGGCAAACACCGAATCGGCGGCATCGAAGATATGATGGCCCTCATCGAACACGATCCGGCTCGGACGGTTTAGCATTTCACGACCGCGCGCCGCATTGATCATCACCAGCGCATGGTTCGCGATGACGATGTCCGCATCCACACTCGCTCGCGATGCCCGCTCGATGAAACACCGCCGGTAATGCGGACACCCGGCGTAAATACACTCGCCGCGCCGGTCGGTCAGCGCGGTCGCTCCGTTGCGCCTGAACAGCGTGCTCAGCCAGCCGGGCAAGTCGCCGCCGACCATGTCGCCGTCACGACTATATGCCGCCCAGCGCGCCACCAGTTGCGCCAGTATCGCCGCTCGCCCGGAAAACCCACCCTGCAGCGCATCCTCGAGGTTCAGCAGGCACAGGTAATTCTCACGCCCCTTGCGCACGACCACCCGTTCCGCCCGCTCGGCAGGGTCGGGAAACAGCCGCCGCGTCTCAAAATCCAGTTGGCGCTGCAATGCCTTGGTAAACGTCGAAATCCACACCGCGCCACCCGCCTGCCGCGCCCACAGCGATGCGGGTGACAGATAGGCCAATGTCTTGCCGATCCCGGTCCCAGCCTCGGCGAGCAACATATTCGGCTCGTCCCGACGCGCGCGTGGCGCGAAAGCCAGCGCCGCCGCCTCGGTATAGGCGCGCTGGCCCGGACGTACTTCCCGACCCGCGCCGGTCAGCCCGTCCAGCCGCTCGCGCGCGGCGTCGGACGTGATCGACACCGGGCGTGGTGGATTGCGCGGCGGCTTTTCCTCCCACTCGGGTAGCTTGGAGAACAGCCAGCGTTCGGCAGTCTCGGGCTGTGGGATAGCCTTCACCACCGTCGGCCCCCACGTCCACCGCAACCGCGACAAGGTCTGCGCCGAAGTCCACGCCCCCTCACGCTCCGCCCAATCGCCGGTCATTCGTGTGACCAGAGTCGCCGCAGCCTCTCGCAACAATTCCGCCGAAGCGCCCTCATCAACGGGCACTGCCAGCCCGAGCGTATCCGCAAGCCCCTTCACCGTCGGCACCATGAATCGCGCGGGATGCACGAATGCGAACAGTTCCAGCAGGTCCAGCCCCGACAGTTCCGGATAACCCAGCCTTTGCCCCACGAGCGGCGCGTTCAGCAGGATCATCGGCGTTTCACCGGCGCGTGCGATAGCCTCGCCCCGCCCGACGCCGCGGGTTCCCCGCTCATCGGCGATCCATATGCCACCATGGCTTGCGTACAGCGCGGGATGAGGCAAGAGGATCGTCACAGCCCCGATTTGGCTGAAACGGAACGAAAGAGCAACAACTTGTCCGACCTGAACGCTGCCGCACTTGCCTCGAAGGCATGGCCCTATGAAGAGGCGCGCAAGCTGCTGAAGCGTTATCCGGACGGCAAACCGAACGGCGCGCCGGTCATCTTCGAAACGGGCTACGGACCGTCGGGCCTGCCGCACATCGGCACGTTCAACGAAGTCCTCCGCACGACGATGGTCCGCAACGCCTTCCACGCGCTGTCGGACACGCCGACGCGGCTGATCGCGTTTTCGGACGACCTCGATGGCCTGCGCAAGGTCCCCGACAACATCCCCAACGGGGCGATGCTCACCGAGAATCTCGGCAAGCCGCTGTCGCGCATCCCCGATCCGTCCGGCAAGTTCGAAAGTTTCGCCGCGCATAACAATGCGATGCTGCGCGAATTCCTCGACCGTTTCGGCTTTCAGTACGAGTTCGTATCCTCGTCCTCGCAGTACGAATCGGGCGCGTTCGATGACGCCTTGAAGAACGTCCTTCGCAATTATGACGCGATCATGGGCGTCATGCTGCCCACGTTGCGCAAGGAGCGCGCGGCGACCTATTCTCCGATCCTGCCGATCAGCGAAAAGACAGGCGTCGTCCTGCAAGTCCCCATCGAAGTCATCGATGCCGACGCGGGGCTGATCCGTTTTGATGACGGCGGTGACATGGTCACGCAATCGATCCTCGGCGGCAGGGCCAAGCTGCAATGGAAGGTCGACTGGGCAATGCGCTGGGTCGCGCTCGGCGTGGATTATGAAATGTTCGGCAAGGATCTGACCGACAGCGGCATCCAGAGCGGCAAGATCGCCCGCGTCCTTGGTGGCCGCCCGCCCGAATCGCTGATTTACGAGATGTTCCTCGACGAAAAGGGCGAGAAGATTTCAAAGTCGAAGGGCAACGGCCTGACCCTCGACCAGTGGCTCGATTATGGGACACAGGAGAGCCTGTCGTTCTTCGCCTATCGCGAACCCAAAAAGGCCAAGCAGCTCCACATCGGCGTCATCCCGCGCGCGGTGGACGAATATTTCCAGTTCCGGGGCAATTATGCCGCGCAACCGATCGAACAGAAGCTCGGCAATCCGGTCCACCATATCCACGATGGCAAGCCCCCGGAAACCGTGCCGCCGGTGACGTTCGGCCTATTGCTCAACCTCGTCGGTGTGCTCGGGGCAGGGGCAACCGCCGATCAGGTGCGATCGTACCTCAGCAACTATGTCGAAGGCGGTGTCACTCCCGAACTCGACGCGCTGATCGGTCACGCGCTCGCCTATAATCGCGATTACGTCGCCCCGACCTTGAAGCGCCGCGCTCCCGAAGGCGTCGAGGTTGCCGCGCTCGACCGGCTCGACCACGAACTTGCGCTACTCCCTGCCGACGCCGACGCCACCGCGATTCAGAACATCGTCTATGCCATTGGCAACGAAGGCGGGTTCGAAAACCTGCGCGACTGGTTCAGGGCGCTCTACGAAACTTTGCTCGGCTCGTCGCAAGGCCCGCGCATGGGCAGCTTCATCGCGCTTTACGGCGTCGAACCTTCGCGTAAACTCATCGCCGAAGCCTTGGGAAAATAAGTGCGCCAGTATCTCGATCTGCTCCGTCACATCCTCGACACTGGCGTGCCGCAAGCCGACCGCACAGGCGTCGGCACGATCAGCACGTTCGGCTACCAGATGCGTTTCGACCTTGCCGCCGGTTTCCCGCTGATTACGACCAAGAAGGTCCACATTCGCTCGATCTTCATCGAACTCCTGTGGTTCCTGCGCGGCGACACCAACACAAAATGGCTGACTGACAACCGCGTTGGCATCTGGGATGAGTGGGCGGACGAAAACGGCGACCTCGGCCCCGTCTACGGCAAGCAATGGCGCGACTGGGTGGCGGCGGACGGCAGCCATATCGACCAGATCGCCGGGCTGATCGATCAGATCAGGCACAACCCCGCCTCGCGCCGCCAGATCGTCACGGCTTGGAACCCCGGCGAGATCGGCCAGATGGCACTCGCTCCCTGTCATTGCCTGTTCCAGACATGGGTGGCGAACGGCAAACTGTCGCTGCAACTCTACCAGCGTTCGGGGGATGCGTTCCTCGGCGTTCCCTTTAACATCGCCAGCTATGCGCTGTTGACGCATTTGCTGGCCGATCAGTGCGGGCTGGAAGTCGGCGAGTTCGTCTGGACCGGGGGCGATGTGCATCTTTATTCGAACCACCTCGATCAGGCGCGACTGCAGCTGACGCGCGATCCGAAGCCTTTGCCGAAGTTGGTCATCAACCGGACTGCGGACGCTATCAACAGCTACGAATATGATGACTTCGCGGTCGTGGGCTACGAGGCCCACCCGCACATCAAGGCCGAGGTTGCGGTGTGATCACCATCATCGTTGCGCGCGCCGACAACGAGGTTATCGGCCTGAATGGCAAAATGCCGTGGCACCTCCCCGCCGACCTTAAACGCTTTAAGGCGCTGACGACCGGCAAACCCATGATCATGGGCCGCAAGACTTTCGACAGCCTGCCGGGGCTGCTGCCGGGTCGCCGCCACATTGTGATAACACGCGACCTCAACTGGTCCGCACCCGGCGCAGAAGTCGCGCACGGCGTTGCCGAAGCTCTCGCGCTGTCCGGCCCGGATGTCTCGATAATCGGCGGGGCTGAAATTTATGGCCTGTTCATCGTCGAGGCGGATCGCATCGAATTGACCGAGGTCCATGCTTCACCGGACGGGGACACGTATTTGACGGAGTTCGGACCTGAATGGCGCGAGGTTGCGCGGGAGTTACACGGCACTCATGATTTCGTGACGCTGGAACGATAACCCCCCTGTCTCGAGCGCAGTCGAGAGACGGGCCGCACGCACAACCGTTTGGAAACGTGTCTCGACTGCGCTCGACACAAACGGGGGAGGGACTGGCATATAGTAAAGAGTGAAGTAGCGAAGGCGACCGCGCTCAACTCCCCGCGTTCTTCCCCCCGAACAGCCCCTTCAACCCCGCGAATGGTCCCTTTTCGACCTCATCCTCGCCGACGACACCGGCCTCCTTCAACCGCGCAGCCGCAGCATCGCTCCGAGGAAACGGATCGACCGCCAGTGCCAGCGTCTGCGCGACGGCCTCGCCCAGGTCGAGTGCCCCGCCGTCATGCTCCATCACGTCGAGATCGCTTTCGGACAATTCCACCTCATCCTCCTCACCGCTTGCCAGGATCGCCGGATCGACAAACCGCACCCGAAATTTTTGATCCACGACTGCCGGAACCGGATCGCCGGTCACCACGCAGGGCTGGTTCAAGGACGCATGCAGTCGCCCCTCGACATCGACACCGCCTGCACGCTCGACCAGCACCATCTCGGCTGACAGTGCTTCGATACCAATCCAGCCGAATCGCCCCGCCAACGCAGCGCGCTCGCCTGCATCGGCCTCGATTCGCTCCGAAATTCCCGCCGACCCGATCCGGTCGAGCGGTATCCGTCGCGAAAACTCCGGAACAGGCTCGCTCATACCATCCGCCCCGCGATCAGATCTTCGAAAGAAGCCGCTCCGAGTCGTGCCTGCAACGCCTCGACCAGCGCCCGCGTCACCGCCAGTGCCTCAGCCGGGGGAGTCTCGCCCCGCCACAAATTACGCACCAGCGCGCCATCGTCGATGCCGTCGCGATACGCCCCCAGCCGACCGCCAAGAGCGCCCATCGCAAAACCCACCTGTTTGCCGACAACCAGATCGCCGAAGCCGGTTTCGCGAAGCTGGCCATCCATGTCGCTGACGAACTTTTCGGTCAGCCGCGCCGATGGCAAACGACCGCGCATATCCTCGCCCTCCAGTCGCAGCAGGACCAGCGACAGCACCAGCGA
This sequence comes from Sphingomonadales bacterium, assembly GCA_028289885.1. Taxonomy (GTDB): domain Bacteria; phylum Pseudomonadota; class Alphaproteobacteria; order Sphingomonadales; family Sphingomonadaceae; genus Sphingomonas_O. Next base: position 6,751 of record JAQGKX010000150.1, read on the forward strand.
GATCATGTCGAACCGTCCGTCGAGCGTGTCCGGCACCCCGCCGCCCCGATACCAATCCGGTCGCCGCGCCTCGGCAACCACAGCCGTATAGAGGGGCAGCATGTCCGCTGCGGGCGCTCTGCCCAATATCTTGTCGATGAAACTCATGACTGCTCCGCTTGCCGTGACGGCCTCCCTCGCATATTGAGCGGCTAGGCGCGCCATGCAACGCGTGAAATATTTTCAAGTCTCTGATCGGTAGAGTATTCATGAAGCGTATCGCCAGCCTCCTCCTGATCGGTTCCGCGCTCGCCGCATCGGGTTGTGCGCGCGTCCGTGGCCATCAGGGTTACCTCGCCGACCAGACGCTTATTTCCGGCATCCAGCCGGGGATCGACAATCGCGCCTCGGTCGAAAAGACGCTGGGTCGCCCGACCTTCGGCGGCCAGTTCGATGCGAAGGACTGGTATTACATCTCGCGGGAAACCCGTCAGCTTGCGTTTTCGCAGCCGAAGCCGGTTTCGCAGCAGATACTGCACGTCCGATTCGACGCCGCCGGAAATGTAGCGGCCATCGACAAGACCGGAATGGAAAAAATCGCGTCGATCCATCCGATCAAGGACAAGACGCCGACGCTCGGACGTCATCGCAGCTTCTTCCAGGAGGTGTTCGGCAACATCGGTACCGTCGGGTCATCGACTCCGGGAGCCGCGAGTCAGGATAACCCGACCGGCGGCGGCGACGGCACCTGATCTTTCGGTAATCGCCGAAATATCCGCAGCCAGTCTTCGGCCCTATAAAACCTCTTAACGCAGCGCGGCGGTCGCCGCTTCACGTTCGGCCTTCAACGCCTCGGTCCGTGAAATCCTGTCTGCCATGTCCTCCCAGGCGGTCGCGGCGCGGGTGCAGCGCTCACGGACGTTATCGAGCGTCGCGGCATTAGCTTCTGCATGGGAGCGGACGGCCTGATCGCGGTAAAACTGCAAAGGCGACATCGACGCTCTCCAACTATGCAAGTTAAAATAATGGCGGACGTTCAGGGTAGAACGCCCGCCAGTATCAGGCCGCTTTACGCGACCTGGAAATCCGGTTTGCTATTAAGCAGCCTGGATGTTCACAGCCGAGGTCTTGCCACGCTTGTCGGTTTCCAGCTCGTAAGAAACGCGCTGATCCTTATCAAGAGTGCGCAGGCCGGCACGCTCGACAGCAGAAATGTGCACGAATGCATCACCGCCGCCGCCTTCAGGAGCGATAAAACCATAACCCTTGTCGGCATTGAAAAACTTGACTGTTCCGGTGATCATATGGGTAATCCTTTGGCCCAATGTATGACGGGCAT
>JAQGKX010000211.1 GCA_028289885.1 Sphingomonadales bacterium
CCGCGGAGTTATACCGGGCATTATCTGGCACCGCTGCTGGGGATCGGGCGCGAGGAGAAGGTGGCGGCGGAGTAGGGGCAACTGTTAGAGCGCAAAACTTAGGTCAGTTCCAAACTGGCAGACTTTGCCAATCATGCGGAAAGCCAGCTTGAGCTAAATCAATATTAGAGGAAGTTGGAAACGTTTCGCAGTGTGATTTGAGCCGTTCCGCCCACTCGCCGTTAGGGTGGAGTGTCCGGAGAAGAAATTGGAGGACTACTGCGACAGCGTATAGCCGCGTCTGGGAACGGTCCTCCAACAGAATGTGATCTAGCACTTCTAGCTCACCTTGTTTGGGCTGCTTGGGTCGCTCGACAAGTGGTTTATTCCAAAGGCGGCTGTGATGAGCGCAGGTGTTCCTCACTTGGTTTGTCGCGCGGACCCAACTCGAGAATAACTCGGGATTGGCAACACCATATATTAAAGCAATTTCGACTCGATCTTGATATTTCATCATCGAGAGAAATTTCGATAGCAATCCGAAGTCCCAGAACTCGATCGCCATCCATATTGGGAACTCGACGCCGGGATGTTTTTTCCAGAATGGCGCTTTGAAATCTTCGCGCGATCTACTTTGCTGTTTTTGAAAACTTTGCATCCAGCTGTCGTGCGCGGACAGGTTACCGCCTTTAGGAATGGTCGCACCTCCATGGAGTTCCAAAGGCTCGAGGTGTGCAGTTGGATTGCGCGCGCCTAAAAAGCCCGCGATCTGGACTTTCATGCTGACTTCAATTCGCTCAATCGCGTCGAGCATTATGAGCCGAAGTTTTTTATCAAATACGTAAAGGTCACTCACCACGCTAAAGCGAGTGCCTTCTCGGAACTCTTTTTGAATTAAATCAGTCTGTTTCCCATCCGCACCCTCAATCCTAACGGATTGTCGTAGCGGGTAGGAATATCCACTAAGGCGGTAATATCCGACACGAGTTAAACAGCGTTTCGCCGCATCGATGTCAGACACTTCCATGCCCCGAGATCGTAAAAGCTCAACTAGCTGATCGACATTTCTGTAAGATTCCGGGTGCGTTGACATATCTTTGCGTAGACAAACAACGGGGCCAAGGATAGATACGAAGACAGGCCCGTACGCCTTTTGAGCGAAGAGGAGCCTGTCGTATCGGGGCTTCTCTGCTCCGGTATCCGCCAAGATGGCAAGTCCGCCCACAGGAAGTGGCTAGCAACGCCTTTAGCTAAAGGCGTTGCTAGCCACTTCCTGCGTCAACGTCAACCTTATTGCACCGCGAGAATTGCGGGGTTTTTTACGAAATAGGACATTGCGAAGAATTGCAAAAAATGTTTATGCAACGCTCATGGAACCGTCCCAGACCGTAGAATCTCGCCTTTTGGAAGAGGTGGCTTCCATCAACCGGAAGCTTGCTGATCTGGAACTTGAAAAGCGTTCGATTGAACGAGTGATCGTGCGAATGCGCCGTGAAGGTCTTTCATCCAGAGAAGTGACCCGAAAGAACAGTAGTTCTAGGCTTTTAGTGGAACACGCCGTGCTAGAAGCTTTGCGTAAAGCAAAGGGAAAAAGCGTTGCGGTTGCCGATCTGCGTTTTGCCGTTGAGACGGTAGAAATGCGATTAAATATTTCAACATTTCGCTCTCACTTACGACGAATGAAAGAGCGTGGCTTGATCGCGCAAGCCGATTATGGACGCTGGGTATTAATTGAAAAACGGGATGCGGCGACGTAGCCTATCTATTCCATCTAAGCAGACCCCGGAAATTCACCTAAAGCCCCATCGCCTTCCGTAGCACCCCATTGATCCGCCCCTGCCATCCCGGCCCATGGGCACGAAACCGCTCGATCACATCGGGGTCGAGGCGCAGGGTGACTTGCTCTTTCGCCACGCCGCGTTCGGGTGGGCGGCCAAGGCGGACGCCGTCCTCTGCCGATAGCCCGTTCCGGGGCGGATGACCTCGCCTTTGATGCGATGCTCGGCAATTTCAATCCTGGCGCAAGCGAGCGTGCTTTTTGAAACCCAATTTGACTTGTAGGAAAATGTTGCTCACATGTTCTCACCGCATGGGAAAGCGGGGGTGGCATGACTGCAGTATCTGATAGTGAGCGGAGACGGGCTTTTTTGACTTGGTTGCGGACCGGAAGATTGCCGGCTTTGAGAACTGTCGGCGGGTTAGAGCTCAAATTTAATCCGTGGCATGATCCGGAGGACGGTCGCTTCACGTTCGGCGGGTCGGGGCGCAATTACGGCCAGAGCCGCGAAGGAAATTTACGGGTGGCGGTAGCTTTGGCGGTGGCGGGGCTTCTTCGACTGAGCCTTGGGGCGATGATCCGCCAAAGCGGCGGCAGATCTCGAGCACCGCTGTAGCAGCCGCCAATCGGCAACTACGCGCGCCGACGGCAGCGACGAGTCCACGCGCCAGCGTCTCGCGGCCACTTCACCGGGAAATTCGTAACGGTTATGAGTATCAAATCGATGACACGGGACGGACGCGCAGGGTTTCAGGCACACTTACCCTAGCTGACCAGCAACTGCGATCCCGCACGGCACAGGCGCAGGCTGGCGGTGCCCATCGTCGGCGGACCGATGACGGTGGGCATTATATAGCGGTGCGGTTCAACGGACCGAAAGAAGCATTCAATCATTTCGCGCAGGACGCCAATTTCAATCGCGGCGAATATCGCCTCCTTGAGGGTCAGTGGGCCAAAGCGAAGCGCGCCGGGAAGAATGTCACCGCGAAAATCGTGCCGAGTTATCATGCCGCGTCTAAGCGTCCTGCGGTGATCAACATCTGGTTCACGATCAACGGTCAAGTGGCCAGTCTGCAAATTCCGAACGAGCCAAAGGAGAAGCGTCGTGGCAATTGACGAGACGGACCGCCTGCTCGACGAAATAAGTCAGCTCCTCGCGAAGGATACGGATTATCCGCTCGATGGCACTCTGCTTTATGCGCGGGTGAGATCGACGATGGTTGCTCCCTCGATCTTCAAGGACCGGGCTGACGAAATCGTGTACCGCCCTCCCGACCTGGATAGCTTGTGCGGCGCTCTACTCGACCTTTTGGATGCCGAAGAGCCTGACAACCGCTGGGCGGAGATCGAGTATCTTGCCAGAGGTGAAACTTTCGAAGTCACATATACCTTTGCGGACGAAATCGATCCGGACGAAGACACGTTCGATCGCCGTGATCGCATCGTGAAACGGCACTTTGGAGACAAGCCGATCATCTACCCCCCTTTTCCGCCGGAGGACGACGGGGTTCCCAGCTACGATCTTTGATCACTGGGACCGCGTTGAGCGAGCCCGCTGAATCGAAACTCCCCAATGATCTGAGTGCCAGCTTGGCCTTTTCCCAGCAAACCCCGAACTCCACCCCATGTGCAATGAAGTTGCCCGCCGAATATCGCTCGATCTGCTGCGAAATGACTTCGATCAGCGCAAGATCCGCCTGTTCTACCCCGAAAACGCACCGAATATGGAGCCTTTACCCTCGATAAGGATCACCGATTCCACAGTGATCGTACGGGCGATCGTGTGCGCGCGCGGCGCTTTCGGGGCCACGGAGTTCGGGGGCCGGGACCTAGAGACTCTGGAAGACGACGGGTTCATGGGGGCAGAGCTTGTCACCCGGCGCTGGAGCTGGCCGGGCGCGCCGGTCTATAACTTCCGCTCCGATGGCCGCGACTTGGCGTCGGGGCGGTGCCTGATCCCCGTCGATGCGTTCTACGAATTCACCACGGCGGCGGACCCCAAGGCCAAGCGAAAGGACAAATGGACCCACCCACGCGCGCGACGATTGGGCGGGCTGGCTCGACCCCGTTACCCCGAGCGAGACACTGACCCGCCCCCTTCCCACGGTACGCTGACCGCCGCTCAGGTACGCCAGCCGATGTGCAGGACAGATTAATTCGGCGTGATCCGTCCCACCCCCAGCCGTGCCAGTTCGATCTTTGGACAATGATCCATCACGACCTTCAGGCCTGCAGCTTCGGCGCGGTCGGCGGCGACTTCGTTGATAACGCCCAATTGCATCCACACCGATTTTGCACCGACCGCGATTGCTGCATCGACGACTTCGCCAGCGGCTTCCGAATTGCGGAAGATATCGACCATGTCGATCGAGCCCGCCACGTCGGCCAGCGCACCGACCACCGTCCTGCCGTGGATGGATTTGCCGACCAGAGCCGGATTGACCGGGGTCACGTCATAGCCGTGGTCGAGCAACGCCCTCATCACGCCATGGCTCGCCCGGTCGGGGCGGTCGGATGCGCCGACAAGGGCGACGGTGCGCGTTTCCTGAAGCAGCGCGCGGATATCGGCTGAGACGGTCAAAGGCATTTTAGTGATCCTTGATCCACGCGGCGACCTTGGCCGCGATGGCTGTAAATGCGGCCCCGTGCGGCGTGTTCCCTGCAGCAGGGGGGTCGCCAGCATCGGACGCGGTACGAATGGCGATGTCGAGCGGGATGCGCCCGAGGAACGGGATGCCCATCGTGCCCGCCGCAGCCTCTGCACCGCCCTGTCCGAACGGATCGCTGATCTCGCCGCAATGGGGGCATGCATAGCCCGACATATTCTCGACCAGCCCGATGATCGGCACCCCCGACTGGTTGAACAGGTCAATGGCGCGCTCCGCGTCGATCAGCGCCAGATCCTGCGGCGTGGAAACGATGACCGCGCCCGCTGGCTTGTGCTTGGTCATCATCGACAATTGCACGTCGCCGGTGCCGGGCGGCAGGTCGATGATGAGGACGTCGCATTCGCCCCAAACGCCGTCGATCAACTGGCCCAGCGCCTGTCCCGCCATCGGGCCGCGCCATGCAATTGCCTGACCCGGCTTTACCAGATGGCCCATCGACAGCATCGGCACGCCGAATTTCGTCGGCACCGGTTCCAGTTTCTGGTCGAGCGAGGTCGGGCGCATCCCCTCGGTCGCCATCAGGCGCGGTTGCGAGGGGCCATAGATGTCGGCATCGATCAGGCCCACTTTCGCGCCGCCCCGCGCCAGTGCGATGGCAAGATTGGCAGCAAGCGTCGATTTGCCGACGCCGCCCTTGCCGCTGGCGACGGCAATCAGCTTGCGACCCTGTCGTTCGGCGGTCAGCGCAATGCGGACGCTGGTGACGCCCGGCACCTTACCCAGCGCGGCTTTGACGTCGGCCTGCAACAGGTCGCGGTGCGTTTCGTCGAGGCCGGTGACATCGAGGATCAGGCTGGCGCGACCGTCGGCAAGACGCGGCGGTGCGGCGCGGCCGCTGGCTCCCGGAACGGTGGCGAGGGCGGCGGAAAGGCTGGCTTCATCGGTCATGCGACACCCATACACAAAGCGCACAGGAATTGGCCCACTGTAATTCTGATGGCGGCCCCCTATAATGAAGGGATGACAACGATGCGTGGATGGCCAGCGGCAGTCGCCGTATGGCTGAATGAGGGTGGCCCCTGGGGCGGACGTGGTTCGGGCGACGGAAGTGGCTCGGGCGGTTCGGGCGATGGGGGTTCCGGCGGCTCGGGTGGTGGCGGCCCGCGTAATCCATGGAACCAGCCACCCGATGGTGGCAAGCCTCGTGGTCCGCGCGGTCCAACGGCGCTCGACGAATTGCTGAAGCGCGGACGAGCCGGTTTCGGTGGCGGAAAGCTGCCGGTTTTCAATGCTGGCCCGATGTGGAAATATGCGCTGATCGCGGTGTTCGCACTGTGGCTGGCGCTGACCTGCGTTCACCGGATCGACCCGCAGGAGCGCGGCGTCGTGACGATGTTCGGCAAATATTCGCGGACGCTGGAGCCGGGTGTCAGCCTGACCTTCCCCGCGCCGATCGAGCGTGTCCAGACCATCGACGTCCAGAACATCCGCCTGATCGACATCCCCGATGGTGCCGGTGAGAAACTGGTGCTGACCCGCGATGAAAATATTATCGACCTCGATTATTCGATCCGCTGGTCGATCAAGGACCC
>JAQGKX010000172.1 GCA_028289885.1 Sphingomonadales bacterium
GCGTGACAACACGCGATCACTCCTTATATGAGGCGCTGACAGAAGGGCGTTCCCACGCTCTCACCCGGGACGAATTATCGCAATGGCTTCCTCCGCCGCATCGCTATCCAATTCAGGCCTGTCGAAATTCGCACAGGCCACCGATCTTAAAAAGCGTCTTTGGTTCACCATTGGCGCGTTGATCGTTTTCCGTTTGCTGAGCCATGTGCCGCTGCCGGGTATCGATCCGCGCGCGCTGGCTCAATTGTACCAGACCACCCAGGGTGGTGTTCTCGACTTTTTCAACACATTCTCTGGTGGTTCGCTTCAGCGGATGAGCCTGATCGCGCTCGGCGTGATGCCCTATATTACGGCGTCGATCGTCATCCAGTTGTCGACATCGCTGTCGCCGCAACTGGCCGCGATCAAGAAGGAGGGCGAGAGCGGTCGGAAGAAGCTGAACCAGTACACGCGCTACGGCACGGTATTGCTGACCGCGATTCAGGGGTATTTCATCGCTGTCGGACTTGAAAGCTGGGGTGCCTCCGAAGGGCTTTCGGCTGTCGTCCAGCCGGGCATGTTGTTCCGTATCGCCTGCGTCATCTCGCTGATCGGCGGCACGATGTTCCTGATGTGGCTGGGTGAACAGATCACCAGCCGTGGTATCGGCAACGGCGTCTCGCTCATCATCATGGCGGGCATCGTCTCGCAACTGCCGCGCGCGATCGTAAACCTTTTCGAAGGTGCGCGCAGTGGTTCGATGTCGCCGATCGCCATCCTCGTAATCCTTGTGCTGGTGCTGGCTCTAGTTGCCTTTATCTGTTTCATGGAGCGCGCACAGCGAAGGGTGTTGATCCAATACCCCAAGCGTCAGACGGCGCGGGGCATGATGCAGGCCGACAAGTCGCATCTGCCCCTGAAGATCAACACCGCAGGCGTCATTCCGCCCATCTTCGCGTCGTCTCTGTTGCTGATGCCGCTGACGATCGTGCAGTTCGCTGGACAGCGCGTTGCCGGTGAGAGCAAATGGGGTGATTTCGTCCTGACGATGACGACCGCTCTCCAGCATGGGTCGCCGCTTTACATCTCGCTTTATGCGGCGGGCATTATCTTCTTCAGCTTTTTCTACACCGCAGTCGTGTTCAATCCGGAAGAAACTGCCGAAAACCTGAAGCGCTATGGCGGGTTCATTCCGGGCATTCGTCCGGGCAAGAACACTGAAGTCTATCTCGATTACGTGCTGACCCGCATTACCGTGATTGGTGCTGCCTATCTGACGCTAATTTGTCTGGTACCTGAATTTCTGACGTTGCGCATGGGCATTTCGCTTGCGCTTGGCGGGACCAGCCTGCTGATTGTCGTGAACGTGACGATGGATACCGTCACGCAAATTCAAAGCCACTTGCTCGCGCACCAATATGGTGACCTGATCAAGAAGGCCAAGCTAAAGGGCGCGCGGAACCGATAATCGGGCCGCTAAGGGAGACGCGTTGCTGTGAATATCATCCTGCTTGGACCCCCGGGAGCGGGGAAGGGGACACAGGCTGCTCGATTGGTCGAGGAGCGTGGCATGGTTCAGCTATCGACGGGCGACATGCTGCGCGCAGCACGCGATGCCGGGACGCCAATGGGTCTGAAGGTCGATGCGATCATGAAGGCGGGTGAGCTTGTTTCGGATGAGATCGTCGATGGCCTCATCGGTGATAAGCTCGATTCCATGCCCGCTGCGCAAGGCGCGATCTTTGACGGTTACCCGCGTACTGCGGCGCAAGCGGTCTCGCTCGATGGCCTGTTGTCGGCACGCGGTCGCACGCTCGACGCGGTGATCGAATTGGCCGTAGATGAGGACGCGCTCGTTGATCGCATCACTGGCCGCTATACCTGTGCCAAATGCGGTACGGGCTATCACGATCGATACCAGCAGCCCAAGGTCGCCAACGTCTGCGATGTTTGCGGATCGACCGAGTTCAAACGCCGTCCAGACGATAACGCCGAGACCGTGCGTACGCGCATGGCGGAGTATCGCGCAAAGACAGCGCCGATCCTGCCAATCTACGAAGCGCGCGGGCTGTTGCGAAAGATCGACGGCATGGCCGACATCGCGGTCGTTAGCACCGCAATCGAGGCCATTCTGGGACCTGTTTCCAGCTCGGTCTGACCCGCGCTTCTACGCCTTTCAAAAGCGCTTGGTCAGCCCGACTGTCGCGTTCGCATGGGCCGATCCGTCGAATTCGTGGCTGACGAGCAGGTCAAAGTCTGTATTGGGATTGGGGTTCCAGCGAACACCACTCTGTACGCCGACAGCGCCGCCGGTGCGATCGAATGTCTCCATCATCAGGCCGAGATCCGTTCGCTCCTGCCAGACCAGTTGTGCGCCAAGAAATCCTGCTGCCCGGACGTCGGCACGGGCCCATACGGTGCCGGCATCCAGGTTGGCGGTCAGCCCCTCACCAAGGGGAACACTGATCGGGACGATGAACGATGCGTTTTCGATGCGATGGTTCGCGCTTCCCCATGCGAGGCTGGCATCAATGGCAAAACCCAGTCCCGATGACGAAGACCGCAATTGCCATTTGATTGCTGGACCAATCGCGAGATTCGTGTGGCCCGTTGTCGCGTTATACGCCGCGCTGAAACCAAGCTCCAGATTCGGCAACAATTCGGGTGTGCAAGCGGGGGAGATAACGGCCAGTGCTGCGTTGGCCTGCAGCCGCGCTACTGACGTTTCGACGTGACAGGACCCCGGAGTTTCGACTTCGGAATCATCAACGACGTGTGCTCCCCCTGCCGCCCAGGCCGAATTTGCACTGGCCATGGCCATGCCCAGACTGAGGATCGCTGCCCAAATTGCCCAACGGCGGCGTGATGGAGGGAACCGGGTGATCATGGTGTCGGTTCGGAGCACAGGTGGTGAAGGAACAAAACCATGACGGAAAAGACGTTCAGCAAGGGCGACAAGGTCGCGTGGGACAGTTCGGGCGGCCATTCGATCGGCAAGGTCGTCAAGAAAGTCACCAGTCCGACCAAGATCAAAGGTCATGATGTAGCCGCGTCAAAAGACAATCCCGAGTACATCGTGCAATCGGACAAATCGGGTGGTACCGCTGCTCACAAGCCCGGAAGTCTAAAGAAATTGTGACGACGGCGCTTAGGGCAGGGCGACTCGCTTGACAGCCTGACCCCTCTCTTCTACGCGAGAGCCATTCCGAACCTTCCGGCAACCGGCGAGCGCTTATGCGCGCGTCGGCATTTCGGCGTTTCGGATTTGATGCGAAGAGATGGGGTGTCTTGCCAGCCACCCCGTGGAGCTGAGGAGAAATGAACACATGGCACGTATTGCGGGGGTAAATATCCCCACCAACAAGCGCGTTGAAATCGCGTTGACCTATATTCACGGTATCGGTCGTACCAAGGCTGTCGAGATCACGACGAAGCTGGGCATTGAGCCTGCGCGTCGCGTTCAGGACCTGACCGATCAGGAAGTGCTCGGAATTCGTGAAGCGATCGACGCCGGTTACGTCGTCGAGGGCGATCTTCGCCGCACGGTATCGATGAACATCAAGCGTTTG
>JAQGKX010000202.1 GCA_028289885.1 Sphingomonadales bacterium
GCCGCATCTTGACGCTCTGGCCATTGTGACCCGTGATGCCGATCGCGTGCTGACGCAACGACTTGCGATTGGACCAGCTTTTGCGCTGAATGCGAATACCTGGCTAGATCCAGTATTGGCTGTGCGCATTAGACGGGCCATCGATGGGCGCGGCTTGCCGAAAACCGATAGCTGGACGCCCGGTCGCGGGGATGCCGTGCCGGACATTGGTCTCGGCACGGTCAATATACCGTCCGCGATGGTGGAGGGAGTTCTGGCAAAGGTGGCTGGCGGCGATCCGCTGGCCGAGCAGGACATCACTGAGTTGTTCAAGGCCGATGGCGGCGATGTGGCTGTCATTGCGACATTTGCAGACGCCCTGCGTCGAGAGGTGGCGGGCGACACCGTCACTTACGTCGTCAATCGCAACATCAACTATACCAACATCTGTCTCTATCACTGCGGCTTCTGTGCCTTTTCAAAGGGAAGCACCAAGGCTGAGCGCGGGCCTGCTTATCGGCTCGACTATGCAGAGATTGGGCGTCGCGCCGCAGAGGCGGTCCAGCGAGGTGCGACCGAAGTTTGCCTGCAAGGGGGGATACATCCTGCGTATGACGGCAACACTTACCTTGATGTGCTGAAGGCCGTTCGTCTCGCCGCGCCGGACGTTCACATCCACGCCTTTTCGCCGCTTGAGGTTACGCACGGTGCGCAGACCCTTGGGTTGCCGCTTGAGGACTTCCTTAGTCGACTGAAGGCTGCCGGGCTATCGACCCTGCCCGGAACCGCTGCCGAAATCCTCGATCCGGAGGTCCGTGCGATTATCTGCCCGGACAAAGTCACTGCTGACGAGTGGCTGGACGTTATGCGGACCGCGCACCTCGTCGGTTTGCGGACTACGGCGACGATTATGTTCGGCCATGTCGATAACTATAATCACTGGGCGCGGCATTTGCTTCAAATCCGCGCGCTTCAGGAAGAGACCGGCGGCTTCACCGAATTCGTTCCGCTGCCTTTCGTCCACATGGAAGCGCCGATCTGGCGCAAGGGTAATGCGCGTTCCGGACCGAGCTATCGTGAAACAGTGCTGATGCATGCGATCGCGCGGATCGTCCTTCATCCGTTGATCCCGAACATCCAGGTTTCATGGGTAAAAATGGGGCCGGACGGGGCGGCGGTCGTGCTCAACGCAGGGGCCAACGACCTTGGTGGTACGCTCATGGATGAATCCATCACCCGCGCTGCAGGCGGCATCAATGGCCAGGAATTTGGTGCCGGCGAAATGGTGCGTCTGGCGGACGCCATAGGGCGACCATCAAGCCAGCGGACGACGCTTTATGACCGTGTGATCGAACCGATGTCGGTCAATGCCGATTAGCCATCGAGGCTATCACCTTATAAGCCAATTCAGCCAGCGCTACACAGGATTTCAGACATGACTATGGAAACGATTGCCGTTGTTGGCGGGACCGGTAATCTGGGATCGGCGTTGGCCGGACGATTGAAAAAGGCTGGATATGATGTCGTCATCGGATCGCGCGATGCCGATAGCGCGTCTGCTGCTGCGACCGCCCTAGGCAAAGGCATTCGCGGTATGACCAATGCCGACGCCGCGAGGGCTGGCGATATCGTGATCGTCACGGTGCCCTTCGCTGCTCAGGAAGGGACGTTGTCAGACATCGCCCCGCATGTCGCAGGCAAGATTGTTGTCGATACGACCGTCCCCCTCATGCCGCCTCGGGTCATGCGGGTCCAGATGCCCACCGAGGGGAGTGCCGCAGTTCGGGGACAACTGCTGCTTGGAGAGGGAGCCATCGTGGTTTCCGCCTTCCATAATGTAGCGGCGCACAAGCTGGCGACTGATGCCGATGTCGGCTGCGACGTGCTTGTGTTCGGCGACGACAAAGCCGCCCGGAATACTATCGTGCAGATGACGAATGCCATTGGGTTGCGCGGGTTGCATGCTGGAGCACTGGCCAATTCCGCTGCCGCGGAGGCTATGACCTCGGTGCTGATATTTCTCAACAAGACTTACAGGGTTGACGGCGCTGGCATTCGGATCACAGGCACGCTCATCGACCCCGTAGAATGAGAGCTTCCTGAAGCATGATCGAGATATTCCGCTGGGATGCGGCGGACGACATCGCCATGCTGCTACTGGTGAATACGCTGGAAGACAGCGCTCGCGTCGTTCGCCTGGCGCCAGATATAGGTTGTAAATGAACTGGACTGCGATTGTACCGGTCAAACGTGGAGGGGCACGGAAATCTCGTCTGGCAAAGCATTTGTCGCCAGAGCAGCGAAACGAACTAAGCGACATACTCGTGGCGCGGGTACTGGAAAGCCTTGATGCTGCGCCGTCAGTCACATCGATCGTGGTGCTTTCGGAATCACCGCACGACGATGCTCGCCTTGGTTGGCATCCGGACCTCGGGCGTGGACTGAATGTCGAGCTTTCCGCTTTTGCCGCCGCGGCGGGCATCCGTCGGCTGTTGATCATTCATGGAGATTTGCCGCTGTTGACCGGTGACGATGTCGAGGCGCTGATCAGCGCGGCAACACGACATGGGATTGCGATTGCGCCCGACCGTCACGGTCAGGGCACGAACGCGCTGGCGTTCAGGGACGAAGAATCATTCGACTTTGCCTTTGGCAACGATAGCTGCAACCTGCATCGCCAAGCATCCGGCCATAAAGCTGTAATTGTAGATCGTGCTGGCCTGTCCGTCGACATCGATACGCATGACGACCTCCTCTTTGCGCACGCTGCCGGGTTCAGCTGGCCGCGTTCCTGAGACAATCGCATCCCGCGCGGATTGGCCGTGAGAATGCCTGCCGGTGGCCTATCGCGAGGTAGGATAGTTTCGTGGCCAAACTGTGGTTTCCGGGTGCAATGCCAAGCCGGCATCCATATTGTCACAATTGAGGGACCGGGCGTTGACGAAAACAGATCTTCCCTTGTTCACGCCATTCAACCTCGGTCCGCTGCACCTGCGCAACCGTTTCGTGATGTCGCCGATGACGCGAAACTTTTCACCGAACGGTGTGCCGGGCGACGACGTCGCGGCTTATTACCAGCGACGCGCCGAAGCCGATGTTGGTTTGATCATTACCGAGGGTATCGGAATCGACCACCCTGCGGCGGTCGGTTCCGGGAGCATGGGCGAGCACGACATTCCGCTGTTGCATGGTGAGGGGCCGGTGGCCGGTTGGCGGCGCGTGGTAGAGCAAGTCCATGCTGCGGGTGGGCGGATTATGCCTCAACTATGGCACATGGGGCCAATCCGGCTAAAGGGTACAGGCCCGTTTCCCGAAGCGACATCATCGCGACCATCGGGTATTTGGGGCCCAGGCGCCGGGGCGGCGATGCCACAGGCTTATCTGGATGCCGTGGCGGTTAAAACGCTGCCGCTGACGGACAGCGAAATCGGCGATATCATATCCGGCTATGCACGCAGCGCGGCAAACGCTCATGAGATCGGGTGCGACGGTGTCGCGATCCATGGAGCTCATGGCTATTTGATCGACAGCTTCCTATGGTCATCGACCAATTTGCGTGACGACCGTTGGGGCGGCGACATTGAGCGTCGTTCGGCTTTTGCAGCTGAAGTCGTTCGCGCGATCCGGGCAGCGACCTCTCCCGATTTTCCGATCATGTTCCGGTTCTCGCAGTGGAAGCTGCAGGACTATGCCGCCTCGAACGCTGGAACACCTGATGAACTGGAGGCCCTGCTGGAGCCAATCTCTGAGGCTGGCGTCGATATATTCGATGCAAGCACCCGAATATTCAGCGCGCCAGCTTTCGAAGGGTCGGAAATGGGGCTTGCGGGATGGGCAAAGAAACTGACCGGCAAGGCCAGCATGACCGTTGGTGGCGTTGGACTTTCAAAGGATCTGCAATCCTCGTTCGTCGAGGAAACGCATGCGGTGAACAATCTGGCTGCGGTTATGGAGCGGTTTGAACGCGGTGAGTTTGATCTGGTAGCAGTCGGTCGCGCTTTGCTGATGGACCCGCAATGGGTCCGCAAGGCGCGCTCGGGCGAGGCTTTCCTGCCATTCCGACTGTCGGCTTACGCTTCGCTGGATTGAGAAACCTTGGCCAAATATGGCCAAGGTGTATCTCGATTAACGCCCGACCGGGTAGAAAACCGACTTTTCATGCTGGTATTCGCGCAACCAGTCCGGGCCATATTCGCGGCCTATGCCGGATCGTTTATAGCCTCCGATTGGCGCGTAGCTCATCCGCCCGGTGCCGCCGTTGATGGCGACGCTGCCAGACCGAATCTGCTGCGCCATTTCCCACGCCTTGGCTGGGTCGGCTGTCTCGATGCCGCCATTCAGGCCAAAGCGGGAATCATTGGCGATTCGGATGGCTTCTTCGTCGGTGTCAAACCCGATGATCGCGCCGACCGGCCCGAATATTTCCTCCTGCGCAATGGTCATGCTGTTATCGACATTGTCGAAGATGGTGATGTCGGCGAAAAAGCCCTTTGGCAGCCCAGTTGGCCGACCGCCGCCGTGGACCAACGTTGCGCCCTCGTCACGCCCGATCTGGACAAACTTCTCGACCTTGGCGCGCTGCGATTCGCGGATCAACGGCCCCATCATGACCGAAGCGTCGGCGGGGTTGCCGATCTTGAAATGCGCAGCAACAGCGCAGGCGGTCTCGACGAACTGTTTGCGGATCGAGTTGTGGACCAGCAGGCGGGTCAGCAATGCGCAACCCTGACCGGCGTTCACAGAAAGGATCGCGACCGCCATTGTCGCCGCGCGCTGGACGTCGGCATCCGCGCGCACGATCAGCGCGGACTTTCCTCCGAGTTCGAGGTGAACGCGCTTCAGGGTCGGCGCAGCCTGTCCCATGATCGCCGCACCTACGCCTTCGGAACCGGTGAACGTCACGAGATCGACGCGGGGATCGGTTGTCAGCAGCGATCCGACATCCGGACCACCCGTGATGATGTTGAGGACACCGCGAGGCAGTCCGATCTCGTGCGCGATTTCGCCGAAAAGCAGGGCGGAATAGGGCGTGAACGGTGACGGCTTGAGGACCAAAGTATTGCCCGCGAGCAGGGCAGGGGCGATCTTTGCGAGATTGAGCAGGAATGGGAAGTTGTAGCCGGTTATCCCACTGACGACGCCAATCGGTTCGCGCAGGATCGTCGTTCCGCCCAGTGTCTTCGGACCGTTCGGGTCCATTGCGTTTGGCGTGACTTCGAGCGGCAGGCGCACGGTGTCGTCTCGCGTCGAATGATCGAGTGCAGAGAGTAGATGATCGAGCGGTGCGCCGACCTGCATTGCGTTCGTGATGCCCTGCGCACAACCGACTTCTGCCACAATGAGCGCCGCGATGTCGGCGCGGCGGCCATTCAGTGCCGCGTGCATGCGACGCATCACGGTGGCGCGTTCGGCCATGCTCATCCGCGGCCAGGGTCCATCATCGAACGCCGTTTTCGCCGCAGCTACGGCGGCATCGGCTGCTGCGGCTGTGCCCACCGGAGCACGACCAATAACGTCTTCGGTCGCCGGGTTGATGACCGCGTCCTGGTCCGGGCCGCCCTCATGCCAGTCACCGTCGATGTAGAGTTTGTCGATTTGGGTAAAGGGGATCGTCATGCGATTTGTCTTCTCATTGTCGGTCAGGGCCGTCTTGGCGATCCAAAGCATGGGCCGCATCGCCGGGCATCGGTGTGAAGCACTCTTCGATCCATCATTCAGTAGCGGACACCTGCCGGAAGATAGAGCCAGCAAGGCCGGGCGGTGCGTAGGCCCGTTGCATGTTTACAGGGAGAAGACGGCGATGAAACTGAATATTGGCGTGCCGAACAGCATGCATGTCGCAGCGATGGTCCAGCCCTGGGAGTTCGAGCTGAACGGCGAAGATGTCGGTCGGGCAATGCAGCTTGCCGACAGTTTGGGGTTCAACAAGTGCATGCTTGGTGAACATTTCATAGTGCCGCAAACCCACATCGAACTGTCGGGCGACCATTATTTTCATACGACGGTGGCGCTCGGATATATCGGCGGCAAGACAAAGGATCTGCGGCTATCGTCGTCGGTATCGATCCTGCCGCTGCAAAGCCCGATCGTGCAGGCGAAGGCATGGTCGACGCTCGACTGGTTGACCGGCGGCCGCGCCGAAGCCCTGTTCGGCGTGGGTTGGTTGAAAGAAGAATATGACATGCTGAACGTCGCGTTTGAAAAGCGCGGGCGCATGGCCGACGAATATCTGGCCGCGATCATCGAATTATGGACATCGGAAAAACCCGAGTTCCAGGGCGAGTTTGTGTCGTTCAAGGATGTCGGTTTTGCCCCCAAGCCGGTGCAGAAACCAAAGCTGCCGATCTGGCTGGGGGGCGATGCGGAGCCGGTGCTCAAGCGTGTGGCAAAGTTCGGCGATGGCTGGTCGCCGTTCCGCACGCCGCCCGAAAAATTTCCCGAATGTCTGGATTTCATCAAGTCCCAACCGGAATATGACGGTCGTCCGATCGAGATGTTCTTTGCGTTGGAGATGCTGAACGTCGGAGCGCACCATGAAATCCTCGACGATCCCCGCGCACCGGGAACCCACAGCGCGCAAAAGATCATCGACCAGATTGGCTGGCTGAAGGATCTGGGTATCACCGAAACGATCGTGCCCATGCCGCCCGGAATAACGGGGCCGGATGTTTATCGCGATCGCCTGCGCTGGGTGGCATCGGAAATCATGCCGAACGTGTGAATTCTCCCGAGCGTCGTATTGCCCGTGCACCGAGCAGCAGGTGGATCCCGCCACCGATCGTAAAGAGCAATGCGACGCCGATACCCCAAGCGACACCCTGTTCATTGCCGACATAATCGCTGATCGCGCCGATCAGGTACGTGCCGCAGCCGACCCCGATGAGATTGGCGCCGAGCTGGACCACTGAGACCGCAAGGCCGCGTAGCTTGGAACCGGCGATGGTGACGATCACGGCGTAGATCGGGCCGTTATACGACGCGCTGAAGAATCCGCAGGCCATCAACGAAATGATCGACCAGTGAAGGTCTGTCAGCGCGACGGTGGCTATGCCGGTGATGGCGGTCATGAAGGGGATGACCGCGCCGACCATCGCCGTTCGTGCAGCGTCGAAACCGCCGCGCCTTCTGTTGATCCAGTCCGCAAACCAGCCCGCCGCGAACCCGCCCGCTGAGCCGAGCACGCCGTAGGCGATAGCGACGGTCAGGCCCGCCCGCCCGATTGGCATATCATGCGAGCGGATCAGGAAGGTGGTCAGCCATGTGCTCGATCCATAGATGCCGGTGGCGATCAGGACGATTGCCCAGATGCAATGGAGCAGGCCGGGGCGCGCGGAAAGCAGTCTGAACCGTGCCATCAGGCTTTGGCCCGACACGTCGAATTCGGTAGTTTCGACGTCGCGACTGCCGCGCTTTGGTTCGCGGACTGTCAGGAATAACAGGGGTGCCAGCAGCAGGCCGGGAATGCCCGCCGCAAGAAACGCCCAGCGCCAGTTATAATGCTGGATGATCGCACCGCCGACGATGAAGGCCAGCGCAAGGCCGATGCCGGAACTCAGATACCAGATGCCGATCGCCGTCGAACGCTTTTCCTTGCCGAAATAGTCGCTCAGCAGAGACATGCCGGTTGGCGATCCACCGGCCTCCGCGATGCCCACCGCAGCACGGCTGATGAGCAGTGACCAGAAGCCGCTGGCAAGGCCGCAAAGGGCAGTTGCCGCGCTCCAGACCGTCAAAGCGGCGGTCATCAGGTTGCGACGGTTGAACTTGTCGACCGCCATGCCGAACGGGATCGCCGCCATCGCAAAGAAAATTCCATAAGCAAAACCGGCGAGGAAACCGCGCTCGCCGTCGGACAGGCCAAACTCCTTGCCCATGGGTTCAAGTACAAGACCGATTATCGCGCGATCGATGCCGTGACAGGTTTGCGCGAGGGTAAGGATACCGAGGACGTACCAACTATAGCGCTCGTTCACCGGGCGCGAATTCGTGTCACTATCGATGGATGTGGGGCTTAAATCCGCCATGTTACAAACCTCTGACGCCGCGTTCACGCTGTATCTCTTTCAATGTCATTTGCGTTGATGGACATGGCCGAACCTGCCGGAGGAAAGGCCCCGCAGGAGACGACAGGGAACATCGCGACATTGGGCGCGAAGAACAGCGCTGAAGGCCATCCCATCTTCCGGTAGGCACTGGCGCAAGATGGGTGATGCACAAAGCTGTTATTAGGAGATTGAGGCATGAAGACGGGTGCAAAAATGCGCTGTTACATCGCTGGGAACGTCTGAGATGTTCGCCAGGCCCAATGCGCAGCACAGCCAGATTGCCTATGTCACGAATGACATCGATGCCGCCGTGCGGCTATTCTCCGAACAATATGATACGCCGGGTTTTTTTGTCTTTTCAAATATCCAGCCGGGCATGGAGCAACAGGGTTCGCCCCAACTCCGAATCGGGCTGGCCCGGGTCGGCGGGGTCGAGATCGAACTGATCGAGCCGTTAAACAATACGGCACCGATGTTCAGGGATTTCCTGCCGCAAACAGACGAACTCGTCGTTCGATTCCATCATGTCGCAATCCGGATCGATGGCAGCCTCGCAGACTGGAACGCCCATGTCGCGTCCATCGACGTCGATGCTCATCCGATCGTCTATAGTGGCCAGATGGGTGACGACCTGCGCTTCTTCTACACCGACGAGCGAGCAACCCTGGGGCATTATGTCGAGCATGTCTGGATGTCGGCATCAATGCTGGCGCAGGTTGCCGAAGCGACACCAACTTATCCTGCAAAGGTTGATTGATGACGATTGCACTTTCCCGCCTCAACTTTCGAGACATTGGGGGTCTGCGCAGCGCCAATGGCCAGACAGTGCGACCCGGTTTGATCTACCGGTCGGAGGGGCCGGCAAGTTTCCTCGAGAATCACCGTGCCGAATTGCTCGCCCTGAACATTGGAACGGTGTGCGATCTCCGCTCCGCCGTGGAGCGCAGCGCCGCGCCGAACGACTGGTGCGGACCCGATTGTCGCATACTCAACCTCGACATGAACACCGATTTGCGCGCGCAGGGTAAAGACATTTGGGAGTCGCTGCGTGTCAGCCCGACCAGTGACACCGCCCGGGCAGCGATGAGTGAAAATTACCGGATGATGCCCGCTGCCATTCAGCCGCACCTGTCCCTGATGGTCGATGCGCTTCTGGAGGGCAGGGTGCCGTTGCTGGTTCACTGCACGGCGGGCAAGGATCGCACCGGCGTCATCATCGCGATCCTGCTTCTGCTGCTCAATGTGCCCCTTGAAAATATTATCGAGGATTATTCGCGCTCCGACGTTTTCGGCGAGAATATGCGCATTGCCGGATCGATCGAGCAAGGCTTCAACGAGACATTCGGTTTCGTGGCCAGCAAGGAAGTTGTTGACATGATGATCGGCACGGTACGCGAATTCCTGCTCGCCGCGCTGGCCGAGATCGATACGCAATGGGGCGGCATCGAGCAGTATTTTCAGGCGTGCGGTATCGATGCCAACAAGCAGGCGCGCTTGCGGGCAGAACTGCTGGAGCCAGCAACACAATTTGAGGAGGTGAATTCATGAAAAACGCAGGCGTAATTGGACTTGGCGTGATCGGCAGTGGTGTAGCGATATGCCTTGCCCGTTCAGGTCATCTCGCGGCCGTTTACGATGTTCGGCCCGAATCTGCGGTTGACCTTCCCGGTGTGCCGGATGTGGTCGCCTCCCCGGCGGAACTGGCAAAAGTGGCCGACGTCGTCCTCATCGCCGTGGTGAACGCGCAACAGACGATCGACGTGCTGAGCGGCCCCGATGGTGTCCTGTCACAGGCACGGCCCGGATTGAATGTTGTCTTGCTGGCCACGGTTTCGCTCGATGACCTGCGTGAGATTCGCGCGCTGACCGATGCGGCGGGCGTTGGCCTGGTGGATTCAGGTGTAACCGGTGGTCCAAAGGGTCGCGAAAACGGGCTGATCTGCCTGATCGGTGGCGATGAAGATGTTGTTGCAGCGGTAATACCCGTGCTTGAAGGATTTGCGCGGTCGGTCGCCAGGATGGGCGGCCCCGGTGCTGGCATGGCGGCAAAAATCGCACGCAACGTGGTGGTCTATGGTTGCCTGCGCGCGGGTTACGAGGCCGCTGTCCTGTGCCGTGGCGCTGGAGTGAATGTGCACGATCTGGCCAAGGTCATTGCCGAAAGCGCCGACAGCGTGGGTGGCCCGATGATGCTGATGGACCGACCCGACCCACTTATTGACGAAAAAGAGGGTGCGTTGCGCGAATATACCCGCGGCCTGATGATCAAGGATCTCCAGGCCGCGGCGAGCCTTGGCGCGTCGCTGGGGGTCAGCCTGCCACTTGTGGAACTGACATTGCGGACCGACCGCGCGGTGGTCGGACTTGAACACATCAATGGAGAAAAAGCATGAGCGACAAGATGGATGCCTGGAACGAGGGCTTGAAGGTCGTTGAAGCCGTTTATGGTCCCGGTTCTTCCGAAATGATGAAGGGGCAGGAAAATTCGCCCTTCGTCAATGAGATCGTGACCAATCAGTTCGGCAAGACCTGGGCGGACTCAGCACTTTCCATACGCGACAAACGCATGATGGTACTGGGCGCGACGGCGACGATGGGGCGTCCGGACCTCGTCGAGATCCAGATGACGGGTGCCCTGATCAACGGTGAATTCACTGATGAGCAACTCGATCAGATCCCGCTGTTCATGTTGTTCTATGTCGGCGCGGGCAATACGACGTCGCTGTTCCGGGGTATCGAGGCGGCGCGTGCGAAAGTGAAAAAACCGGCGGCTTGATGAAATTGGCGGTTATGCCTCGGGAACAAGAATGTCGCATTCCCGAGCAAAAACAATGGACTCGTATATCGACCACCTACCCAAAGATAGAAGAGTGAAGGTCATTTCCGCGACATGATGGGTTGAGTGCAAAACTCAAGGCTTCGGGCGAAACAATCGCCGGTGGATCAAAAATAGGGGCGGAAATGATAAACTTTAAACCACTTGTAACGTCGGCGCTTGTCGGGACGCTTTTTGCTCTTCCGCAAGTCGCTTTTGCTGCCGACCCCGTTTCGACCCCTCGGGCCGTTGACGAGACCACGCAGATCCAGGATATCGTTGTGACCGCGCGTCGCAAGGAAGAGAGCTTGCAGAGTACGCCGGTCGCCGTGACCGCGCTCAGCCAGGCGGCGTTGATCACGGCAAAGGTCGAAAACGTTCTCGACCTCCAGCGCACGGCGCCCGGCCTTACGATTGCGCGGGGTTCGGCGGGCGGCGACGGCATCGTGTTCGTTTCCATCCGCGGACAGGGCAATCTGCAGCCGATCCTCGCGAACGATCCAGCCGTCGCGACTTATATCGATGGCGTTTATGTCGCGCGCCCTTCGACCGGCCTGACGGACATTCAGGATGTGCAGCGCATCGAAGTGTTACGCGGGCCGCAGGGAACGCTGTTTGGTCGCAATACGACTGGCGGTGCCGTCAATATCCTGAGCAATGATCCCGACCATAATCTCAGCGTTCGCGTGAAAGGCGAACTCGGCAACTATAACACACACGGTCTTGGAGCCACGGTCAATGTGCCACTGACTGACACCTTGGCATTCCGGGTGAACTATAATTTCCTTGAACATGATGGTTATGGCAGGGCATCGAATACCGGTCGTGATCTTGCCGATACTACCAACCATTTCGTCCGCGCCAAGCTGAAATACGAGAGCGGTGGTTTGTCGGTGACGCTGAGCGGCGATTATAACAAGACGCACAATCACGGGCAGTTGATTTCGCTTCAGTCGATCAACCCGGCAGCGATCCCGGTGCCGTCGTTCATTCCGGTGCTCCAGGCGGGCCTTCATTCGAGGAACAACTGGTGGTCGAATACGGCGACCGGTACGTCGATCCCGAGCACCAACCCGGCTTTTGCGGGGCTACCAGCAGACGTGAAGGCAATGTACGGCGTGCAACCGTTCAACCAGTTGGAAGTCTATGGTTTCGGCGCGATCGTCGAAGGTGAAGTTGGCGAATTCAAATTAAAGTCCATCACGGGTTACCGCCACTCCAAAAACTACGGGCTTAGCGACACCGATGGTACGGCGGCACCTTTGCTGGCGACGTTTGCCGGATCGACGTCGCATTATATTTCGCAGGAGTTTCAGGTATCGGGTGACATCACCGACCAGTTGAGCTTCATCTCCGGGGCCTATTACGGCATCGAAAAGGGCATTGAATTCAGCCGCTCGCAGATTTTCGGAGGCTTGATCCGCGACAGCAATGCGGATGCCACGAACAAGACGGCGGGGCTTTTCACGCAGGCATATTATAGCATCACTCCGGCCATCCGTGTGGTTGGCGGCTTTCGCTACACCTGGGACGTCCGAAACACAGTTCTTCACAATGCTCAGGTTTTGGGGCAGCCCTACAATCAGGTCAATGCGAGTACGCCAACCGGGATTAATTGCACGGTCACGCCCAGTGTTCCGGTAACCGCGACGACCTGCAACCAGAATCAGGATGCGAAGTTTCACTATCCGGCATGGACGGCCGGCCTCGATTGGCAAGTAAGCGACCAATTGTTCCTTTACGTAAAAACCAGCGGTGCCGCAAAAGCCGGTGGCTGGAACCTGCGTGCCGGTGGTCTTCCCGCTTTCAAACCGGAGAAGGTCAAGGATGTCGAAATCGGATTGAAGGCCGATCTGTTCGATCGTCGCGTCCGTTTCAACACAGCTGCGTTCTACACGATGAAGTCGGACAACCAGGCGATCGTCAACGCGTTCGTTCCCGGCATCGGCGTGACCCAATATATCCAGAACAACGGCAAGGTGCGGATCTGGGGCATCGAAAGCGAACTGACGGTCATCCCGTGGGAAGGCATGACGCTGAACGGTAACGTCAGCTTGCAGGACGGCAAATATAAAAAGGGTTCGTTTTCGGAAATCCAGGTCGTTGCTGGCAGCGGTTGCAATGCCAGCGGTGTCGTCAATGGTTGCCTGGTGGACCTGAGTGGGCTTCCACTCATCCAGTTGCCGCACAAGCAGATCAATCTGGGTGCTACGCAGAAGTTCGATGTCAGCAATGGCGTTCTATCTGTTACCGGCGGATGGTCGTACATCAGCAGCCAGCATTTCGATGCTGTCCTTGCCGCCCCTCAACAATCGGCCGCAGTGCAGGCGCAATATGCGACGGAGAACACGCTCGGGAAGATTCCGGGTTACGGCCTGTTCAACGGACGGATTGCCTATCAACTGGAAAATCCGAACATCGAAGTGGCAGTCTATGGCCGCAACATCGCCAACAAGAAGTATATCGTGCGTCGCTTCCCCGACCTTTACCGGACTTTGGGAATATCGGCAGAATATGCTGGTTATCCGGGCACTTATGGCGTCGAAGTTACGGTCAAATTTTAAAGACCTCTTTGACGGTTACAACGGGGGAGCGTGGGAGAAATCCTGCGCCCCCCTTTCTTTGGGCGGGTAATTCCGATGGGCCGGCCGTGCCAGATGGCAAGATAATAGGAGAGCCATAACATGCGCACAATCGACCTGCCCGATATCGATCGGACTGCATTTGTCGCCAAATACGGACCATGGGCGGTCATCGCTGGCGCATCGGAAGGGACGGGCGCCGCCTATGCCGAGCATCTTGCGGCCATGGGTATCAATCTCGTCCTGATTTCACGGCGGCTGGAAAAGCTGGAGGCGCTCGGCAAGCGTTTGGCCGATGCGCACGGCATCGAATATCGCTGTCTCACTGCCGATCTGCGGGCAGATGGGGCAGGTACGCGCATGGTCGAGGCGACCTCCGATCTCGACGTTGGCCTGTATGTGTCGAACGCGGGCACCGATGGGGCGGGCAATAGTTTTCTCGCCAGCCCGGTGCAGCGGTCGCAGGATTTGCTGAAGATGAACGCGGTGACCGTGATCGATGCGACGCACGGCTTCGGCAATCGATTTCAGGCGCGCGGTCGGGGCGGGATCGTCATCATGTCGTCGGGGGCGGGCCTTGGCGGGCAGCCGTGGCTGGCGATGTATTCGGCGACCAAGGCGTTCGAGATTAATTTCGTGGAATCGCTCTGGGCCGAATTCGATGGCAACGGGATCGACATTATCGCGATTGCGGCACCAACGATGGACACGCCTTCGCTGCGGATTGCCTGTGAGGGGACGGGGTTCGACATCAGCAATGCCTATGATCCGGTGCAGGTCACCCATGTCTCGCTTGCGAAGTTGGGCAAGCAGTCGCTGGTGATCTTTCCCGATGGCCCCGACGAAGAAAAGATCCCGCAAATCGAGGCCGACCGCCAGACGCGGCTCATGGCGCTGTCGGAATGGGCGAAGTCTTATACCAGCGGCGCGACGGCCTGATCATTTAATCAAAGGAGCCGGACGATGAGAAGATTAGAAGGCAAGGTTGCGATCGTCACGGGCGGCGGCGGTGGCATCGGGTCGGCGGTTGCGCGGCGGTTCGTCGGCGAGGGCGCGAAGGTTGCGGTTGCCGACCTGTTCGCAGAGAGCGCAAAGCGAACGGCGGATGCGCTGGGTGAAGATGCACTCGCCATCCAGTTCGACGCGGCAAGTCCGGAATCGGTCAAGGCCATGGTGGACCGCACCGTCGAGCATTTCGGAAGGCTCGACATATTGCATAACAATGCCGCCATGACCGATCCGGCCAAAGGCCAGATGGACACGACTGCGGTCGATATTCCGATCGAGATCTGGCGCGAGATACTAGACGTCAACCTGACCGGCTACATGCTCGGCTGTAAATATGCGGTCCCGCACATGGTCGCGGGCGGAGGCGGATCAATCATCAATACTGCGTCCAATTCGGGCAGCGCGGGCGATCTCGCGCGTATCGCTTATGGATCGACAAAGGGGGCGATCATCACGCTCACCAAATATGTCGCAACCCAGCATGGGCGGCAGAATATCCGGTGCAACAGCGTCGCCCCCGGCGTCGTGTTGACCGAGGCTCTCGAAAAGAGCGTGCCGGGTCTGAAAGAGATTATAAAGCGGCATATACTGACGCCGGAATTCGGTATCCCCGACGACATTGCCGCGCTGGTCGCTTTCCTTGCATCCGATGAATCACGCTACATCACGGGCGAGAATATCTCGATTTCCGGTGGTGGGCTGATCCATCAGCCGCATTATGCCGACCTTATCGCCTTCATGGAGGGTTGACGATCTAGCGGGGACGGGAGTCGATCCACCGGTCGAAGCGCGCCCAATGTTGCACCCGGGCCGTGGCGAAGTTCTGGCAATGGGCGGCATCAGCGAGGACGTTCAAGGTGACGTCGGTGCTGCCCTTGAAATAGGCAGGCTCCCCCCACGGGTCGGGGCTGGTGTCCACGACGCTTTGTAAGACGAATACGGGAATGGTGAGGCTTGCGGACGCGGCGTGGACGATGCCGGGGGTCAGGGCATCGCGACCGAGGCACGATGGGGTCGATGATCGTATTGCTTCGTCTGCTTGCACGATGTCGATTGGTACGTCGGGCATGAAGAACAGGCGGCGCATCGGCTCTTTTGGCGTATCGAGATACCCGTGTTGCGGGAGGGCGGCTGCCAGTGTTGCGACGTCGGTGTCGCCCAGAATCATGGGCAAATTGGCCCATCCGAAAACGCCAAGCCGGTCGAAGCCATGGTGCGCGGCCGCCTGTGTGATGATCATCATGCCCCCGATCGAATGGCCGACACCTGTGACGGAGATTGCGCCGGATCTGGCCCAGCGTCCGTCGCGCAGGCCGGCAAGCGTTTCGTCGAGCGCGGAGGCGCTGCCGGCGGCGATCTTCATCCGATCGAGCCTGGATTCGGGTTGCGGACGGGTGCTGTCGCCCATGCCGAGCAGGTCGATGGCCAGAACAGCCTTGCCCCGATCGGTGAAATAACGTGCGAAGCTGTAGGTGTCGTCCTCCCCGAACGGCGGATGCCAATAGGCGCGTCGATAGCCACCACCGTGCAGGCAGAATAGCAGGTCGATCGGCTCATCGGGCGCCAGTTCGCCCGGCAGATGGAGTGTCGCTGCGACCGTCGTTCCTGCATCGAGACCGGTCGCTGCCGAGACATCGAAATCGATATCGAGTGATCGCATTAACTGGCTCCTCCGTTCGGGGTCAGGATAGCGGCAAAAAAAGCGATCTTACCTGTCGTCCGCAAGGGTCGCGAACGTGATCGCGACCATAATGCCATATGGTATTCTAGGAGTTAGATATGGCCACCGTCATCGAAACCGCCTTGCCCGATCACGTCCCGCCCGAGCGGGCGTTCACGCTGCCGCTGTTTTCGCGTGTTGCGACGTATGAAAATCCGTTCGAGACGCTGATCCCGCAGATGCACGCCGAACTCCCGGACATATCCTATGTCACCAACATCTTTCCCGGCGACCAGCCCGGATGGCTGCTGACTCGCGCCGAGGATGTGCAGACGATGCTCCGCGACGGTGAGAATTTTACTAAAAAAGGCATGGGCCAATGGTCCCAGTCGATTGGCGAGGACTGGCTCGTCATTCCGACCGAGGCCGATCCGCCAATGCACGGTGAGTATCGCAAGGCGCTGAACACCCATTTTGCGCCGCAGAAGATGTTCGCGCTGAAATCGCAGATCAAGGAGCGCGCGAGCGTATTGGTCGCGACATTCAAGGGTCGCGGAAGCTGTGATTTCGTCGGCGAGTTCTCGGAAAAATATCCGATCAACATCGTCCTCGACCTGCTCGGCCTTCCACAGGACCGGATGCCCGAATTTCTGATCTGGGAAAAGGACATGCTGCACACCAACGACTGGGAAGTGCGCTGTAACGCCGTCCGCAAGGTAAAGGACTACCTGCTGGAGGAAATCGAAGTCCGCCGGAAAGACCCGCGTGACGATTATATCACCAAGGTGCTGGGTTTCGAATTCGAAGGTCGGCTGTGGAACAATGACGAGGTTCTCGGCCATTGTTTCAACCTGTACCTCGGTGGCCTCGATACGGTGACGTCGCTGCTCGGCCTGATCTTCCAATTCCTTGCCACGCATCCAGATCACCAGAACCAGCTGCGTAACGATCCGTCGCTAATCGTGGTCGCGGTCGAGGAATTCCTGCGCGCTTTTGCTCCAGTAACGGCATTCCGGATCGCTGCAAAAGAGATCGAAATCTGCGGGCAGAAAATCATGCCGGGCGAATATATCTCGCTTTGCACGCCGGTGGTTGGCCGCGACCCGTCGTTTTATGAAAATCCGCAGGATATCCGGTTCGATCGCAAGGCGGCGCATATGTCGCTCGGCACCGGTATTCATAAATGCTTGGGCATGCATCTGGCGCGGCTGGAATTGCAGACTGCGGTCGAGGAGTTCGTGACGACGCTGCCCGAGTTCCGGTTGAAGGATGGGTTTCGCACGCCATTCTATCTCGGCAACGTCATGCACGTGCAGGCGCTGGAGCTTCAGTGGGATAAATAATTCTGGCCGGTGCGACCGATAACGGTCGCACCGATCGGACTTAAACGTGCATATCGACATGCAGTCGCGTCAGCTTCAACGACGCGATCAGCCAAGCCCCATCCTGCCGCACATAATGTTCATGGTAATGGCCATAGCCGGTGATTGATCGGACGCCGGGAATGGGGGATCTGCCTTCGTTCCAGACAACCCGATCCTGCATCGCCCAGATGATCGACGCCGATGCCTCGCTGTTGATCGTGATTTCCGGCGTGTGCACCTGATGGGCTGATTTCGCCTCGATGACCGCCGCGCGGATTTGCTCGATCAGCAGGTCGCGGCCCTTGAACGGTGGCATGCCGGTGTCCTGTTGCACATCCAGAACGGCGTCTTCGGTAAAGAGCGCGGTCAGGCCTGCCCAGTCCTTGGTATCGAGGAACCGGCAATAACGCGCCTTTACCCCGCGTATCTCCTCGAGCGTCTGCCAGTCGGTCGTCACGGTCATCTTTCTCTCCCTGTGCTGCCCTTCAAGGCCATGGCTCCATCATTTCGCCGATCGACCAACGGCTACCCTGCCAGTGGGCAGGTCAACCCGGGAACGAGAATGAGGTTGATGACACCAACGAAAAGAGACCCGCCAGCGTGGATTGGCGGGACGTTTTCAGGAGATGTCATAATGCTGATCAAAGCTGGTCGTCGATCATGACGATTGTTGCCGAAAAAGCCCTGGACGCAGAGACGCTGATCACCGAAGCGCGGCAGGCAACCGGATTGACCGACTTCGGCAGCGATCTGAGCTTCATGACCGGCTTTCAGAAACTGGTGGCCGCGGTCGAGGCGATGGAGCCATCCGACCAGTTGCGGGCAACCGCGCGCTATCGCATATCCGCGCTCTTGGCGGCCCGGCTTCATTATGCCGATGACGCAAGGAAATATCCGGAGATCGTTGCGCAGGACGTGGGTGATCCGCTGATCGTCTGCGGGCTTCCCCGTACCGGCACGACAATCATCTATGATCTGTTGTGCCTCGACCCGAGGGCGCGGGCACCGCGCGAATGGGAATGGTATATCCCGTGGCCAGCGCCCGAAGTCGCAACCTTCGACACCGATCCGCGCATCGCGCAGGTGCAGGCGATTTATGAAAACTGGCTGAAACACGCACCACAGCTTGCCGACATCCAGCGCATGGATTCGACGCAGCCTGGCGAATGCAACCACGGCATGATGCTCCATTTCGGCAGCACCAATTTCCCGGCGGAACTGGGCGTGCCCCGCTTTGCCGAATGGCTGCAGGATAATCCGCCAGAGGGACAATATCGCACACACAAGCGTATGTTGCAGCAATTCCAGTGGAAGGGACCGCGTGGGCGCTGGACACTGAAATCGCCGCAACATCTGTTTGATTTGCCGGGTCTGGTCGAAAGTTACCCCGGCGCGATGCTGGTGTGGACGCACCGTGACCCGGTACTTACCTTTTCTTCGCTCGCCAGCATGATCGCGGGGTTTCAGGCGGCACTCGGTGGCGGACAGGATTTGCACGCTATCGGTCGTTCGGTATTCGACATGTGGAGCGCGGCGATGGCGCGGGCGACAAAGGCGCGGCTCGATCACCCGGACATCGAAAACCGCATCATCGATCTTGCCCATGCCGAAGTAGTTGCCGATCCGATGGGGACCGTCCGCCGCATCTACGATCGGTTTGGGCTGGACTTTTCGACCGAACATGCCGCGCGGATCATGCGTTTCCTGGCCGACAGTCCGGCGGCGAGCAGGCTGGGGAAGCATCGCCATAGTCCGGAGCAGTTCGGGATCGATACCGCCGAAGTGCATGAGCGACTTGCGGATTATTACGAGCGGTTCGGCCATTTGCTCAAACGTCCCGAGATAAAGGATCAGCCCCGATGAGCGTTACCGACCGTTTCCGCCTCGACGGGCGCACCGCCATCCTGACCGGTGTGGGTCCGGGCGTCGGCGAACATGTGGCCAAGGCTTATGCCGAACTCGGCGCGAATGTCGTGATATCCGCGCGCTCCGCAGACCGGCTCGACCGGATTGCCGGAGAGATCAACGCATTAAGTGGGGGCAGGGCGATCGCCGTCACGGCGGATGCAGGCGAAAAAGCCGATCTGGTCAATCTGGTGGCAAAAGCGCGCGCGGCGTTCGGGCCGATCCATATCGTATTCAGCAATGCAGCGGCGGGTGTCGTCTACGGCAAGGAGGGCAAGGGCATCTGGGACAATGATGACGCGGTTTGGAAGACTGCGCTCGACGTCAATCTCATGGCGACGTGGTGGCTCGCCGAACTGACGACCCAAGACATGGAGGCGCATGGCAAGGGCAGCATCATCGCGGTGCAAAGCTGTGGCGGGTTCACACCGCTGCCGCCCGCCATTGCCTATGGCGTTAGTAAAGCGGCGCTGTTGTTTGCGGTCCGGTCGCTGGCCAAGGCGCTGGCCCCGCATACCCGCGTCAATTGCCTGTGCGTGGGGTCCATGAGTCCCGACGGGCAAGAAGCAGAAATCCATCGCGGCCTTGGGTTGGCAGAACGCAACGCGATCAAGCGGTTCGGCGCGGCAGATGAGGCGGTTGGGGCGGCAATCCTGCTGGCGAGCGACGCATCCAGTTACACGACAGGCAGCACGATCTTCACCGAAGGCGGCCGGGTCGGGACGATATCATGAGCGCCAATCCGCTCTGGACCGCAGATCAGGCCGACGCCGAAAAACTTTCGCTGCGACTGATCGAGCGCGCCGATGTTCGCGCGGCGCGGGAAATGGCGCGGGCGGGATTGTTGGCCGATCCATTGGCGAATACTCTCGATGGTCGATTGTTGCTCGACCGCGCGCTCGATCAATGGGTGCTGGCGCTGGCGATGCGTGAGGCCAATGGCGATGTGGCCGATCCGAAGGTCGTCTGGAATGTGAACAACGCGCCGCGCGACTGGCATGGGCATGTCTATCAGGGCGCGGCGGTAGCGATCGACAATCCCGACAATTTCAATCGCGAAATCCCGATCACTGGCGATGGCCATTACGAGATCGAGGTTCGTTTTTCGGAGAACCCGCCGCAGTTCAGCATCGTCATCGAAATGGAGCCGGAACATCACGCCGGGCTTGGCCGCAATATCGGAGCCTTCACCTTGCAAGACCTATTGGCGGTCGCCGATGAGGACAGGCGGGTAGCAATTACCGTTGGACCGGAGCAGGTCAGCGGCAGCAGGTTGCATTTGCAGAGCGAACCGGGCCGCATCCAGATTTACACGCGCGACAGTCAGAGCGACTGGGCGCAGGTGCCAGCGGAGGTCTCCGCCCGCCGCCTGGACCCGCCACACGACTGGGTGCCGCGCACCGAGGACGAAATAGCGGCAACGGTGATTGCGGATATGCCTGCATGGGTGCTGTTCTGGCGGACATTCAAGGATGACTTCCTTGGTTTTCCGGAACCCAATCGTCTCGTCGGTCCCAATGGGCGCGATGGCGGCTGGGGCTATCTCGCGGGCGGGCGGTTTCGCGTGGGGCAAAATGAGGCGGTGGTCGTCACGATTGATCCGGCTGGCTCCTATTACACCGGTTTCCAGATAGCCGATCCGTGGACGCTTTCGCCCGACCCGATGCACCGTACGGTCAGCCTGAACAAGGGGCAGAGCGTGCCGAATGCCGACGGCACAGTCAGCTATGTCCTGTGCGCGGTCGATCCGGGGGTTGCCAACTGGATCGACACTGTTTCGCTGGCGGAAGGGTGGATGATGGTGCGCTGGCAGGGGGTGCCAACCGGCGCGGACCCGGCGCGGTTCATTCGCATGGTGGAGCGGGTTGCGATGGCCGATCTAGATGCGACGCTACCGGGCGGTTGCCCACGGATCGACCTTGCCGGTCGTCGCGCGCAGATTGCGCGCCGCGCGGTACTTCATGCCACCCGGACGCAACAGGGCCAATGGGCTCGATAGGAGAATATCGTGCAGCCAAATGGATCGATTCTCGAACTCTGCCAGGTCGTGCGTGATATCGACGGGGCAGTGGCACACTGGACGCAGGTGCTTGGGGCCGGGCCGTTCTTCGTGTTCGACGTGCCGGTATTGCCCGGACAAATCTATCGCGGTGCGCCAACCGAGGTTTCGATGCGGGTGGCTTTTGGGTTTTCGGGCGGCCTGCTGATTGAATTGCTCCAGCAGACCAGCCCCGGCGCATCGGTGTTTACCGAGATGCTCGACGACAAGGGCGAGGGGTATCACCACGTCATGATGCGGGGCGACTATGACGCCGGGGTTGCGCGATTGGGCGGCCAGGGGTTCGACATGGCATTCAGCGGACAGATGCCGTCGGGTGAGCGGTTCTGCCTGTTCGATACGCGGGTCGGCAATGGTGGCTATGTCGAACTGATGGAGCTTTCCCCGGCGATGGAGGAAAGCCTGCAGCGAATGCACCGCGCGCATCTGGCATGGGATGGGACGACCAACCCGGCGCGCACGATGGCGGAGCTTGCTGAATTTGCGGCCTGATCGGGCGGGCGAAACCCTATCTTCAGAAAGGTTCACCGGGGGGCGGCGATTGGGACAAAGGGCGACAATAGAAACCCAGGAGTGACGCGCTATGCTTACACAAACTCATGAGCGCCCGTCGCACGTGCCTGAACACCTGGTGTGTGATTATCCGATCAAGATGGGCACGACGACGACCGAAAATCCGTTCGACCGGATGATCCCCGCGATCCACCGTGAACTACCGCCGATCTTTTATGCGATGGATGCCTATCCGGGCGGTTCACCGGCCTGGATCGTGCGCCGTGCGGCTGATCTGCAGGCAATCTATGCCGACACCACTAACTATTCGAACAAGGACTTCGCGCCGTTTGCAATGCTGGTGGGTGAGACATGGAGTTCCCTGCCCGCCGAAACCGATCCGCCGATGCACGGTCTTTATCGCAAATGGGTGAACCCGCTTTTCACGCCCAAGGCGATGACGTTGCTGGAAGCCAAGATCGAAGGCTATGCGATCGATTATTGCAACGCCATGCGCGACAGCGGCAGTTGCGAGTTCATGAACGATTTCGCGTTCGAATTCCCGATCAAAATATTCCTCGAACTGATGGGCTTTCCCATCGAGATGGCTCCCGAATTTCTCGAATGGGAAATGGGCCTGCTTCACACCAACGACCTGAACGTCATTGCGCAATCGACGCGCAAGGTCGTCGATTATTTGCGGAGCGAGATTGCGGACCGCAAGGCCAACCCGCGCGACGACATGCTGAGCTATGGCGTGACGACCGA
This sequence comes from Sphingomonadales bacterium, assembly GCA_028289885.1. Classification (GTDB taxonomy): domain Bacteria; phylum Pseudomonadota; class Alphaproteobacteria; order Sphingomonadales; family Sphingomonadaceae; genus Sphingomonas_O. The sequence goes on from JAQGKX010000202.1 coordinate 22,678, forward strand.
TATCGATGGGCGCGGCCTGACTGACGATGAATTGGTCGGGTTTGCGTTCAACCTGTTCATCGGTGGACTGGACACAGTTTCGACCAACATGGCGTGGCAGTTCCGGCACTTGGCAGAGAACGTCGAGCATCAGAACCAGCTGCGCGCCAATCCGGCGATGATCCCAGATGCCATCGAGGAGATGATGCGCGGTTATGCTGCCGTCACCACGTTCCGGACCTGCGTCAATCAGGTTGAACTGGGCGGCGTGACGTTCATGCCGGGTGATAAGATTGCGATGCCGACGTGCCTCGCGGGACGTGACCCCGAACAATATGCCGATCCCGACACCATCATCCTGAACCGCAAGGCGCGTTACCTCAGCTTCGGTTTCGGTCCGCATCTGTGCGTCGGCATGCACCTTGCGCGCCGCGAAATGCGGATCGCGATCGAGCAGTTCCTGAAGATCATTCCCGAGTTTCGCATTGCCGACGGCGCTGTCGTTGAGTCGCATCTTGGTGGTATCATCCAGCCGGTGACCTTGCCGTTCGTCTGGAAGGTCTGAAGGGCACAAAAAAGCCCCCCGTTCCGGTAAGGAACGGGGGGCTTTTTTCGTCTTGCGTTTTTGCCTTAGAACGCGCCAGCCGGGGATATGTTGGTAACGCCCAACCGGTCGCGGCCATAGATCTCATAGCTCAGCATAGGCACGTTGGTGATGTGGCGAAGCGCAACATGAATGTCCTTCCAGAAGCGGCTGATCGGCTTGTCGAGTGCGAAGGCCGACGATCCGGCGATGAACATCAGCCCCTCGATCGATGCGTGGACCAGTTCGACGATCTGTGCGCACTGTGCCTTGTGGCGGGCTTTCTCCGACACCGTGAACTCGCGGCGGCTGAGAGCGATTTCGTCGAGCAGTCCGGTGGCGCTGAACAACAGCAGCTTTGCCGTGTCGAGTTGCGCGGCGATCTTGCCGATGTCGTGCAGGACGACACCCGATTCAGTGCGGTTCTTGTAGGTCGTGGTGACGATCGGCTTCTTGGGGGATTCTTCCTCCACGATTTCGAGCATCGCTTCCGCGCCGCCGACAAGCTGGGCCAGGCCGGTTGCCCGGACGACAGGGACGACAGTCAGAAAGTCGGATGGTGCACCGTAATGCTTCTTGCCCGGTTCGACATGGCCGAACGGCTTGTCCATCATCACCATCATGTGATCGGGTACGAAGACGTCCTTGGCCACGCTGGTGTCGGAACCAGTGCCCTGCATCCCGGTCATGAACCAGGTGTCCTTCATTTCCAGTTCGGAGAACGGAATATAGACCATGTTAATGCCGGGAACGACCGGACCTTCATAGCCTTCCAGAACGACGCCCGACTGCGCCCAGTCGGACTGGCGCGAACCCGACGTGTATGGCCATGCGCCATTGACGATCCAGCCGCCCTCGACGCGCTTGGCGCTGCCTGGAGGGTTATAGGCTCCGCAGACCAGTTTCGGTCCGTCGCCGAACAGGGCCTCCTGCGTCGCGTCGGACGTCAGCGAAGACACCCATGTCGTGCCGTTGATGATTTGCGATACCCATGAGATCGACGTGTCACCCTTTGCAACTTCGATCTGGACCCGCGCATAATCGCTGAATGACAGTCCAGCGCCGCCCCAACGCTGCGGCAACAGCAGCGTGAGCAGGTCGTTTTCCTTCAGCGCCTTGTCGACCGCTGGCGTCGGCGCGCGCAGCTTTTCTCCGGCAGCAGCTTCGGAACGCAGTAATCCACGCAACGCACGCGCTTTTGCGACAAAGCTGTCGGCGACCGCTTTGTCGGCAAAATCCGAGAAATGCGGCGTTTCAACTTTTGCTAAGGTAGCCATCAGTTCATCCTCTCTTTTATCTGGGCCTGTTGGCCGGCAATCTTGAGCGCCCATTCCTCGAGCGTCTCGGGCGTCGCATCCCAAAGGGCCATCCACGATTCGCTGGCAGGGACGATGAGGGTGCTGAGCTGCAACCTTACCAGCGTCTCCACGAAGCCGTCACGATTGATCGGCGATTTGGTTAGCATGTCAAAATGGTCGAGGACGGGTTCCAGGGCGTCGCGCACGGCGGCCTTGTGCCGGTCGAAATGCCCGCGAAAAAAGTCCAGGTGAAAGGCCGGCTCGATCTCGAAAATGCGCTCGGGAGAACGCTCCGTCGTGAAGCGCGCAAAAAAGCGCATGATCGCGCGGAACCGTTCGATCGGATCGTCGATGTCCTGTCCGACGACGCGAATGCCATCCTCGAAACTGACGCAGACGAATTCGCTGACGGCGGCCAGCACGTCTTCTTTCGAGGCGAAGTAGCGGTACAGCGTCCCGCGCGACACGCCGCTGGCTTCGCTGATATCGCTCATCGAAAGGCGACGCGCGCCCATGTCACCGATCGCGCGTAACGCGCCGTCCAGAATTTTCAGCACGCTGCTGGGGTGGTCGGCCTTGACCCCACTTGCCTGCATGTCGGACGACGACAGCATCTTCATGACTGCGCCTCCAGTTCGGCAAGGTTATGCGGTACGCTCACATAGCCGGGCAAATTCTGTCCGCCATCGACATTGATAAGCTCGCCAGTGACAAAGCGCGACATTTCGGAGGCGAGGAATACGACGACCGGACCGATGTCGTTTTCGGGGTCGCCAGCGCGTTTCAGCGGATTGGTCGCCGTCGCCATTTCGAGGAAACCCGGCACGTCCTCGACAAGCTGGGCAAACACCTGGCCAAGGCCGGTCGGGGCGATGGCGTTGCAGCGGATATTGAAGCGCCCCCATTCGACAGCCGCGCTGCGGGTCAGGCCGAGAATAGCCATCTTGTTCATCGTGTAGTCGGAATGCAGCCACGCGCCAGTCTGCGCATCGATCGAATGGAAATTGATGATCGACCCACCGCCGCGATTTTTCATATGATCGAGCGAGGCGCGCATCGCCCACCAGTTGCCCCACATGCCGATCTCGAGCGTACGTTTCAGCATTTCATCGGTCTTGTTTTCAAGCAGGATGTTGGGCGAAAGCAGCGACGCATTGTTGACGAGGACGTCGAGCCCGCCAAATGTATCGACCGCCTTTGCGATCATGTCCTCGACCTGTTCCTTCACGCCGACGTCGGTGGAGATACCGACAGCGCGCGTTCCGAATTCGCGCTCGATCTCGGCTGCGACCGCCTGTGCAGCGGCTCCGTCGCGGCCCGTGATGAGCAGGTCGGCACCTTCGCGAGCCATGCGGCGTGAAATACCGTGGCCGAGCCCCTTTGCCCCACCGGTGACAA
>JAQGKX010000090.1 GCA_028289885.1 Sphingomonadales bacterium
GATCGCCCCGTCACGACGATCGTGTCCGGATCGACGGGTTCGCTTGCGCCCGGTTCTGCGACCGTCAACGTTTGCCTGACGAAATCCATGATGATCCGCCTGCCCTTCAGGCTGTCGATACCGAGCAGTCCCTGTGCGCCCAGATTGGCTTCGGTCAGCGCCGGTGCCTTGATATAGGGGGTGACAAGGCCCGCAATGCCGAGACGTTCGAGCTTTACGGTCGCGACCTGCTCCACTCCGGTCATGCTGTGGAGTGTTGAAGTGCCAGCGGGTTCCAGCCCGAGACGGTCGGCAAGCTCACGCGAAACGACGGTCCGGTCCGCTCCGGTATCGACGACGAACTGATACGGGCCGCTCCCCCTGATCGTCACCGGCACGGTCATCCGCATGGCACCATCGGCATTGCTGTCGATGATCGTCGGCTGGACGGGAGGCGGTGGGACGGGTTGTGCAGGGGCAATCGCGGGGATCGCCAACAGTAACGCCAAAATACCTGGCCTGATCTTGCCCATTCTCGCCCCTTCCCGCAGGCATTGCCTGCCCTTGTCTGGAGCATGAGCCGGATCAACCATTTTGGCTAGTCGATCCGCATGGCCTCTGCTGCCAGTGCCTCGGCTTCGATCAACAAGTCGTCGTCGGCGGACCCCTGTGGCACATGCTCGCGACCGATCATGACGAGCACCGGGACAGCCAGAGGCGTGACGCGCGGGAGATCGACGTGAAGGATCGTATCCACCGCGCGGTCGAGCAGCGCGCCCAGCCTGCCGACGTCGGTCATTCGCGCGCGGGCGTCTGCCCATGCTGCCTTTAGCAACAAATGGTCGGGGTCGTAGCGGCGCAGCACGTCGTAGATCAGGTCTGTCGAGAAAGTGACCTGTCGTCCGGTCTTGCGCTTGCCGGGATGCTGGCGCTCGACAAGCCCGCCGATGACCGCGACTTCGCGAAAGGCGCGTTTAAGAAGGTGCGAACTCTGGACCCAATCGACGAATTCGTTTTCCAGTATATCGGCGGAAAACAGCGGGCGCGGGTCGGTCACAGGCTCCAGTGAAAACGTCGCCAGCGCATAGTCGTTCGCGACGAACCCCACCGGTTTAAGCCCGAGGTTTTCCATCCGCTTGGTCAGCAGCATCCCGAGTGACTGATGCGCGTTCCAGCCCTCGAACGGATAGGCGACCATATAATGGCGGCCATGATGCGGGAACGTCTCGATCAAAAGCTGGCCGGGGGCGGGTAGTACCGAGCGGCGCGTCTGCATCTCCAGCCACTCGCGAACATCCTTCGGAAACCGCGCCCATTGGCTGTCGTCGTCTAGGAACGTGCGAACCCGGCGTGCAAGATGCGTCGACAGCGCCAGCCGCGCACCGCCATAGCTGGGGATACGGGCGGGGCGGGCGGAGGCGCGGACGATCAGTTCCTCGGTCTCGATCCGTTCAACCTCGAGGCTGAGGCCCGAGAAAAAGAACGTATCGCCGGTCGAGAGCGAAGCGGCGAACCCCTCCTCCACCCGCCCGAGTTTGCGACCGTTCTTGAACCGCACGGTCAGCATCGTTGCCTCGACGATGATGCCCGCGTTCATCCGGTGCTGCGTGACGAAACGCGGATGGGCGACGCGCCAGAGGCCATCCGGGTCGCGGGTCAGGCGGCGGAACTTGTCATAGGCGCGCAGGGCGTACCCACCGGTCGCAATGAAATCGAGCACGCGCGTAAAGGTTTCGGAGTCGAGCGCGCTATAAGGCAGCGCGGACTGGACTTCGGCAAGCATCACGCCTTCATCGAACGGTGCTGCACAGGCGCAGGCCATGATGTGCTGCGCCAATACGTCGAGCGTTCCGGGGCGGAACAAATCCTCGTCGAGTTCGCCCTGTTCGACCGCATCGAGTGCAGCCTGCGCCTCCAGATATTCGAAGCGGTTTCCGGGAACGATGACGGCCTCGGACGGCTCGTCCAACCGGTGATTGGCGCGGCCTATGCGTTGCAGCAGCCGCGATGACCCCTTCGGCGCACCCATTTGCACGACGCAATCGACATTGCCCCAGTCGACGCCAAGGTCGAGGCTGGCAGTGGCGACCAGTCCGCGCAACTTTCCGTCGGCCATCGCTGCCTCGACCTTGCGCCGCGCTTCGATGTCGAGGCTGCCGTGATGGATGCCGATCGGCAGGCGTTGCTCGTTGGCCTTCCACAAGTCCTGAAAAATCAGTTCGGCGAGTGCGCGCGTGTTGCAAAAAACCAGCGTCGTATTGTGTGTTTCGATTTCCGCCATGACCTGTGGCGCGGCGTAGCGGCCAGAGTGGCCCGCCCAGGGAACGCGGCCTTCGGGAAGCAGGATGGCAATGTCGGGTTCGGCTCCGGAATCGCCCTGAACGGCGGTGACGCTGTCGATGTCGCCGTTCGGGGCCAGCCATGCGCGATAGCCGTCGGCGTCTGCAACGGTCGCGGACAATGCGACACGGCGGAGATTCGGGGCGATGGTTTGCAGGCGAGACAGGCCGAGCGAGAGCAGGTCGCCGCGCTTGCCGGTGGCAAAAGCGTGGACCTCGTCGATCACTACGGTTCTCAGGCCGGCAAACAGATTTAAGCTGTCGGGATAGCTCAACAACAAGCTCAGACTTTCGGGCGTCGTCAACAGGATCTGCGGCGGGCGCTCGCGCTGGCGCTTCTTGCGGTCCGAAGGCGTGTCGCCGGTGCGCGTCTCGACCCGGATATCGAGGTCCATCTCGGCAATCGGCGTCAGCAAATTGCGCTGCACATCGACCGCCAGCGCCTTCAGCGGCGATATATAGAGTGTGTGCAGGCCCTCGATCGGCGCTTCGATCAGTTCGACCAATGTCGGCATGAAACCGGCCAATGTCTTGCCCGACCCCGTAGGCGCAACCAGCAACGCGTGACGTCCTGCCCTCGCTGCGTTCAGCATCTCAAGCTGGTGCCGGCGCGGCTCCCAGCCCTTTTTGGCAAACCAATCGGTCAGCACTTTCGGCAACTTTGAATCAGGGATCATCGCATCCATATAGGAATGATGGCGCGTCTCGGCTCATGGATCGACCCCCAACCCAGCGGAATTTATATTCCGATGATCGACGCGTGGGTCGATCCGTCTCGCCCGGTTGCGCGGGCGCTGGTGACGCACGGCCATGCCGATCATGCGCGCGGTGGCCATGAACAGGTTTGGGCAACCCCGGAGACGCTGGCGATCATGGGTGTGCGCTATGGCGAGCAGGCGGGTGCGAACCCCGTCGTATATGGCGACCAATTCCAGATCGGCGAGATCGCCGTGACATTCGTTCCTGCGGGCCATGTCCTTGGGTCGGCCCAGATACTGTTTGAATATGCCGGTGAGCGGGTGGTCGTTTCGGGCGATTACAAGCGACGCTTCGACCCGACCTGCGCGCGATTCGAGCCGGTGCCTTGCGACATCTTCATCACCGAGGCGACGTTCGGCCTGCCCGTTTTCCGCCATCCTGCAACACGGGACGAGATGACCAAGCTGCTGGCCGCGCTCGCCGCCGAACCGGAACGTTGCGTGCTGGTCGGTGCCTATGCGCTTGGCAAGGCACAGCGCGTTATCGCCGAGCTGCGCCTGCTCGGCCATGACGCGCCGATCTATATCCACGGCGCGATGCAGCGGCTTTGCGACCTGTACGGCGAATGGGGTGTCGATCTTGGTGACCTGCGCCCCGCGCTGGTTGCCAGCAAGGAAGAGATGCGCGGCCACATCATTGTCGCGCCGCCGTCTGCGCTTAACGACCGCTGGAGCCGCCGGCTGCCCGATCCCATCACCGCCATGGCCAGCGGCTGGATGCGCGTTCGGCAACGCGCAGTGCAGCGCAACGTCGAACTCCCGCTGGTGATCTCCGATCATGCCGACTGGGACGAACTGACCGAAACGCTGATCGAAATCGCGCCGAAAGAGGTCTGGGTCACGCATGGCCGCGAAGACGCCATCGTCCATTGGTGCATGACCCGCCAGATCAAGGCGCGGGCGCTCGATCTCGTCGGTTACGAGGATGAGGACGACTAGGTCCGATTTCGGGTCGTTACGCTGGCAAATCCGGAACGTCGCCGCGATCGGTCTGTTTATCTGGTCGAAGCGGGATGATCTACGGAGAGTGAGATGAGCGAAGGCATCAATCAGCCGAATACGACAATGCCAAAATCGAATGACGGCGATGAGTTTCTGGACCGCAGCGACCGTACCGAGGAACTGGCTCAGGCCCAGCAGGCCGGGTTCAGCAACAAGGGCGGTCTCGACCAGAAAGTAGAAGACGCCGATGTTGCGCACGGCGCCCATAGCGGTGACGATCTGATCGATGCCGATCCGACCGATCCTCGAAAGGCGGACCCAACCGCCCCGGCAAGCGACGGGTTCAGCGCCACACAGGGCGATGGTCCCAATTCGCAAAGCGGCGCATCGGCAGGGTCGGGCGGCATGGGCCAGCGTACCTGACCTAAATATATTGCACTGCGAGGGAGTCACGAGGTCGTGGCTCCCTTTTCGTTCCGGACTCTGCTTGCTAAGGCGACCCGACTCCATCGAGCAGGGAATAATCATGACGGCAATCGGCCAGGATACACTCGCAACGCGCACCACATTGGAAGCGGGCGGCCAGTCGGTTGCTTATTATTCGCTTGAAAAGGCAGCTGCAAAACTCGGCGACGTATCGCGCCTGCCGTTCTCGATGAAGGTTCTGCTCGAAAACCTCCTGCGCTTCGAGGACGGCGTGACCGTCACGATCGAGGACATTCAGGCGCTGATCGACTGGCAGAACGATCCGAAAGCGACCCGCGAAATCCAGTATCGCCCCGCGCGCGTGCTAATGCAGGATTTCACCGGCGTCCCCTGCGTCGTCGATCTCGCCGCAATGCGGGATGCGATGAACGCGCTCGGTGGCGACGCGCAAAAGATCAACCCGCTGGTTCCTGTCCATCTGGTCATCGATCACTCGGTCATGGTCGACGAATTCGGCACGCCACAGGCGGCGCATAACAATGTCGAGCTGGAATATGCCCGCAATGGCGAGCGTTACGAGTTCCTGAAATGGGGATCGAAGGCGCTCGACAACTTCAAGGTCGTGCCACCGGGAACGGGCATCTGCCATCAGGTCAATCTGGAACACATCGCGCAGACGGTCTGGACGTCGAAGGACAGCAACGGCGATCTGGTTGCTTATCCCGACACCTGCGTCGGCACCGACAGCCACACGACGATGGTCAATGGTCTTGGCGTTCTCGGCTGGGGCGTCGGCGGGATCGAGGCTGAGGCCGCGATGCTCGGACAGCCGGTCTCGATGCTCATCCCCGAAGTCGTCGGCTTCAAGCTGACGGGCCTTCTTGCCGAGGGTATCACCGCAACCGATCTGGTGCTGACGGTAACGCAGTTGCTGCGCGCCAAGGGCGTCGTCGGTCGTTTCGTCGAGTTCTACGGCCCGGGTCTGGACGCATTGTCGCTCGCCGATCGCGCGACGATTGCCAATATGGCACCCGAATATGGCGCGACCTGTGGTTTCTTCGGTGTCGATGATGCGACGCTGACATACCTGCAACTGACGGGTCGTAGCGAAAGCGCGATTGCGCTGGTCGAGGCTTATGCCAAGGCGCAGGGCCTGTGGCGTTATTCGGATGCGCCCGATCCTGTGTTCACTGACACGCTGGAACTCGACATGACGAGTGTCGTGCCATCGCTTGCCGGGCCGAAGCGCCCGCAGGACAAGGTTGCGCTGACGCAGGTCGACGACATCTTCAACAGCGAGCTTGAGTCGGTCTACAAGCACGTCGGCTTCAAGCGCGCTGCCGTCGAAGGCCGCGACCATGACATTGGCGACGGTGACGTCGTTATCGCTGCGATCACGAGCTGCACGAACACCTCGAATCCATCGGTTCTGGTTGCAGCAGGGCTTGTTGCGCGCAAGGCAAACGCACTTGGCCTGAAGCCAAAGCCGTGGGTCAAGACCTCGCTCGCGCCCGGTTCGCAGGTTGTGACTGACTATCTGGTGAAGTCCGGATTGCAGGCCGATCTCGATGCTGTTGGTTTCAACCTCGTCGGCTATGGCTGCACGACCTGCATCGGTAACTCGGGGCCTTTGGCTCAGCCGATCTCGGACGCGATCAACAATAACGACATCGTTGCTGCGTCGGTGCTGTCGGGCAACCGCAACTTCGAAGGCCGCGTGTCGCCGGACGTGCGTGCCAACTTCCTGGCCTCGCCACCGCTGGTCGTCGCCTATGCCCTGAAGGGCACGGTGACCGAGGACTTCACCAACACGCCGCTCGGTCAGGCGACTGACGGCACCGACGTTTACCTGAAGGACGTCTGGCCATCGAATGCCGAAGTTCAGGAGCTTATGGCGGCCAACATCGACCGCGGCATGTTCATGAACCGTTACTCGCAGGTGTTCTCGGGCGACAGCAAATGGCAGGCGATCGAGATCGAGGGGTCGGACACCTACACATGGCGCGCGGGCAGCACCTATGTCGCCAATCCGCCGTATTTTGAAGGCATGTCGATGACGCCTGCCCCGGTGCAGGACATCATCGAAGCCCGGCCACTCGCGATCTTCGCCGATTCGATCACCACCGACCACATTTCGCCAGCCGGTTCGATCAAGGCCGACTCACCAGCCGGTTCGTGGTTGCAAGAGCATCAGGTCGCGCGCGCCGACTTCAACAGCTATGGCGCACGTCGTGGCCATCACGAAGTGATGATGCGCGGCACCTTCGCCAACATCCGCATCAAGAACGAGATGATCCCCGGCATCGAAGGCGGCATGACCAGCTACAAGGGCGAAGTCATGCCGATCTACGACGCCGCCATGCGCCACAAGGCCGATGGCACGCCGTTGGTCGTCATCGCCGGCAAGGAATATGGCACGGGATCGTCACGCGACTGGGCGGCGAAGGGCACCAATTTGCTCGGCGTCCGCGCGGTCATCACCGAGAGCTTCGAGCGCATCCACCGTTCGAACCTCGTCGGCATGGGCGTGTTGCCATTGCAGTTTGCCGATGGCGTCACGCGCAAGACGCTGAAGCTGGATGGCACGGAGAGTTTCACCATCATGAAGGTTGCCGAACTCCGCCCGCGTCAGGATGTCACGGTCACGCTGACCCGCGCCGATGGTACGGTCGAGGAGTTCCAGACCCGCTGCCGGATCGATACGGTCAACGAGCTGGAATATTTCCTCAACGGCGGGATCCTCCAGTATGTGTTGCGGAACCTGGCGGCCTAACGGCCAACCCGCAACACCAGTACGGCCACCGCCGCAATCGCCATCGACGTCGCGCCGAGTTCCATCGTCGCGGCGACATGGCCTGAGAACAGGGTGCGGGTGACCAGCCCAAAGAGCAGGACGGCGACGACCTGCGGGATGACGACGGAAAAGGCGATGACGTTCATCACCTTGGTCACTTCGTCCTCGCGGGACAGTTCGGAGCCGATGGCGTAGGGGATATTGGAGATCAGGCTCCACCCTATGCCGATCAGCGCGAAACAGCCGAGCAACGCGGCTGGTCCTACGGCAAATGGCACAAGTCCGATGCCCGCTGCGCCGAGTATAAGTGCTCCAGCGTAAGTCTGCATCCGACCGAACGTGGCGAAGGCCCATGGTTGGGCAAAGTTCAACATAGCCGACAGCAGCGCGTAACAGGCAAAGCACACGCCCACCCAAGTCAGGCCATTCAGATATTCAGGACTATCGCTGGCAGCGCCGGGTGAAAGCCGTTCGATCACCACCGGTGTCGTATAGATCCACAGGGCGAACATGCCGGTCCATGCGAAAAACTGGACGATGAAGATTGGGATCAACCCCCGAACAAGCGCGCGTCTCATCTACAGCGATTTGAGCGACTTCTCCGCTTGGCGCAACTGGTCGTCGGTGACGGGCGCGCCCGACACATCGGTCATTGTGGCGTTTCCGGAATTATCGGCTGACGGTTCGGCACCGATAAAATCGACCGCCTGATAACAAACGAAAATCACGAACGCTATCGCCCACCAGCGATTGCCCATGATGCGTCGGGAGGTGAACGGCCACATCGTGATAGTGTGGCAGGATCGTCCTAATTGTTCGTCAACGACCGCTCGACGCGTTCAAAGTCGGCGGTACCGCGATATCACATGGTCGAAAACGGCATTGTGGAGCGGGCGGTCGAATTCGCAGCCATAAACATAGCCACGCCTCCACGCGACGGTGCATTCGAGCGGGCCGAGACCCGGAATGGAGACGAACACCGCGCTTCCTGGCGTAAGCGTGAAACTGGTTTCGCACCGAAAACCCACCATCGACAGGTCGATGACATCGACATCGAACCGCTGCGACGTTCCCGGTTCTCGCAGACCCGCCGCCAGACGCACATCCAGCCGCATTGCACG
>JAQGKX010000026.1 GCA_028289885.1 Sphingomonadales bacterium
ATGTCGGCGCGGTCGCGGTGTTGTTCCTGTTCGTCGTCATGATGCTCGACATAGACTTTTCCGAGATGCGGACGGGCTTCACCAAATACTTGCCATTCGGGCTGTTGATCGCCGTCGCGTTGATCGCCGAAATCCTGATCGCAACCTTCGCGTGGAAGGCTGGCGGCATCGTCATTGCCAACCGCCTCGCACCGATCTCGGCCAGCGTCCCGAACACAGAGGCGATCGGCCTGCTGCTCTACACACGCTACCTTTACATTTTCGAAGGCGCGGGTCTGGTCCTGCTGGTCGCCATGATCGGTGCCATCGTCCTGACCCATCGTGCACGCGGTGGCACAAAGCCGCAAGATATCTCGTCGCAGGTCCGCCGCCGTCCACAGGATGCCGTGCGGGTCGTCAAGGGGCAGGGCGTCGGCTCAGGGGTGGAATTGTGATCGGACTGCATCATTATATCGCGGTCAGCGCGATCCTGTTCGTGCTGGGGGTGCTCGGCATCTTCATTAACCGCAAGAATTTGATCATAATCTTGATGTCGATTGAACTTATTCTCCTATCGGTGAACCTGAACTTCGTCGCTTTCAGCGCCTATCTGAACGATCTCGTCGGCCAGATTTTCGCGATGTTCGTGCTAACCGTTGCCGCGGGGGAGGCGGCCATCGGGCTTGCCATCCTCGTCATATATTTCCGCAGCCGTGCGACAATCGCGGTCGATGACGTGAATCGGATGCACGGCTGATGCTGATTAAACTGATGGTTTTCCTGCCGCTGCTGACGGCGCTCGTCGGCGGCCTCGGGCGCGACGTGCTCGGTAATTTCGGCACAAAGATTGTCACCACAGCGGGGCTGTTCATCTCGTGCATCATCGCATGGATCACATTCGCGACCTACCTGAACGGCACCGGCGTCGCGCAGATTATCCCGGTCCTCGACTGGATTCGCTCAGGCAACCTCAGCGTCGACTGGAGCCTGCGCGTCGACACGCTGACCGCCGTGATGCTCGTCGTCATCACCACCGTCTCGGCGCTCGTCCACCTCTACAGCTGGGGCTATATGTCCGAGGACGACAGCCAGCCGCGTTTCTTCGCGTATCTGTCGCTGTTCACCTTCGCGATGCTGATGCTCGTCACCGCCGACAACCTCGTCCAGATGTTCTTCGGCTGGGAAGGGGTCGGCCTCGCCTCCTACCTCCTCATCGGTTTCTGGTATCAAAAGCCGACCGCCAACGCCGCCGCGATCAAGGCGTTCGTCGTCAACCGCGTCGGTGACTTCGGCTTCTCGCTCGGCATCTTCGGTACGTTCCTGGTGTTCGGCACCGTCTCGATCCCCGCAATCCTCGCCGCGGCGCCGGGCATGGCTGGCACGACGATTGGATTCCTTGGGTATCGCATCGACACGATGACATTGCTTTGCCTGCTGCTGTTCGTCGGCGCGATGGGCAAATCCGCCCAGCTCGGCTTGCATACATGGCTGCCCGACGCGATGGAGGGGCCGACGCCCGTTTCCGCGCTGATCCACGCCGCGACGATGGTCACCGCGGGCGTCTTCATGGTGTGCAGCCTGTCGCCGATGTTCGTGGTCAGCCCGACCGCGATGACTGTCGTCACCCTCGTCGGTGCCGCGACCGCATTCTTTGCCGCAACCGTCGGCACAACCCAGACCGACATCAAACGCGTGATCGCCTATTCGACTTGTTCGCAGCTTGGCTATATGTTCTTTGCAGCGGGCGTCGGCGCCTTCAACGCCGCAATGTTCCACCTGTTCACCCACGCTTTCTTCAAGGCGCTGCTGTTCCTTGGCGCAGGGTCGGTCATCCACGCGATGCACCATGAACAGGACATGCGTTTCTATGGTGGCCTGCGGAAAAAGATCCCATATACTTTCTACGCAATGCTCGCCGGAACGCTCGCGATCACCGGCCTCGGCTTCGAGGAAGTGTTCGGGTTCGCCGGTTTCTATTCGAAGGACGCCATCATCGAAGCCGCCTACGCCCATGGTGGCGAAGCGGGCGGCATCGCGTTCGCGGTCGGCGTCTTCGCGGCATTGCTCACCAGTTTCTATTCATGGCGCCTGATGTTCCTGACCTTCTGGGGCAAACCCCGCTGGGCGGGCAGCGAGCATATCCAGCACGCGGTTCATGACGCGAATGGTCATGATGCGCACGCACATGACGACCATTCGGGCGAGGGGGCAGGCTCAGACCCGCACGCTGTCAGGATCGTCGAGGGCACAGCAGGCTATCACCCGCACGAAAGCCCCATGACCATGATGCTCCCGCTGGTCGTCTTGAGCCTCGGCGCGATCTTTGCCGGTTATTTGTTCCACAACCAGTTTCTCGGTGCGGAACGTGGCGCGGAGTTCTGGAACAACAGCCTCGCATTCAGCGTGCACCTGACGGAAGCGATGGAAAGCGTGCCACTCCTGGTCAAACTGTCCGCCAGCATCGCCATGATTGCAGGATTTGGCGTCGCCTATTGGGCCTATATCGCCGACACCAGCATCCCGGCAAAGATCACCGCGACTTTTGACCCTCTCTACAGGTTCCTGCTCAACAAATGGTATTTCGACGAGCTTTACCATCTGTTGTTCGTGGTACCCGCCTTTGCGATTGGCCGCTTCTTCTGGCATCGCGGTGATGAAAAGACGATCGACCGCTTCGGCCCCAACGGTGCTGCCGCGGTCGTCGTATCGGGTGGAAAGCTCGCCGCGAAACTGCAGTCGGGCTACCTCTACACCTACGCACTGGTCATGCTGCTCGGCCTTGCCGCAGCCGCTACCTGGGCGATGACACGATGAACGGGTTCCCTATCCTTACGATCATGATCGCCCTCCCGCTGTTCGCGGCTGTGGCCTGCCTCTACGCCTCCGCCAGCACCGCGCGCTGGATCGCCCTGGGTGCAACGCTGGTCGATCTCGTCCTCGGCATCGGCCTGTGGGCGAATTACGATCTGGCCGGTTCGCAGTGGCAGTTCGTCGAGAGCATCCCCCTGTTCGGACGTTTCGCCTGGGCGCTCGGCATCGACGGCATCGCATTGATGCTCATCATGCTCAGCGTGTTCCTGATGCCGGTCTGCATCGCGGCGTCGTGGGAAGCGATTACCGACCGCGTGCCCGAATATATGGCGGCATTCCTGCTGATGGAGGCGCTGATGATCGGCGTCTTCGCGGCGCAGGATTTGTTCCTGTTCTACATTTTCTTCGAAGCCGGGCTCATCCCGATGTACCTGATCATCGGGATCTGGGGCGGCGCAAACCGCATTTACGCGAGCTATAAATTCTTCCTCTACACGCTGCTTGGGTCGGTCCTGATGCTGATCGCGATGTTGTGGATGGCTCGCGAGGCCGGCACCACTAGCATCCCCATTCTGATGGAGTATAACTTCTCGCCACAGGTCCAGACTTGGCTGTGGATCGCCTTTTTCGCATCGTTCGCGGTCAAGATGCCGATGTGGCCCGTCCATACATGGCTGCCCGACGCGCACGTTCAGGCACCGACCGCCGGTTCGGTCATCCTCGCCGGTGTCCTCCTGAAAATGGGTGGTTACGGTTTCATCCGGTTCCTGCTGCCGATGTTCCCTGAAGGATCGGCTTACTGGTTCTGGCTCGTCATGGGCCTGTCGATGATCGCCATCGTCTATGCCTCGCTCGTCGCGCTGGTGCAGACCGACATGAAGAAACTCATTGCCTATTCGTCGGTCGCGCACATGGCATTCGTCACCATCGGCCTGCTGTCCTTCAACCGTCAGGGTGTCGAGGGCGCGATGATGATGATGCTCAGCCACGGCCTGATCTCGGCGGCCTTGTTCCTGTGCGTCGGCGTGATCTACGACCGGTTGCATACGCGCGAAATCTCGCGTTACGGCGGTCTCGCTAACAATATGCCGGGCTATGCGCTGTTCTTCATGCTGTTCACAATGGGTTCGGTCGGGCTTCCCGGCACCAGCGGTTTCGTCGCTGAATTCCTCAGCCTGATCGGCGTTTACCAGATTTCGAGCTGGGTCGCGTTCGTCGCCACCACTGGCATCATCCTCGGCGCGGCGTACATGCTCTATCTCTATCGCCGGATCATCTACGGCACCGCAGCTGGTCCCGATGCTGCTGCCATGCCCGATTTGTCGAAGCGTGAAGTCGCGATCCTGCTGCCGATCGCACTCACGGTCCTGTGGATGGGCGTTTATCCCGAAAGCTTCATGGCCCTGATGCGCCGTGATATCGGCAGTCTGGTCGCCCGCATGGAGCGGGCCAATCCCGGCAGCGACGCAAAACTCGCAGTCGTCAGCAAGCCAATCCCCGCAACCCATGTTTCGGTCGCGGAGCACGCCAAATGAACCAGCTCCTTCTAACATCTCCCGAACTGATCCTGTCGGTCGGTTCGATCATCCTGATGCTCGTCGCGGCATGGCAGGGTGACAAAGCCACCAACGCGATCAGCTGGGCCGCCGTTGGCCTGCTGGCGCTGGCCGGCTTGTCGCTGCTCGGACCTGCGGGCGACGGCGGCGTTGCCTTCAACGGCCTCTACCGCGCCGACGGCTTCGGGACGTTTGCAAAAGTCCTGATCTACGCCACCACGGCAGTCTGCATCATCGTCGCGCCTCGCTTTTTCGGCGGTAACGGTGTTGCCCACGAACGGTTGCGCGCCGAGTACCCAGTACTGATCCTGCTGGCGACGGCGGGGGCAGGCATGATGGTGTCGGCAACCGACTTGCTGACGCTCTACATCGGCCTCGAACTGCAGTCGCTGGCATCGTACGTTCTCGCCAGCTTCATGCGCCGCGACACGCGTTCTGCCGAAGCAGGCCTGAAGTATTTCGTTCTCGGCGCGCTGGCCAGCGGCATCCTGCTCTACGGCATCTCGCTGGTTTACGGCTTCACCGGCACGACCGGCTATGACGGCATCGCCCGCGCCTTCGGCGCTGGCCTGACCACCGGCCAGTTGTTCGGCCTGGTGTTCGTATTCGCCGGTATCGCCTTCAAAATCGCCGCCGTCCCGTTCCATATGTGGACCCCCGACGTTTACGAAGGCGCGCCGACGCCCGTCACCATGTTATTTGCCACCGCCCAAAAGGTTGCCGCAATCGGCTTGCTGATCCGCGTCTCGATGGAAGCAATGGGATCGGCAACGAGCGACTGGCGCCAGATCGTGATCTTCGCGTCGCTCGCGTCGATCATCCTTGGCGCGGTCGGAGCCATCGGGCAGACCAACATAAAGCGCCTGCTCGCCTATTCGTCGATCAACAACGTCGGTTTCGCACTTGTCGGCCTTGCCGCCGGGACGCGGGAAGGGGCAGCCGCAGTTCTGACCTATATGGCGATCTATGTCGTGATGACGCTCGGATCGTTCCTCTGCGTGCTCCAGATGCGCGACGCCGACGGCAACCATGTCGAAAGCATCGCCAGCCTGTCGGGCCTGTCGCAACGTCGCAAAGGTTTGGCGGCCGCACTGGCGATCTTCATGTTCTCACTCGCCGGTATCCCGCCTTTGTTCGGTTTCTGGGCGAAGTTCGTCGTATTCGATGCAGCGGTCGGGGCAGGGCTGACCCCACTCGCTGCCATCGGTATTGCCTCGTCGGTGATCGGTGCCTTCTATTATCTGAAGATCATCAAGACGATGTATTTCGATAAACCTGCCGTTGATTTCGCCCCCGCCGTCAGCCGCCTTGAAAACGGCCTGATTGCGATTTTCGCGGTGTTCATCGTCCTCGGCTATCTCGCGATTCCATGGCTTGGCGCATGGTCGAACACCGCCGCCGGAGCGATGTTCTGACTAACATCCACGTCGCGGAAACCGGTTCGACCAACGCCGATATGCTCGAACTGGCCCGCACCGGCTCGGTTGCTGAGGGTGACTGGCTCTACGCCGACCGGCAAACATCAGGGCGCGGAAGACTGGGGCGTGACTGGGTTTCCCCTGTCGGCAACGTCTACGCGAGCAGCCTCGTCACTCTCCGCCCGAGCGATCCGGCTGCTCCCTCGCTGGCACTGGTTGCCGCCGTTTCGGTTTACGACACGCTAAAAATATGGGCTCCGGCGCAACCGCTGACGATCAAGTGGCCCAACGACCTCCTTATTGAACGGGCCAAAATCTCGGGCATCCTGCTTGAGAGCATCGGCAACGCGGTCGTCGTCGGCATCGGTGTAAATCTCGCACCCGTCCCGACGGATATCGATCGACCTGCGACCAGCCTGGCAACGCTCGGCATCGCTCCGCCTAACGCAAAGTCCTTCCTGGAAACCCTCACCGAAATCTTCGCGACTTGGCTCTCCCGCTGGCGCGCCGAGGGTCTCCCGACCATCCGCGCCGCCTGGCTCGACCGGGCGCACCCCATCGGCACGGCACTGTCCACAGCGACCTCCGAAAATAACCGCATCGACGGCCTGTTCGACGGCCTCACCACCGACTGTGCCCTCCGCTTGCGCTTGGCGGATGGCTCGACCCGTGTCATTCACGCGGGCGACGTATTCCTGATCTGAAGGCCAACCATGTTACTCGCCATCGACGCCGGAAATACCAATGTCGTCTTCGCCCTCGTCGAAGGCGACAGCATTGTCGCGCGCTGGCGGATCGCGACCGATGCCCGACGCACCGCGGACGAATATGCGGTCTGGCTCTCGCAACTGATGCACCTCACCGGGTATTCGGTCGATATTGTCGAGACGGTCATCATCGCCACCGTGGTCCCGCGAGCGCTCCACAATTTGACCGTCCTCGCCGAAAAATATTTCAAGAGAACCCCGCTCATCGCGGGTCGCGCGCCGCTTGAATGGGGCATCCACCTCGACGTCGTCGAACCCTCGACCGTCGGCGCAGACCGTGTCGTCAATACGATCGCGGCCCACACGTTGCACGGTGGCGACCTGATCGTCATCGACTTCGGCACGGCGACTACGTTCGACGTCATCGACTATACCGGAGCCTATAAGGGCGGCATCATCGCACCCGGAATCAATCTCTCGCTCGACGCGTTGGTCGTTGCCGCCGCCAAACTCCCACGCATCGCCATCGAAACGCCGGTAAGCACGTCGGTGATCGGCCGCACCACCGAGGACCAGATGGTGATCGGCATATACTGGGGCTATGTCGGCCTGATCGAGGGCCTCACCGAACGCATCAAGGCGGAAGTCGGCCGCCCGGTGAAGGTCATCGCGACCGGTGGCCTCGCCACATTGTTCGAACGGCACAGCAATGTCTTCGACGTTATCGAACCCGATCTGACGATCCGCGGACTGACAATCATGTGGAAGCGCCTCGCAAAACAATAAACCGCACCCCATTTCATCATTTAGGCGCAATCGCCAATGTTCGTGCTATGGCGCGCCATGACCTCCGGCATTGGCCGAAACGACTTTCAGAAAGTACCCAATAATTTTGACTAAGCCCGGCAAAGAACTGCTTTTCCTCGCGCTCGGCGGGTCGGACGAAATCGGCATGAACGTCAACCATTATGGTTGCGACGGCAAATGGCTGATGATCGATCTTGGCCTGACGTTTGCGGGTGCCGACTATCCCGGCATCGACCTCGTCCTCCCCGACCTTGAATTCATCGAAGCGCGGCGCAAGGATCTGGTGGGCATCGTCCTGACCCACGCGCATGAGGATCACATCGGCGCGATCCCCTATCTCGCCGCCGACCTCGGCGTACCGCTTTATGCAAACCCGTTCACCGCGACACTCATCAAGGGCAAGCTGGAGGAAGAGGGTATTGCCAAGCAGGTCAAGCTCAACATCATGAAGCCTGGTGACAAGCTGAACCTCGGGCCGTTCGACATCGAGCTGGTTCGCCTGTCGCACTCGATCCCCGATATGGACGCAGTCATCATCAACACGCCCTATGGCCGCGTGTTTCACACCGGCGACTGGAAGCTTGACGAGGACCCGGTGATGGGCAACCCCGCGACCGCCAACGAGATGAAGGCCATCGGCGACAGCGGAATCCTCGCGCTCGTTTGCGATTCGACCAATGCGTTCAACGACGAAGCATCGGGCACCGAAGGCAGCGTCCGTGACGGTCTGATGAAGGCTGTCGCCGAAGCAAAGGGCCGCGTCGTCGTCACCAGCTTCGCCTCGAACGCGGCGCGTCTCGCCACGCTTGGACAGGTGGCCAAGGCCAGTGGCCGCACGCTGACCGTGGCGGGTCGCTCGCTCGACAAGATCATCGGAGCCGCGCGCGCGAATGGTTATCTGAAGGACTTCCCTGAAACCGTGGATTTCGAATCCGCGATGAAATTGCCGGGTCACAAGTCGCTGATCATCGCGACCGGCGGGCAGGGCGAAACCCGCGCCGCGCTCGCGCGCATCGCGTTCGACCAGCATCAGATCAAGATGAAGGACGGCGACACCGTCATCTTCTCGTCCAAACAGATCCCCGGCAACGAGGTCCAGATCGGCCGCATCCAGAATGCGCTCGCCCGTAAGGACATTCTCATGGTCACCGAGAAGCAGGCGCACGTCCATGTTTCTGGCCATCCCGGTCGCCCGGAACTCGCGGTGATGTACGACTGGATTCGTCCCGAAATGCTGATCCCGGTCCATGGCGAACGTCGCCATATGTCCGAACAGGCGCGCTTCGGGCTGGAGCAGGGTATTCCGAAGTCAATCGTCCAGTCGAATGGCGACGTCGTGCGCCTTGCGCCTAACGGTCCGAAGATCGTTGGGCATGAGCGCACAGGGCGGCTGCTGCTCGATGGTGATGTTATTCTTGCAGCCGAGGGCATTACGATCAACGAACGCCGCCGCATTTCGGTCAACGGCGTGGTCTCAGTCGCGGTTGCTATCGGTTCGGACGGTCAGCTACGCGGGACTCCCGAAGTCCGCATCCAGGGCCTGCCGGTCGAGGAGGACCGCGAGGCCTTCGCGCTCGAAGCCTGCGACGATGCCGCAGCCGCCGCGCGCAAGGAACGCGAACCCGACCGTGTGCGCGAAGCCGTCCGCATGGCCGTCCGCAAGACCGCCACGCGCTGGACCGGCAAAAAGCCTGTGATCGAAGTTCTGGTCGTGCGGGTCTGACCGCATGAACTGGAAGTCCGCGCTCGCCATCTACGTGCTGTTCTGGGTGATGAGCGCATTTGTCGTGCTGCCATTCGGTATCAAGACGCATGACGAACTCGGTATCGAAAAGACGCCGGGGCAGGTCCACAGCGCCCCGGCCAATTTTCGGCCCGTGCGCGTGCTGATCGGCATGACGATCCTCGCGACGATCCTGTTTGCGTTGTTTTACGGGAATTACACCTACGGGTGGCTGAGCGTGGACCAGTTGACGGTGTTCAAGTCGGCCTGAACGCCCCATGGCCGCCGTCCTGAACTCGTTTCAGGATTCGTGAGTCCGTCGTTGCTGGCTAGGCGGGTTTACCAATGGACCCTGAAACAAGTTCAGGGTGACGAATTTCTGTAGGATCAGGCGCGCAACCGCTCGATCGCCTGTGCCAGCGCAACATATAGTTTGCCCATGTCCGACGACAGCAACGTCACCCCCAGCGCCGACCCATCGCGCGTCGACAGTACGTTCCGCAACATCGCCTCAAAGTCGTGGATATAGCGGTTCACCTGCTCGCGGAATTCGGGTTCGCTGTCGTAATGTCTCAGGATTTCACGAACCTCGCCGGTGTCGAGCAGCCGCACCGCGCGCCGTGTGAATACTCCACGGTCGCCGCGTAGATAGGAAGCCCATGCCGCGTCGGTCGTTTCGTTCGACAGGATTTTAGTCACGTCGATAGCGGTCGAGTTCAGCGATTCGATCAGCAACGCCACCCGGCGCGCAAAATTGTCGCGGTCGTTTTCCTGCACTTCGGCGCGGGCTTCGGCGATCCTCGCCTCCACCGACGCGCTGGTATCGGCAATCGTCAGCATCTGGCGCATCAGCCGGTCGCTGGCCTTGTGCGCGGTTTCGAGCGCGCGTTCGGCGGTCGTCCCCAGATCGGCGATATGCGCCTCGACCTGCTCGGTGATCGCGTGGGTCAGTGCCTCGCGGCTTGCTTCGGCCAGTTTCTCGGCGGATTCGGGGATGACGCGGCTGATCGCATCGCGCGCGCGGTCGGCGGCGGCTTGCGCCGTTTCGCGCACCCGAACCAGCGCCTCGACCAGCTGGCCGCTTGCGTTATTGGCGAGTTCGCGTGTGGCACCATCGGTCTTCTCTATTTCGCTGAGCAGCGCTCTCGTGGCATCCCCCGCCGCGCCGAGACGTCCATCGGCGTGTGCCGCAAACTCGTCGAGCATCTCGCGTTGCTTGGCCAAGAGCGCCTCGGCCTCCATCAACCGGTCGAGCGCCGACGCGGCGGTTCGTTCGATCGCGGCAATATCCGGAGAGGTGCGCGCAACAATGGCCTGCGACAGTTTCGCCCGCTCGTCGAGCCGGTCGAAAGCAGCCGGAAGCGCCTCGTCGATCTCGTGTGTCGTCGCGCCCAGCGCCGTCATCAATTTCTCGGTCCGTCCGATCAGCGCATCCGCCGTTCCGGTTCCACGGGAAAGCGCACCCGTCAGCGTGCCTGCATGATCGGACAGCGACGATAGCGCCGCCGCAAGGCGCTCGCTGCTCGCCGTGCCATTGTCATCGAGCGCCGCGAACCGACCGTCCAGACTGTCGAGACCTTCGCGCAACGCATCCATGAGTCGTGCGGTCGCCTCGCTTTGTCCCGCCAGCAAAGCGCCCATCGCTTCGACGCGGTCGGTGGAATCATCGATCCGTTCCGCAATCGCATGCGCGGCGTCCGCCCCGGTGCGGGCGAGTGCCGCCTGTGCCTGTTCGACCAGCGCAATCATCGCCGTCCCTTGCGCTTCCATGGTCTGTCGCGCCGCATCGCCAGCGCGGGCGGCGTGATCGAGCGCAACATCCACCGCGTCGGTCATCGACGTCGCAGCTTCGGTAAGGCGAGCACCCGCGGTCGTGCTGACGCCTTCGATCCGGCCGAGATGCGCCGCCAGTTTATGCGCCGCGTTTCCGGCAATATCGTCGGCCTCGCGGCCCCGGGCGGTCAGCGCCGACAATTGTGCATCAAGGCGACCGACCTGCTCATGCGCGGACAGCCCCGCGCGTTCGAGCTGCACCACCATCTCGCGGGTCTCGACATGCGCTTTCGGCAGATCCGCGAGCAATACCGCCACATCCGCGCGGGCCGTCGAAGCGGATTGGCGCAATGCCTGAGTGTGGCGGACGATCTGATCGACATCGCTGTGCATGGCACTGCCAAGTTCGCGGATGCGGTGGGTCGCATCCTCACCGAGTGACAGAAGCTGCTCGTTCATCTCACGCAAATTGGAGCGTTGATTGAGCAGTTCGCTCGAAACACGCGAGATCGTCGCTTCGAGCCGTTCGTTCTCGAGTCGCAGCGCCGCCGATACGCGACCCAAACCGCCGGCCTCGGCCCTGCTCCCGCGTGAAATCAGGCTGTAGACGATGCCGATGACTGCGAGTGGCGCGCAACCGGTGGCAATGAACACAGCAACTTGCTCGGAAGTGGGCTGACTGATTTGCCAGTAGGGCAGGCGGGTAATCAGCAGGAACAGCACCCACGCCACGGCGGCAATTCCGCACAACAATGTCGCGACGAGTCGCCCAAGTTCGCGGGGCGGCGCGTCGTCATCCATATAAGCGACCTCGTCGATGCTGTGAGCTGTGGAAAGGTCGAGCGCACCGTTATCGGCTTGCTCGTCCGGCTTTCGGTTGGGCCAGAGCCCGACCACTTTTGATCCCCCGTTCATGGCACCCGGTTATCATAGTCACCGGCAATAGCGATAGGATGTTGCAAACAGCCCGCCGCAAAGCGCCATTCGACTGAAATATTAGGTGCAACGATGTGGCGCTTTCAAGTCGCCCACCCTAGATAGCGTCCGATGACACGTTCTTCACGCAATCTCGATTGGGGTTTTCCACGCTGGCGCGGCTATGGCACGTCCAGCGAAGCGACGCAGGTAAAGCTGTGCGACCGCCACAATTGCGAAAATAAGGGCGACCGGCCTGCGCCAAAATCCCCCAACAGCCCCGAGCGCTGGTATTTCTGCGAGATGCACGCCGCCGAGTACAACCGTGGGTGGAATTATTTCGAGGGGTTGAGCGCCGAAGACGCAGCCGCGCGCGAGGCCGAGGAAACGCGGGATGCAACCGCCTATCAGGCGGCATCGCATTATGGTTGGGGCGGCCCCGGCGACGGCACGCGCTCGCGCGACGAAATGCGGGCGTTGGGCGTTCTCGAACTCGACAACGATGCGACGTTCGAGGATGCGCGCGGATCATGGCGGCGTCTGGCCAAGGCCAATCATCCCGACATCAAGCAGAACGACCCCGTCGCGGCGGACAAATTCCGCGCCATCCAGGCGGCATGGGACGTGCTGCGCACCGCCGAAGACCGTCGCGCCGCCGCTATTTGATGCGGGTTGCGGATGCTTAGGCGCGTTTCGTCGAACTGGGCCAGTGCCGTCCTCGTCTGCGCAAAATGCTCCAAAAAGATCGACGGCGGATTCGGTGAAAAGGGCAAGACTGCGCTCGCCAAAGCGCTGAAGAAGGAATTTGGCAAAGGGCGCAAGGCGGCGCGCGGCGTGGTCGAAGTCAAATGTCTCGGTGTCTGTCCGAAGAACGCAGTGACCGTCATCGACAGCCGCAAACCGGGTGACTGGATGGTCGTGCGGGCTGGAACTCCGGTTGCTCAGGTCGCGGCGCTGCTTACCGAGTAGTTACTCGTCCACGCTTTCCGGCAACGGGTCCTTGCCGGAAATCCGATGCGCCATGGCGACCGCTGCTTCGAAGGTGCCCACGCCGGAAATTTCGATCGCGCCGCCGGTAATTTCCTCACGTACGACCGGGTTCATCAACACCGTGCCCCCAACCGCAATGGCGATTGGCTTGCCCAGGCTGGCCTTGCTCAGTGCCATCAACCGCGTTGCCGCTGCCGGGGTGAGCGTGACATAGATGTTGGGCGCCCCGGTTCCATCGGCGATTGCCCGCGCGTCGAGAATATCGGCTTGCGGAAAAGCCTGCCCGCCGATCGTCAGCAGATCGGATGGAGCCGCAGCGACGGCCAGCAAGGCAGCAAGGGCGTGGAAGCGCATGGCCGCGCTTATGCCACCAACCGCTCGGCCGTGGAACGGATCAATGCGATCATGTTCGGAATACCCTGCGTGCGGTTCGAACTCAGTTGCGCCTTCAGGTTGAAGGGTGCGAGCGCGTCCTGAATATCGGTCGCGGCAATCGCTTCGGGCGTTCCGTCCTGCACCGTCGCCAGCACCAGCGCGATTATCCCCTTGGTAATCGCGGCGTTTGAATCGGCCAGGAAGTGCAAGTGCCCATCCTCCAGTCGCGTCGGGTAAACCCAGACACTCGCCGAACACCCGCGCACCAGCGTGGCATCGGTTTTCAACGGGTCGGGCATCGGTTCGAGGTCGCGGCCCAGGTCGATCAGCAGACGATAACGATCATCCGGATCGAGGAATTCATATTCGGCAAGAATGTCGGCGAGCGCGGGCAGGGGCATGGTTCGCGCTCTAACCATTCAGTCTCAAATATCCACCCCCGCCGCAATCGCCTCGAGCTTGCGGAGGCGTTCCTTCATGTCGGCGATATCGATCCGGGCGACCATGGTCGGGGCACCACCATCACGCCCCCGGTCGAGTTCGGCGCGTTTAAAATCGAGCCATCCGGCAAAGGCCCGAAGCCCTACCAGCGACAGGATCGTCGCCCCCGCTAGCGCCGTCAGCGCCATTCCGAAATACAGGACAGATTGGTCCATTGTCTTTCTCCTCAGCGTAGCCGGTCGATCTCGCGGTCGAGATCGAGGGCGCGGTTGTTGTCGGTCGCGATCCGTTCGAGGACCGCGAGGCGCTCTTTCAACGTCCGCACTTCTTCGCGAAGGCGGTCGGCATCGGGATCGTTCCTCGTGGCAACCCGGTTCCCCTGTTTATCTTCGGTTACGCCGTAGCGAGCCTGATACATCTTCACGATTGCCCCCATCACCACCACCGCGACGATCATTTCCCAGAGGTTCATTGTCGGTCTCCCTGACCTGATGTTTAGTTAAGCGGCTTGTCCCGCAGCGCCTCGATCTCGTCGGAGAGATCGACACCCTTGTCAGTGATGATCCGTTCCAGAACCCGCATCCGCGCCTCGAGCCGTTCGGTGTGCGCCGCATATTGTGCGGACTTCTCGGCGGTCAGATGCGTCTGGTTGTCGAGCTGGCGCTCCTTGACGCGGAGCCACATCTTGAACGGCGCGATCCCGATCGCGGCCAGGGGAATAAGCACCCAGATCCAGCTTGCAATGTTGTCCATGTCATGTCCCCCTTCGATTTAGCGCAGGTTGTCGATCTCGTTGGCGAGGCTCGAGTTGCGGCTTGTGTAGTGGGTTTCCACGTCGGCCAATCGGCGGTCGATATCGCGGAACTTGGCGCGGACGTCGCGGGTCGAACGCGTCGGGGACTGGCGAACACCCTGCCAGAACTTGGCATCCTCCGCGCTTTCGTACAGGCCCATCGGCTTGGGATTGGCCACCCATGCCGTGACGAGATAGGCGATCAGCGTCCATGGAAATCCGCCCATGATGGTCAGCAGGACCGCACCGACACGGACCCATGTCCGCTCCAGCCCGGTATATTCGGCGATCCCCGAACAGACGCCCATCCATTTGGCATTCTGTTTGTCGAGGTAGAATGAAGTGCGACGTGCAGTCATGGCAGGTCTCCTTAAAGGGTTCGGCGATTAGCCGTTCATTTTCCAGTTGGGGTTCTCGGCGGTCAGGATCCGTTCGATCGTGATCACCCGCTCCTCCAGCCGACGTGCGGTGTCGTGCATGTCGTCGAGCAGATTTTCATCATCGACGGTCAGCACCTTGGCCTGCTTCCACTTGGTGATGTAATGAAACACGATCCAGGGAAGGCCGATGAAGAGGATTCCGACGACGAGGACGGGAACGAGCGTGTCTTCCATGTCAGGCTTCCTTCGTTGCGGATTTGGCCTTCATCGCGGCGAGCGCGGCGTCGACCTTCTCTGCGGATTTCAGTTCGGCGATTTCTTCCTCGAGCGACTTCGGCTCACCCGCGAGGGCGGCCGCATCGGCGCGTCCTTCGGCCAGATCGGCGCGACGTTCGAGCAGTTCGAAGCGTGAGAAGGCATCCTGCGCGCGCTCGCCTGCATAGGCTTCGCGAACCCGCAGTTTGTTGCTCGCCGTTTCCATGCGCGTGGCGATGGCGTTCTGGCGCGTCCGGGCCTCGCGCAGCTTGGTCTGAAGCTTTGCAATGTCCTGTTCGGACGAGCGCAGCGATTCGTCGAGCGTGGCGATTTCGCCGGTCAACTGGTCGGCAAGGTCGGTTGCCTTCTGACGTTCGACCAAAGCTGCCTTGGCAAGGTCTTCGCGACCCTTCGACAGTGCCAGCTCGGCCTTTTCTTCCCAATTGGCTTCCAGCGCGGAAAGCTTGGTGATGTGGCGACGCATCTCCTTCTGGTCGGCGATCAGCCGCGCAGCGGAGGCGCGGGTCTCGACGAGTGTTTCTTCCATTTCGTTGATGATCATGCGGATCATCTTTGCGGGATCTTCTGCCCGGTCGAGCATGTCCG
>JAQGKX010000135.1 GCA_028289885.1 Sphingomonadales bacterium
GCGGCGTCGGCATCGCCCAATGTCATCCCGAATGCGCGCTCTATGTCGTCGGTGTTGGCGGGCTTAGCGAGATAGGACGTCGCGCCCAGCTTGATCGCCTGAACCGCCGTCGAAATGCTCGCATAGCCGGTCAGCACGATGATAGTCATTTCCGGATCGTGCGCGTGCAATGTCGCGACACAGGGCAGGCCCGAATACTGGCCGAGTTTCAGGTCGACGACGGCGTAACGCGGGACCCGGTGAGCGAGGAATTGCGCCATTCCGTCCGGTCCACTTGCGACCAGAACATCATAACCCCGCCGCTCGAACGACCGCTCCAGGGTGCGCGCAAAAGCGGCATCATCCTCGACGATCAGCAGCAACGGTTTATCCGGCATCATCGTCCCCGTTCAGCCTGATCGCGTTCAGCGGCAACCGCAAAATCACCTCGGCACCGCTTCCCGGCACGTTTCGCGCCGACAATTGCCCGCCCAATTTTCGCGCGACATTGCTGACAATGAACAATCCAAGCCCGCGCCCGAGTTCCGATTTGCTGCTGTTATAAGGCTTACCGAGGTTGGCGAGTTGCTCAGCCGGAAAGCCCGGACCATGGTCACTTATGGTCAGGACCAGGTCATCGCCGGTTCGGGAAAGTTCGATATCTATCGCATCTGGAGACACAATGGCCGCATTGTCGAGCAGGTTGAAGACAACCTGCTGCAGGACGACATCGGCGGCAACGCGGACGTCCGGGCCAAAGTCGTCGGCATAATGCGCGTTTGAGAAATCGCGGGCCGCGCACCAATCGGCCACAACGCGATCGAGCAGGGTGCGGACTGTCGTTGCCTCGGATTGTTCCCCCCGCGCGTCCCCTGACAGGAGCAAGATCCCCGTCACGATATCCTTGCAGCGCTTGATCTCCGCCTGCATCTCCTCGACATCGCGGACCAAATCGGCATCCTTGGCGATTCCGACATTACGGCGCCAGTCGCCCAATATGACCGACAACGACGACAATGGCGTACCGAGTTCATGCGCCGCGCCCGATGCCAGCATACCGATCCTTACGATATGTTCCTCCTCAATCGCCTGCCGGTGGATTTCGGCGAGCCGAGCGTCCTGCGCACGCAGATTGCCGTTGATCCGTGTGACGAACAGCACCAGCAGCACCGCGACCAGCGCGAAGCATGCCCACATTCCCTGCACGTGCAGCGCGAACAGGCTTTGCGCCATGCCGGGCGGCAATAATATCGGCCGATAATAGGCTGTGAGCAGGGCAAAGGCGATGCTGGTTGCGATAACGATCGTCCATGTCGACCAGCGTTCGAGCAGCACCGATCCGAGCACGACCTGCAGCAGGAACAGCGAGACAAACGGGTTCGTCGCACCGCCGCTGAGGTAGAGTTGCGCCGACAAGGCCCCGACGTCGAGCAACAGTGCCGCGAACAGCGCCGAATTGGTGATCGGCCTTGCGCGTCTCAGGAACGACTGGCTTGCGATGTTCAGCGCGACCAGTCCCACCAGCACGCCGAGCATCGCCGTCAGCGGCAGCATGATACCAAATGCAAAATGTGTCAGGAGGATCGTGACGAGTTGCCCCGCCACCGCCAGCCAGCGCAACTGGACAAGCTGCAACATATTTTCATGCCCCGCCGTTATCGACGGAGGAGCGCGACGCTGGGGCAGGCTGAGCGTCATACCCTGTGGCCGCGACGGCGAAGGGGTTTGATCCAATAGACAAATCCAGCGGCGGCCATCATCGCCAGCGTGTACCATGTGACCGCATAGACGAGGTGGTTATTCGGGAAACTGACGACCGTCAGCCCGCCGACAGGCTGCCCGGGTGCATTGCGCGCACCATCGGCGTCGATGAAATAGGGGGCAACGGGACCGAGGCCGCGCTTTCCTGCGATTGCTGCAACATCGCGGGAGTACCAGCGGTCGGCGACAGGATCGTTGCCACGCAGGAAGCCGCCGCCGGGCTCGCTCAATCGGAGTAAACCGGTGACTGTCACATGTCCGGGAATCATCGCCGCACCCTTGCGATCGGCCATATAACCGCGATTGACCAAGACAGTGCGACCATCATCGGTCCGCATCGGGGTCATCACCCACCAGCCCGGTCCGCGCACTGTCGATGCCTGAACGAAACTGTCTTGGTCCGCGATGAAGGTCCCGCCCATTATAACTCGCCGGTATGCATCCTCCGGGTGCGCCTTGTCAGGCGCAGCAACGGGTGCCGCCTTCAATCGCGCCTGAACCTGCGCGATCAGGCCAAGCTTCCACGCGCGCCGCTCGACCTGCCATGTCCCGAGCGCAAACAGTCCGCTGATCGCAGCGACCCACAATATGGCCACCAGCACCTTTGCAGGCCGCCGTGTCACCCCATCTGGCTCATGTCTTGGCTGGGCATCATGTTGGTGTTCATATGATACATTACCCACAGCGATCCGCTCAGCGCGATGACGACGATGACGATCGTAAACATCAGCGCCATGATCGACCAGCCACCCTCTGCGCGGCTGTTCATGTGGAGGAAGAAGAACATGTGGACGATCATCTGCACCGCCGCAAAACCCATGATGATGAACGCCGTCAGCCGGGGCGACAGGGGCATCGTCATCACCAGCCAAAACGGTATCCCGGTCAGGACCACCGACAGCGCAAAACCGATCAGATAGCCTTTGCGCGAACCATAGCCTTCCTCGTTGACATGCGTCTCGGATCTCATCGCAACATTCCCAGCAGATAGACAAAGGTAAAGACGCCGATCCAGATCACGTCGAGGAAATGCCAGAACAGGCTGAGGCACATCAGCCGACGGCGATTGGCGGGGATCAGCCCTTTCATGCTTACCTGTACCATCAGCACGACCAGCCAAATCAGGCCGAAAGTAACGTGCAGGCCGTGCGTGCCCACCAGCGTGAAGAACGACGACAGGAACGCGCTGCGCTGTGGCCCCGCGCCTTCGTGGATCAGATGCCCGAACTCGTACATTTCAATGCCAAGGAACGCGAGACCGAACAGCCCGGTAATCGCCAGCCAGCCAAGCGTCCCGCGCTGCTTGCCATCGGTCATCGACAGCATCGCAAAGCCGTATGTGATCGACGACAGCAAAAGCATCGACGTGTTGAGCGCGACCAGCGGAAGCTCGAACAATTCCTTCGGCCCCGGCCCGCCCGCATAGCTGCTGCCAAGCACCGCATAGGTGGCAAACAGCATCGCAAAAATGAGGCAATCGCTCATCAGGTAGATCCAGAAGCCGAGCATCGTGCTCGAGCCCTCGGGATGGATTTCCTCCTCGGCGAGGTGGAACATGTCGGGGTCGTATTGCGCGGCCTGGCTCATGCTTCCGCTCCCGCCGGTATTTTTTGCATAAGCAGATCGGTGCGCGCGTTCTCGGTTGCCGTCACCTCGGCCTCGGGGATGTAGTAGTCGCGCTTGTAGTTGAACGTGTGGAAGATGGCGGTTGCCAGTATCGCCACGAAGCTGAGTCCAGCGAGCCACCAGACATACCAGATCATGCCGACCGAGAACGCGACGCTCAACCCGCCGAGAACCACCCCCGTGCCGGTGTTGCTCGGCATATGGATTGCCTTGTAGCCGGCCGTCGGACGCTCATATCCGCGCGCCTTCATGTCGGCCCAGCTGTCGTTGTCGTGCACCACCGGCGTGAATGCGTAATTATAGTCCGGCGGCGGCGATGACGTTGACCATTCGAGAGTGCGGCCATCCCAGGGGTCGCCCGTCGTGTCGCGCAGCTTTTCGCGGTCACGGATGCTGACGAAGAATTGCACCAGCATGGCGGCAATCCCCAAGGCGATCAGGAACGCACCGAAGCCTGCGATGATGAACCAGATTTGATATGATGGATCATCGAACGTCCGCAGGCGGCGCGTCACGCCCATCAGACCCAGCACGTAGAGCGGCATGAAGGCGAAGTAGAAGCCGCTGACCCACAGCCAGAACGAGGTCTTTCCCCAAAACTGGTTGAGCCTGAAGCCGAACGCCTTTGGCCACCAGTAATTGATCGCCGCGAACGCCCCGAACAGCACACCGCCGATGATGACATTGTGGAAATGCGCGACGAGAAACAGCGAGTTGTGCAGCACGAAATCGGCAGGCGGCACAGCGAGCAGGACGCCTGTCATGCCGCCGATGGTGAAGGTGATCATGAACGCCACCGTCCACATCATCGGAAGTTCGAACCGCACCCGGCCACGGTACATTGTGAACAGCCAGTTGAAGATCTTCGCCCCCGTCGGGATCGAGATGATCATCGTCGTGATGCCGAAGAACGCATTGACGCTCGCGCCCGACCCCATCGTGAAGAAATGGTGCAACCAGACCAGATAGGCGAGCAACGTGATGACCAACGTCGCGTAAACCATCGACGTATAGCCGAAAAGTCGCTTGCCCGAGAATGTCGAGGTGACCTCGCTGAAGACGCCGAACATCGGCAGGATCAGGATGTAGACTTCGGGGTGGCCCCAAATCCAGATCAGGTTCACATACATCATCGGGTTGCCGCCCAACGTGTTCGTAAAGAACGATGTATCAACATAGCGGTCGAGGCTGAGCAGCGCGAGCACGGCGGTCAGCACGGGAAACGCCGCGACGATCAGGATGTTGGTGCAGAGAGACGTCCAGCAAAAGATCGGCATCTTCATCATGGACATGCCCGGCGCACGCATCTTGACGATGGTGCAGATCAGATTGACGCCCGACAGCAAGGTCCCGATGCCCGCGATTTGCAGCGACCAGATGTAATAATCGACGCCGACGCCCGGACTGAACCCAATCCCCGACAGCGGCGGCATGGCGAGCCAGCCGGTTTGCGCGAATTCGCCGACGAACAGGCTCATCATGACCGTCACGGCACCCGCCGCCGTCATCCAGAAGCTGAAATTATTGAGGAACGGGAACGACACGTCGCGCGCGCCGATCTGTAGCGGCACGACATAGTTCATCAGGCCGGTAACGATCGGCATCGCCACGAAAAAGATCATGATGACGCCGTGCGCGGTGAACACCTGGTCGAAATGGTGCGCGTTCAGATATCCTTCCGACCCGCCGAACGCCATTGCCTGCTGCAGCCGCATCATGATCGCGTCGGAAAACCCGCGCAGCAGCATGACGACGCCGAGGATCATGTACATGATGCCGATCCGTTTATGATCGACGGTCGTGAACCATTCTTTCCAGAGATAGCCCCAAAGTTTGAAATAGGTCAGCGCCGCCAGCACCGCGACGCCGCCGAGCGCCACGACAACGAACGTCCCCACGACGATCGGTTCATGCAGCGGCAGCGATTCGAGCGTAAAGCGCCCGAAAAACGGACTGACGGAAATCGGCGAAGTTTGCATGGGATCGGCCATCTAGAGGGGCTTTTGCTTGGGCGTGCGCGACTGTTCTGGCGCAGACGGACCGCGTTTCGTGGTGTCCGCGGGACTGGTCGGAGGCGGGCCGCCCGCACGGTTCGTCGTGAGCGGCGATTCAGGACGTTTCGGCTCGGGCCTTCCCATGTTCGGCATATGCTCCATGGTAGCCGGATCGCGAGCGTCCTTGCGCATCATGTCACTCATGCAGGTCGTGCCCGGGCGGACGCATTGGTTGACGACCGCATCGAACAGGCCGGGCGCAACCGTGCCGAAGCGCATGACCGGCACCTTCTCGGTCGGGCTCTCCAGCTTCAGGTACAGGTCGCGTGACAGGGTGCCGGTCGCGGATTTGTTGCGCGCGACCCATGCGTTAAATGCCGCATCGTTCATCCCGTAGAAACGGAACCGCATTCCCGAAAAACCGGCACCGCTATAATTGGACGAAAAGCCCGCATAATCACCGGGCTTGTTGATGACCGCGTGAAGCTTTGTCTCCATTGATGGCATCGCGTAGATCATGCCCGCCAGCGTCGGCACATAGAACGCGTTCATCACCGAGGAACTCGTCAGTCGGAAGCGGATCGGGCGATCGACCGGCGCAGCGAGTTCGTTGACCGTCGCAAAGCCGTATTCAGGATAGATGAACAGCCATTTCCAGTCGAGCGCGACGACCTGGACCTCGAGCGGCTTGACGCCCTTGGCAACCGGCTTGCCCTTCGACAGCCGCTCGATAGGGCGATACGGGTCGAGCAAATGGGTGCCCGTCCACGTCACCGCGCCAAGGCAGATGACGATCAGCAGCGGTGCCGCCCAGATCACCAGTTCAAGCTGGGTCGAATGGTCCCAATGCGGCTCATAGCGCGCATCCTCGTTGCCCGATCGATAACGCCAGGCGAACAGGCAAACGAGCGCGATCACCGGAATAACGATGACGAGCATCAGCACCGTCGCAAAGATGACGAGGTTGCGCTGCTGGAGCGCGACATCGCCCATCGGGTTCATCACCACCATGTCACACCCGCCGAGCATCGCGGCGAGCAAGACGGCTGGGATGATGCGGAAGCTGCGCTTGGATCGACCGGGTGCTGACATGCCCATCAGATAGTCACCTGTGCTGCGCCGCGACATTGGACATTTTGTCCAATCCCCCGCTCGTGCGTTATAGGGCATCAAGGACATAGTGACGAACGATTCCCCGGTTCAGGACAAGCATCGATGACCGCGCAAACTGTTTCCCCCGGGACCCCATCCCAAGCAGCCGAACGCGACGGTCGCGCCATTAACGCGCGGCATGGCGACATTGCGCCGAGCGAAATCGCAATTGGTGTCGTCATCGGTCGCACCTCCGAGTTTTTCGACTTTTTCGTCTATGCCATCGCCTCGGTGCTCGTGTTCCCGGCGTTGATCTTCCCCTATGTCGATCGTCTTACCGGCACGTTCTATTCGTTCGCCATCTTTGCACTGGCGTTCGTTGCGCGACCCATCGGTTCGCTGATCTTCCTCGGCCTCGACGAAACACTGGGGCGCGGCACGAAACTGACGATTGCCCTGTTCCTGCTCGGCGGATCGACGGCGGCGGTCGCTTTCTTGCCGGGTTATGAGACCATCGGCATCTGGTCGGCGGTCCTGCTCGCCGTCTTCCGCATCGGACAGGGTATTGCCCTGGGTGGGCAATGGGATGGCCTGTCATCGTTGCTCGCGCTGAACGCCCCTGAAAACAAGCGCGGCTGGTACGCCATGTTACCGCAACTCGGTGCACCGCTCGGCCTGATCGTGGCCAGCGGATTGTTCGCATTTTTCGTGTCCACCTTATCGACCGCCGACTTCCTCGAATGGGGCTGGCGCTACCCGTTCTTCGTGGCATTCGCGATCAACGTCGTCGCGCTGTTTGCCCGACTGCGGATGGTGACGACACCCGAATATACCGCGCTGTTCGAAAGCCGCGACCTCGAACCGTCGAGCGTCGCCGAGACTGTTCGCAGCGACTGGCGCACGATCGTGATCGGCGCGTTCGCCCCCTTGGCCAGCTTCGCGTTGTTCCACATGGTCACGGTTTTTCCACTGTCCTGGGTAATGCTGTTCACGACCGAAGATGCGGCGCGGTTCCTCGTCTTTGAGATCATCGGCGGCGCTGTTGGGTTGGTCGGGCTGGTCGCATCCGGCCTGATCGCCGACCGTGTCGGGCGTCGCTATCTGCTCGGCGTATCGGCTGCGGGCATTGCCGTGTTCAGCGGTTTCGCGCCCCAACTGCTCGATGGCGGACCGTCCGGCGAGGTCGTCTTCATGGTCGTCGGCTTCGCACTGCTCGGCCTGTCTTTCGGCCAGTCGTCGGGCGCCGTGGCAACCAACTTCGCCAGCGCCCGTCGCTACACCGGCGCAGCATTGACGTCCGATCTCGCATGGCTGGTCGGTGCTGGCTTCGCGCCGCTGGTCGCTTTGTGGCTCGCCAGTCGATACGGCTTGCTGGCGGCGGGTGCCTATCTGCTGTCCGGAGCAATCGGGACGCTGGTCGCGCTCGGCATCAACAAGGAATTGGGCCGGCGTCCTTCATAAAATACTTGGCCGTCCCCCAATTTGCGGGAACGGCCACTTTCAAAGCTCAGTTCGGCGACGTCGTCACCGTCGTTGTTGTCTTTTCCGAGACCGCAGGCGCAGTCGTGGTCCGCTTGACCACGCGACGTACCGGGGCACGTCTCACGGTTCGCGACGGTGTCGCAACATGCTTGACCGTCTCCGTCGTCACAGTGGTGGTCGGCGCAGCAGGAGCAGCCAGGATGACCGGCGGCGCAGCCCGTGCTGCAGCAGCATCTGCTGCAGCGGCAGCAGCCGATTGTTGCGCCGCATCGGCCCGAGCATTGGCAGCAGCGGCATC
The DNA here is from genome assembly GCA_028289885.1 of Sphingomonadales bacterium. Taxonomy (GTDB): domain Bacteria; phylum Pseudomonadota; class Alphaproteobacteria; order Sphingomonadales; family Sphingomonadaceae; genus Sphingomonas_O. The sequence goes on from JAQGKX010000135.1 coordinate 8,233, forward strand.
CTGCTGGGCCGACGCAGCGGTGGCTTCGGCATTCGAACGCTGCGCGCGCTCTGCATTCACGCGGTGTCGCTGCGCTTCCCCTATCGCGAGATCAGCGGTCGTGGATGCATGGTTCGCATCGGCAATCGCTTCTTCCTTATGTCCACTGGCGAGATTCTCGCGCGCTGACCGCAGCGCCGCCTGTGCCTCCGCCTGGAGTCGGGGAACCTCACCGTTCGCGCCTAGCTTGTTCGCGGCATCGATCTTGCCGCTTGCCTCGGCGATGGCGGCGCGAGCGCGGTCGGCCTTGCCCTCTGCATAGGCCGGGTTCGCCAGCATGAGCAGCACCGAGATTGCGGCACCGCGGGCGATAAATCTGGATCGTTGCATCATAGCATCCTCTGTTGTTTCAGCATCGTTACAACACGCACTCCGAAACGAAGTTCCCCAGCCACTCGCTCCGCGCCTGTTCCGTAGCGTCATGCGTCGCCTGCTTGCGACATGGCTTCGTTGCGTCCAGAAACCCCCCGATATGACCCTTCCTTCTCCCCTGTTCGACAAGCTTCGGCTTCCCATCATCGGCTCGCCGCTGTTCATCGTGTCGGGCCCGGAACTCGTCATTGCCCAGTGCAAGGCGGGCATCGTCGGGTCGTTCCCGGCGCTTAATGCACGACCGGCGGGGGTGCTCGACGAATGGTTGCACCGGATTACGGAGGAACTGGCGGCGCACAATCGGGACAACCCGGACCGCCGCGCCGCGCCCTATGCCGTCAACCAGATCGTCCATAAATCGAACGACCGCCTCGAAACCGATCTTGCGGTCTGCGCAAAGTGGCAGGTGCCGATCACGATCACTTCGCTCGGCGCGCGCGAGGATTTAAACTCTGCCGTCCACGCATGGGGCGGTCTGGTGCTGCATGACGTCATCGACGACAGGTTCGCGCACAAGGCCATCGAAAAGGGTGCGGACGGGTTGATTGCCGTCTGTGCCGGAGCTGGCGGGCATGCAGGCGTGCTGTCGCCGTTTGCGCTGGTGTCCGAAATTCGTGCCTGGTTCGAAGGGCCACTCGTGCTGTCGGGGGCCATCGGTAACGGGCGTTCCGTGCTGGCCGCGCAGGCGGCGGGAGCCGATCTTGCGTATATGGGTTCGGCCTTTATCGCGACGACCGAGGCCAACGCAGACCCCGCCTACAAGCAGGGTATCGTCGATGGCCATGCGTCCGACATCGTTTATTCGAACCTGTTCACCGGTATCCACGGAAACTACCTTCGCGGCTCCATCGAGCGCGCCGGGATGGACCCCGACAACCTTCCCGAGGGCGAATATAAAACGATGAACTTCGGCCAGTCGGACAACGCGCCATCGGCAAAGGCGTGGAAGGACATATGGGGTTCAGGCCAGGGAATAGGTTCGGTCGTGGCCGTCGAAAGCGTCGCCGATCGGGTGGACCGGCTCGAGCGTGAGTATCGCGCGGCCAAGGCCGAACTGGACGCGAAATACCGCCCGTGAGCTCCCGTCAGATCATCGCCATGCCACCGTTGACGTGGATGGTCTGGCCGGTGACGTATCCGGCATCCTTGCTGGCCAGATAGACGACTGCGGCGGCGACATCGGCGCCCTCGCCCAGTTTTCCGGCCGGAATGCGCGTCGTCAGCGCCGCCTTCTGCGCGTCGGGCAGCGCATCGGTCATCGCTGAAGTAATGAAACCCGGGGCAACGCAATTGACGGTGATGTTGCGGCTCGCCAGTTCCTGCGCCAGTGCCTTCGACATCGCCGTAAGTCCACCCTTGGACGCAGCATAGTTCGCCTGCCCCGGATTGCCGGTCGTCCCCACAACGCTGGTGATCGAAACGATGCGCCCGAACCGAGCCTTCATCATCGGTTTGGAGGCCGCACGGATCAGCCGGAATGCCGCCTCTAGATTGACTCGGATAACAGTGTCCCACTCCTCGTCCTTCATCCGCATGACGAGGTTGTCGCGGGTTACGCCTGCGTTGTTGACCAAGATGTCTAACCGCCCGCCAAGAGCCTCGACCGCGCGGGGGATCAAACCGTCTACTTGGGCTGCGTCGGACAAATCGCACGGCACGATGACCGAACCGGCGATCGTCGCGGCGACCGCCTTCAACGCGTCTTCGCGGGTCCCAGATAGCGCCACGGCGGCACCCCGGCCGGCGAGTGCCTCGGCAACAGCAGAACCGATCCCACCGGAAGCGCCGGTCACCAGCGCGGTCATGCCTGTTAGGTCGAACATCTTGCTCTCCATAATCAAAGTGTAGCCAACAGGGCTTCGATGTCGTTCATCGTCACGACGCTCACGGTCTTCATGTCGGGCGAAATCCGGCGGACCATCGGGCTGAGCACCTTGCCGCCGAATTCGACGACTTCGGTGACGCCCGCATCCCACATCGCCTCGACGCTTTCACGCCAGCGCACGGTGCCGGTAACTTGCTGGACCAGCAGATCGCGGATCACGTTCGGATCGGAAGCCTGCGCCGCCGTGACGTTTGCAAAGACCGGAACCAGCGGCGACTGTATCCGTGCCGCCGCCAGCGCCTCCGCCATGACATCAGCAGCCGGAGCCATCAACGCGCAGTGGAACGGTGCCGACACAGGCAACAACATCGCCCGCTTGGCACCTTTTTCCTTGGCGATCTCGATGGCGCGATCGACCGCGTCGCTATGGCCGGAAACCACGACCTGCCCGCCGCCATTGTCGTTCGCCGCCTCGCAAACTTCTCCCTGCGCGGCTTCCTCGGCTACCGCCTTGGCCGTTTCGAAATCAAGGCCGAGCAGCACCGCCATCGCCCCTTCGCCCACCGGAACCGCCGCCTGCATCGCCTGTCCGCGCGTCTTCAACAGCCGCGCCGTCGTCGCTAGATCGATCGCCTCCGCAGCACACAACGCTGTATATTCCCCAAGCGAATGGCCCGCGACGAACGAAGCCTTGTCCGACAGCTTGATATTGCCCTCCCGCTCCAGCACCCGCAGCGTCGCCATCGCGTTCGCCATGATCGCGGGCTGCGCGTTCTCGGTCAGCGTCAGATCGCGCTCATACCCCTCGGTCATCAGGCGGTACAGATGCTGGTCTAGCGCATCGTCGACCTCCTGGAAAACCGCGCGTGCAATCGGGCTGGCTTCTGCCAGAGCCTTGCCCATGCCGATCGACTGGCTCCCCTGTCCGGGGAATATAAACGCCTTCATCAGGAAACTCCTCTTTGCGGCTCGTTAGGCAGACCGCAGCGCCTTGCCAAGTCCAACACTTTCAGCCATAGGCGCGCCTCTAAGAAAGCCGGAGGGTCGAGATGCATGGTGCGCTCGGCAGCGATCGGTAGGAACAAGGACGATAGCATGGCTCTTTACGAGCATGTGTTTCTCGCGCGTCAGGATCTGGCT
>JAQGKX010000154.1 GCA_028289885.1 Sphingomonadales bacterium
GAAGGCGCTGAGTGCCGCCCGATCCGGGGAGCAGGCCGACATTGACCTCGGGCAGCCCGACGACGACCTTGGGATCGTCGACCAGCACGCGATAGTGACAGGCCAAAGCGAGTTCGAAACCGCCGCCGAGGGCAAGGCCGTTGATGACCGCAACCCAGGGCTTGCCGGACTGTTCGATGGCCCGGTGCATCGCGGTGGCGCGCTGCGAAAACCCGAAGGCATCCTTGACGGTCAGCGTACCGAAGGCCTGCACGAGTTCCTTCAGGTCCGCGCCCGCCATGAATGCTTTCTTGCCCGACGTGAGGATCACCCCCGTCACCCCGGCATCATCCTTCAGCGTGGCGATGGCGTCGGTCATTTCCGCGATGAATGCATCGGACGCCACGTTCATCGGCGCGTCGGCATTATCGAGGGTTACGATGGCAACGCCGTTGTCACTGCGTTCGATTTTCAGATGTCGCATGATTATTCCCGCTTAAAATCTGGTGCCGACGCTCAAACGCGCTCGATGATCGCTGCGGTGCCAAGGCCGTTGGCAGCGCATAATGTGATGAGCCCGGTGGACAGGTCGCGGCGCTCCAGTTCGTCGAGCACGGTGCCGACCAGCATCGCGCCCGTCGCACCGAGCGGATGACCCATTGCGATGGCACCGCCGTTGACGTTGATTTTGTCATGCGGAATGTTGAGCGCACTCATGTACCGCAGGACAACACTCGCGAAAGCCTCGTTCAGCTCGTACAAATCGATGTCGCCGACTTCCATGCCCGCCGTCTTCAGCGCCTTGAGCGATACCGCAGCGGGTGCCGTCAGCATGATCGTCGGCTCCGAACCAATGTTGGCATAGGAACGGATTTTTGCGCGCGGCTTCAGTCCGGCCTTTTCACCGAACTCTTTCGATCCGACCATGACGATGCCCGAACCGTCGACGATACCGGAACTGTTGCCGCCGTGGTGAACATAGGTCAGTTCCTCGATCTGCGGGTATTTCGCCTTGGCGACGGCATCGAAACCGCCCTTGCCGAAACCTTCGAAAGCGGCCTTCAGGGTTGCGAGGCTTTCGACTGTTGTTGCTGGCCGCATATGTTCGTCATGGTCGAGCAAGACTTCGCCCATCACGTCCTTCACGGGCACGATAGCGTTCTTGAAACGGCCCTCTTTCCAGCTTTCGGCCGCGCGACGCTGGCTCTCGGCGGCAAAGCTATCCACGTCGTGGCGCGTGTGGCCGTCGAGCGTCGCGATCATGTCGGCACCGATGCCCTGCGGCGCATAATGGTTGCGGAACGCGACGGCTGGATCGGACGTCCAGGCACCGCTGTCATAACCCATGACGGTGCGGCTCATCGATTCGACGCCGCCACCGATACCGGCATCGATCATGCCCGCCATGACCTGCGCGGCGATAAGATTCACCGCGTCGAGGCCGGACGCGCAGAAGCGGTGGACCTGCTGGCCGCCGACCGTGTCGGCATAGCCCGCCTGCAACACGGCCGCGCGCGCCAGGACGCCGCCCTGTTCACCAACGGGCTGTGCCGCGCCGATGATAACGTCGTCCAGCAAGCCGGTCTCGAGATTGTTGCGTTCCTGCATCGCGCGAAGAAGCTGGGTGACCATTTCAACCGAAGTGACCTCGTGAAGCGCACCATCCGGGCGGCCCTTGCCACGCGGTGTCCGCACATGATCGTAGATAAAGGCTTCCATGGATAAACGTCCTGCAGCGATAGTGGATGACTCTTGAATCGGGAAAATCCCTTCGTCTCACACCTATCCAACGAAAGGCGCACCACTACCATCACGCTGCAAGTTTGAAGGGAACAAGCGTATCAGGGAGCGGATATCGGTGGCAGGCACGGGCGAAAATTACGCCAGCATCAGGATCGACGCGACCACATTGGGCGATTTGCTGCTCAAGGCATGGGACCGTTTTCCTGACAAGGAAGCGCTCGTCTTTCCCGGTGAACGCAAAACCTATGATGCCGTGGTGCAGAGCGTATTGCACCGCGCGCGTGGATTTCACGCGCTGGGCATAAAGCGCGGCGACCATGTGGGAATACTGTTGCCGTCGGGAATCGAGTTTGTCGAAACCCTGTTCGCACTGGCCATGTGCGGGGCGATCTCAGTGTTAATGAACGCACGCTATAAGGCTCCGGAGATGGCCTATGTCGCGGAGAACGCCGACCTTGTTGCCATCGTAACCAATGACGAAAAGTCGGAGCATGTCGATTTCGTTGCCCGGCTTTCAGAAGCCTTTCCCGATCTGGCGGCAAGTGAGGCGGTCGCATTAAAGCTTGCCAACGCGCCAAAACTTGCCCGCATGATCATCTTCGGCGGCGATAAAGCCGGCGGGTTCATCGATCAGGGCGGCTTCGATGCCGCCGCGGCAACCATCGATGACGCCGCAATTCATCAAAGGCGGTTGGGCGTGCGCGTCCGCGACACGGCGATGATCCTCTACACTTCGGGAACATCGGCCAATCCCAAGGGCTGCCTGCTGAGTCACGAGGCGGTGACGCGCGAAGCCTCCAACCTCGCCCGAAACCGGTGGAATTTTGTGGAGGACGAACGCGCCTGGTCGCCGCTTCCGCTGTTCCATGTTGCCGCGATGCTGGCCATGCTTGGGGCCGTCGATGTCGGCGGCACATTTATTGGCCAGCCCCACTTCGACGCCGGTGAAAGCCTGCGCCAGATCGAGGCCGAGCAGGTCACGATGATGTTCCTGCCTTTCGTCACATTCCATCAGGCGATGATCGCGCATCCGGACTGGGACAAGACCGACATGTCATCGGTGCGCCTGCAGAACAGTTGTTTCGCGTTCATGCCCGAACGTGTGGGCAATGCGTACCGCGACAAGGCGCCTAATATGCTTCAGGTCGGCACGATGGGCATGACCGAAGCGACCGGCATCGTCACGACCGGCGGATATGCGATGGACCCGGCGCTTGGCCTGCAACGACTGGGCTATCCCCTGCCCGGCATCGAGGTGCGGATCGTCGAAACCGAAACCGGGATCGAAGTGCCGCTTGGCACCCGCGGGGAAATACTGGTTCGCGGCTACAATCTGTTCGATGGTTATTACAAGGACGCCGCGAAAACCGCCGAGGCGATCGATGCGGACGGATGGTATCACACCGAAGATATCGGGTCGGTCGATGAATCCGGGCACGTCATGTTTCATGGTCGGTTCAAGGATATGCTGAAGGTCGGTGGCGAGAATGTCGCCGCGGCCGAAGTCGAGGCTGTGCTGGCCAGCCATCCCGCAGTCCGGCTGGCGCAAGTCGTTGGCCTGCCCGACGAACGCCTGGCCGAAATTCCCGCCGCCTTCATCGAACCGAGCGGCGAGGGCCATGCTGACCCGGATGAACTCATCGCCTATACAAAGGCGAGGCTGGCTTCTTTCAAAGTGCCCCGCCACATCCGTTTCGTCGATGAATGGCCCATGTCGGCGTCGAAGATTCAGAAGTTCAAATTGCGCGGTCAGCTCATGAGCGAACTCGGTCTCAAGGACTGACGTCGCAATCAGAGGGTGTAAGATAAATGCGTGTCGTCATTACCGGAGCAGCAAGCGGCATTGGGCGGGCCTGTGCCGAAATCCTGAATGCCGAGGGAAGCCACCAGCTTTTGCTCGCGGATCGTGACGCGGCGAACCTTGCGGCGCTGACCGAAACCTTAGGCGCATCGGCATCGGGAGCCGTCGTCGATCTGGCCTATCCCGACTGCGGTGGCCGCATCGTCGCGGCGGCTGTGTCGCATATGGGCGGGATCGATGCCGTCATCAGCAACGCCGGTATCATCATGGGCGGTAAGCTGGCCGACCTCGACCTGATCGATTTCGACCGTATTTTCGCGATCAACACGCGTGCGACATGGTTGCTGGCCAAGGCTGCCTATCCCCATTTGCAGGCAAGCCGGGGCGCGTTCGTCGCCACCGCCTCGATGTCGGCTACCCAACCGACCCCCGGCCTTGGGTTTTATTCATCCAGCAAGGCCGCATTGTTGATGATGATGCGCCAGATGTGCGTGGAATGGGGCCCCGACGGTATTCGGTGCAACACTGTATCGCCCGGCCCCACCTATACGCCGATGACCGCTGCGGGTTATTCGATTGCGGCCAATCGCGACCAGCGGGAATCAAACATCCCGTTGCGGAAACTTGGCATGGCAGAGGATGTCGCCAACGCGATCCTGTTTCTCATCAGCCCTGCTGCCAGCCACATCAGCGGCATCGACATCCTTGTTGATGGCGGCATGAGCAATATGCTGATGGCCGCCAGCGGGGCTGGCACCAACCAGAAACCCAGCGCGTAGAAATGCTAGTTCGGCAACATCGACGACAGGGCGCGCAATCCTGCCCGCTGGTGTGCGGGGGCATCCTCGGCGCTGGCGATTTCCCGGTCGATCAGGATTTGCGCGGTTGCGGTCAAATGGGCGCTGAGCAACGCCACGGCGGCATCGGCATCGCGCGCCAGCACGGCTGCGACCAGCGCCTCATGTTCCTGCGTAACGCCACGCTCCACGCGCGCAAGCGGGATGGTAAGGTAACGATAGCGTTCAGACTGGGAATAAAGCCACGTCCGCAAACGCTGCAACCAGGGGCTATCGCAGGCTGCAACCAGCGCCTCATGAAAAGCGGCATGGGCAGCAGCATAGGAATCGTTCAACCGGCGGTCTGGACCCGGCGCATACATGGGCGTTCCATTGAGCCGGTGCGCCGCGCTCACGATCGCGCTTTCCCATTCGAGTTCGCCCTTGGCGATCGAGCGGCGCAAACATTGTCCTTCGATATCGGCGCGAACCGCCATCAGGTCGACGAGGTCGGCAATCGAAATCGGCGCAGCGCGAAAGCCGCGCATGTCGTCCGTCGTGACAAACCCTTCCGACGTCAGGCGGGCAAGGGCTTCACGCACCGCCCCGAGGCTGAAACCGAGATTCTCGGTAATCTCCTTGATGTTGATCCGCTCCCCCGGCGCAAGGCGGCAAGTCAGCAAATCGTCGCGCAGCTGATCGTAGGCGCGCTGCGTAAGAGATATTTTGCGGGTCATGTCGCCAACGCTAGCAATTCTCCCAAGCGCCGCAACTCAAATATAGTAGATTATCTCTTTTAAATATATTTCGTGAAGCCTATTCGTTCAGTTAGCTAAAAAATCTGCATCAGGAGTACTATAAAATGCGCCTCGCGAAAGTTTCGAGATATTCCGCCCCAGGCCTCGCCGTTCAGGATGGCGGCAGGATCAAGGCGCTGTTTGGCAACGCCGAATTATCGAACCTGGATGCTTTGGTCGCCAAAGGCGTGGGTGCGCTGAAGGAAGCCGGCAATCGCGTCCTTTCCGAAGGCACCGATGTTGCCGAAGCCGATCTGGAATTCCTGCCTCCATTGAACCGCGCACCGAAGATCATCTGTCTCGGACTGAACTACCGCGATCACGCAGCGGAAGGCGGCTTTGCGGTTCCTGAATTTCCGACGCTTTTCGGGCGGTTCAATTCGAGCCTGATTGGCCACGGCGCGCCGATCATCAAGCCTCCGATGTCGGACCAGCTCGATTACGAGGGCGAACTCGTCGCGATCCTCGGCACGGGCGGCAAGGACATCGCGCAGGATGCCGCACTCGATCATGTCATTGCCTATTCGGTGTTCAACGACGGATCGATCCGCGATTACCAGATGAAGACGCCACAGTGGACGGCGGGCAAGAATTTCGATGACACCGGGGCTTTCGGGCCATGGATCGTCACCGCCGACGAACTGCCTGCCGGTGCTGCTGGACTGAAGATCGAGACCCGGCTCAACGGCCAGACGGTGCAGAGCGCATCGACATCGGACATGGTCTTCGACGTCGCGACGACGATCGAACTGCTGTCCACGTTCATGACGCTGGAGGCTGGCGACGTGCTCGTCATGGGCACCCCCTCGGGCATCGGCCTAGCCCGCAAGCCCCAGCTCTTCATGAAGGACGGTGACGTCTGCGAGGTCGAAATCGAAAATGTCGGGCTGCTTCGCAATCCGATCGTCGCGGCCTGAAAAGAACATAGGAGAGGAAAGATGACCGACAGTGCCAAGCTCAACCGGCGCGCGGGCGTAACGGGCGTCCATTCGATCGACCATTTCGCGATCGCCGTTCCTGATCTGGAGGAGGCTCGCGGCTTCTACACCCTGTTCGGCCTCGACGTTCGTGACGAGGACGGTGGGCTTGGCCTTTACACATTCGGCCATCGCCATCGTTGGGGTTCGGTTGTTGGCGGCGCGGAGGCGAAACATCTGCGCTATTTGAGCTTTGGCGCCTATGCCGATGAGATCGACGATCTGGCTGCTCGGCTCGATACGCTCGGTATCGATCGGGTGAGTGCCCCTGACGGAGCCGATAGCAACGGCATCTGGTTCAAGGGGTACGACGGTCTACCGGTCAACATCCGCGTCGGTGACAAATCGTCACCTGATGAAAAGAGCAAATTCACCGTGGAATCGACCGGCCCCGGTATTTCTGGCGCGGTTCCAAATTCGAAAGCGCCAAAGGTTCAGCCCCGCCGTCTCTCACACTTTGCCTTGTTCACGACCGACGTCGATGACGCGATTGCCTTTTACGAAAAAACGTTAGGGTTAAGGCTTTCGGACCAGAGCGGCCCCTTCGTGGCATTTCTCCACGGTCCACACGGCAGCGACCATCACATGCTCGCGCTGGTCAAGTCGGACCGCCGCGGGATGCACCATATCAGCTGGGATGTCGGTTCGTTTCAGGAAGTCGGCCTCGGAATGGCGCAAATGTCGCGCGGCGGCTTCGACAAGGGTTGGGGCGTCGGGCGGCATGTCCTCGGCGCCAATTATTTCTATTACTGCCGCGACCCGTGGGGCAGCTACAGCGAGTATTCCGCGGACATGGATTACATTCCACATGACCATGACTGGCAATCAGGCAACCATCCGCCCGAAGACAGCATGTTCCTGTGGGGGCCAAATCCGCCAGAAGAATTCATCCAGAATTTCGAGCCAGCGGAGCAAATGACATGACGACGTTCGTACTCCTTCACGGCGGCGGCATGGGCGGATGGACCTGGAAATTCGTTCGCGAATTGCTCGAAGCCAAGGGGCATCGCGTCCTGACGCCGACGTTCACCGGCTTTGGCGAGCGTATCCACCTGATCGGGCGTGATGTCGGCAATGCGACGCATGTGACCGATATCGTCAACGTCCTGAAATTCGAGGATCTGCACGACGTCGTTTTGGTCGCGCATAGCTATGCGGGCACCGTCGCGCCCGGCGTAATCGCTCAGGCTGGCGACCGGATATCCGATGTCATTTTCCTCGATTCCATCGTCCCCTATTCGGGTGAACGTATCGCCTCGCTGATGGGATATGTGCCCGAGGACCAGCTTGCCGGACTCGACGCCATGCTTGACGCGGGCGAAGGTCCGGTCGGGTCGGGTGTGGACGAGATGCAGCGTGCCGCCGCCAAGGACCATCCGCATCAGATGGATGCCGAACGCCAGCAATGGCTGCTCGACAATCTGACCGACCAGCCCATGCGTGCGACGTCGTGTGTCATCGCCGTCGGTGCGGAAACGATCAAGAAGCCGGTCCATTATGTTGCTGCGGCTGAGACCGTGATGACGGCCATGCACGATCGGGCACGGTCATTGGGATGGACGATCCACAATCATCCGGGCGATCATGCCATGCTTGTCGGCGATCCAGAGGGTACGGTTGACCTGATCCTCAAAAGCATCGGCCAGCAGGCGTGAACATAACCGATCTGTTTTCGGTCGAGGGCCGTGTTGCCCTCGTTACGGGTGCGACGAGCGGCATCGGTCGCCACGTCGCCACGGGCCTCGCTGCTGCGGGGGCAAAGGTCTATATCTGCGCCCGCACGCAGGCAAAAGTCACCGAGGCGGCGAGGCAGATAGCGCAGGCAACAGGTGGCACCGTGATCGGCTTGCAGGCCGATGTGTCCACGATGGCGGGTATCGAGGCTCTGGTGGCCAGCTTTAGAGCTGAGGAAACCGCGCTGCACATCCTCGTCAACAATGCCGGGACGCTGGTGGACGCGCCGATCGACGACTATTCGGAGGACGGTTGGGACTCGGTGATGGACCTCAACCTCAAGGCTCCATTTTTCGTCATGCAGAAATTGCTGCCGCTGCTTCGTGCGGGCGCAACATCCGAACGCCCGGCGAGTGTCATCAACATCGGTTCTGTCGGTGCGCTCAAGATCGGGCCGCGCGAAGTCTATGCGTATCAGGCATCAAAGGCCGCGATACACTGGCTGGTCAAATCGCTCGCCAAGAAAGTCGGCCCCGAACACATCACCGTCAACGCCATCGCCCCCGGTTTCTTCGAATCCGAAATGACCGTCATCACGTCGGACGAGATGCGCGAAATGGTAATCTCTATGGTTCCCCGTCGCCGTGTCGGCCTGCCCGAGGACGTTGCTGCTGCCGCCATCTATCTGGCGTCCCAGGCGGGGGCCTATGTCACCGGATCGGTCATCCCCGTCGAAGGCGGACTGGCCATCTGAACCACACGGCCCGCCTTTCGATAGGTTCCAAACACCCGGCTTTCGCAACGATAGAGTCAACGAGAACACAAGCAGGACGACCATGGATTTTTCGCTAACCGAAGAACAGCAGGCATTCCGCGACATCGTGCGCCGCTGGGTCGAGGCGGAAGCACCGAAGGACTGGATGCGCCAGCTTGAGGCCGACGAGGAAAACTACCCCTACGCGCTGTGGGACAAGATCGCCGAGCAGGGCTTCTTCGGCATCGGCATCCCGGAGGAGTTCGGCGGACTCGGTGGCGACGTGATGATGCAGATGATCTTTGCCCGTGAGTTTGCCCGCACCGCAGGTGGCCTGCTCTGGGTATGGGGCCTGACGTCGTTCGGCGGCGCGAAGTCGATCGCGTCGGCGGGTACAGCGGAACAGAAAGAACGCTGGCTCCGTCCAATGGCTGAGGGCAAGCTGCGCGTATCGCTCAGCATGACCGAGCCGGACGGCGGCACCGACGTGCTGGGCGCGATGAAGACCCACGCGGAGAAGGTCGATGGCGGCTGGCTACTCAACGGAGCCAAGATGTGGACGACGGCTGCAAAGGCTGCGGATCGCCTGCTGGTCCTCGCACGCACCGACAAGAACGTCGAAAAGAAGCATCAGGGCCTGACGATGTTCTTCGTCGATGCCAAGTCGCCCGGCATCACCGCGACTCTGCTGCCAAAGCTTGGCATGCGGGCGATGGGGTCATGCGCGGTCAGCTATGACGATGCCTTCGTGCCCGATGCCGATGTTCTCGGCGAGCCGGGCAAGGCCTGGTATGCGATGCTGCCCAGCCTCAATAACGAACGGATCATGGTCGGCGCGCAATGCCTCGGTGCCATCGACGGCGTGCTTGAAGACGCAGTCGCCTATATGCTCCAGCGTCAGGCGTTCGGTGGCATCATCGGGCGGTTTCAGGTGCTCCAGCACTACGTCGCGGACATCGCCACATGGCAGAAGACGACCGAGCTGCTGCTCAACAACGTGGCGTGGATGCAATCGCGGAACATGCCCTGTGGCGTCGAGGCCAACATGCTGAAAATGGTCGCGACGGAGAACGCAGTGAAGGCGGCCGACCTCGGCATCCAGATCATGGGCGGCATGGGATATTCGGCGGAAACAGACATGCAGCGTTACTGGCGCGACCACCGTATCCTGCGCATGACGCCGATCAGCAACGAGATGGTCCGCAACTCAATCGCCGAAAGCCTCGGCCTGCCACGGTCCTACTGACATGAGCGAATTGACCGACCTGCCCCCCGCTCCCGATGTCACCGGCGTTTCGCTGGACGGCACCAAGATTTTCACGATTTCGGCTGAGGAAAATGCCAGACTCTGCCGTTCGACCGGCGTGGAACCGGCAAGCGATGGCACCGCCCACCCGATCTATTATTACATCACAACGCAGGTGGCGATGGGCAAGACCGTCGCCGGCGTCTGCGAAACCTGTGAATTCGATGTCGACGATGGCCCGATGATGGGGAGCAGCGGGGTTGTCTTCGATGCCCCGCTCATGGTCGGCGAAAGCTACAAGGTAACGGGCGAAATCCTGTCGCTGATCCGCAAGCGCAGTCGCAAGCTCGGCGTCATGGATGTCCTGACCTATCGCCTGCGCCTGAATACTTTGGAGGGGAAGCAGGTTCTGCAAACCGACAATGTATGGGTCTTGCCGCGAAAGGAACTCGCATGACCGGTTATGCCGTGGGCGACGCCCTGCCTCCCTTCGTCATAGAGAGCGTCAGCCCCGATGGCATGAAGGACTGGGCCGTGTTTCTGGCCGATCCAAACCCGATCCACCTCGATGTCGAAGTCGTGAAGGCCAAGGGTCTGGGCGATCGCGTCATCAATCAGGGCCCGGCCAATGTCGCCTATATGATGAATATGCTGATGGCGGCATTCCCCGGTGGACGGATCGAGGCGATGGATTCGCGGTTTCTCGACAACGTCTATGCGGGCGACCGCGTCGTCTCGAACGGCAGCGTCACCGCAGTCGAGAACAATCGGATAAGCTGTGCGTTTACACTCGACGTGGACGGACGCGGCACGGTGAATGCCGGCACCGCCACAATTAATTTGAACTGAGGAGAATTATTATGCCGAGCGGCCCATTTGCCCATGTTTGCATGCTTGTTCACGATCTCGACCGTGCGATCGAAGACTGGACCAAGATTTTGAAAGTCCTCGATCCGAAGTCGCTCGAACGTCGGATCGTGAAATATGACGAATTTTCGAGCGGTCAGGACGCCGGCATGAAGTGGGCGACGTTCGTCAACGACCAGTCTACCGAAATCCAGTTCATCCAGCCCGGCAAGGGCACGCCGCTGGGCGATCGTCTGGATAAGAAAGGCGAGCACGTCCATCACCTCTGCTTCACGACCGACGACGTTCCCGCCGCGATGGAAAAACTCCGCGCCGAGGGACTGCAACTCCCGGGAGAAGGCGTGACCTACAACGATCCGGACATGACCTGGCAGAAATGGAGCTGGGTCGGTGCAAAAAGCGCGCACGGCGTTCTTATCGAAGTCGCTTCGCCTTATGAAACGCACGACGATGGCCAGTGGCATCACGCGCCGGGCAAGTTCGTTTACACGGGGCCGGAAGCGATCGCGGCCGAATAAGCGACGAATTGATGACGGGATCGACCATAAGGCTGCCGGGCGACGGCCTGACGCTGGCTGCCGATAGCTATGGCGATCCCGAAAGTCCGCCGGTGCTGTTCTTTCACGGCGGCGGACAAAGCCGTCGTTCGTGGCGTGGTGCGGCGCGACGCGTCGCTGAGGCCGGCTATTATGGATTGGCTATCGACCTTCGCGGACATGGCGAGAGCGATTGGGCCGCAGATGGTGCCTATCACGTCATCGACTATGCGCGCGACGTAGAAGCCCTCATTGCCCATTTCGCACGTCCGCTCGCCCTCGTCGGAGCGTCTCGTGGTGGACAGTCGGCGCTGATCGGAAGCGCGGCCCATCCCGAGCATGTCGCCTTGCTGATGCTGGCCGATGTTTCCCCTTATATCGTCGACGCGGGCGTGGACGGCATTCGTCGCTTCTTCCGGGCGAGTGATGCCGGATTTGCGTCGCTGGAGGACGCCGCCGATGCCCTGTCAGCCCATCTCGGCCAACCGCGTCCCACCGACATCTCCGGTCTTGCCCGCGCGTTGCGGACCGATGGTGACGGTCGGCTGTTCTGGCAGTGGGACAGTCGTGCCGGTGCGCCCGAATTTCTGCACCCCCCTTCGGAGGGTCAGGCCCTGGTCGATGCGGCACGTTCGTTGAAAGTGCCAGTCGTGCTCGTCAAGGCCGAACACAGCGATATCGTATCGGACGACAGTGTCGCCCGCTTTCGCGCCCTGACCCCGCAGCTGGAAGTGGTGGTCGCCAAGGGGGTCGGTCATATGTTCACCGGCGACCGCAATGACGCCTTTGCTGACACGCTGCTGTCCCACCTCGCGCACCATCTGCCAATAACAGCATGAACCGGGGCGCTGCGTTCGTTGTCGGCGGGAGCGGTGGCCTTGGCGGCGCGATCTGCCGTGCTCTCGCCCCCAGATGGGAAGGCGTCGCAATCGGCTATCGATCGGGACAGGCGGCGGCAGAGTCCCTCGCCGATGATCTCGCTTGCCCGACCCTGCCCGTCCGCTGCGACCTGTCCGATGCAGCCTCCATCGTCGGCGCAATACAGTCCGCCGCCAGCCATTTCGGCACCATCGGCACGATGGTTTTTGCCAGCGGCGTCGAAATCGGCCAGCCCTTTGTCAGCCAGATCGGCGAAGATAAATGGCGCGAGGTCATCGAAACCGAACTCATCGGCTTCACGCGGGTTGTTGCTGCAACCCTCCCAATTTTCAGGACGCAGGGCCACGGAAACTTTGTGTCTGTCGTCTCTGTTGCGACAACCGTTTTCCCGCCCGGCGACGCGCTTTCCGCCGTGCCAAAAGCTGCCATCGAGATGTTGGGCCGCGCCATTGCCAGGGAGGAGGGTCGCTATAACATCCGCGCCAACATGGTTGCTCCGGGAATTATCGACGCGGGCCTCGGTGCTGCTTTCCTGAAAGGCCTCTATTCTCCGGAAATCTGGGAAACCCAGCGAAAGCGCATTGCCCTGCAAAAATTCGGGAACGGTGCGGATATCGCAGACGCCGTCGCGTTCCTTGCGTCGGACAAGGCCAAATATATCACCGGCCAGACGCTCGTTGTCGATGGCGGCTTCAGCCTTTGATGACGGCCTGAATAGAAAAAGGCCGCGCCTCTCGGCACGACCTTAATCTCGCTTGGATGATTCAGGCCAGCGCGATGCTGGCCCAAGCCTTATTTATAGGGGTCAACCGGCTGCGGTGCAGCGATGACTTCCAGATCAATCAGCATCGAATAAACGTCGGAGATCGAATAGATATGGTCGATCTTGTCGTCGCGGAAACGCAACCACGAGAACCAGACGACATTCAGTTCGTTGCCGGTCGGCTTGACGCCCATATAGGGTCCGCCGGTGTGCTTGCCGTGATGATGGCAAAGAACGCAGATTTCGTCCTCGCCACGGCCCCACGCCTTCAGCGTGCGATAGATGCTGGGCGGAAAGGTCGTGTACAGACCCTGTGGCGACGTTTTCCAGACACTGTATGTGCCGAGATCGGGCCGGTTGGGGTTGTCGTACGTCATCGTGTCGGTGTTGAAAAAGGCATCCATGCCATCCCAATCGCCGCGGTTGATGACTTCGTGCAGGTCCATCCAATGCTCGACCATCTTGGCCTGCTTTGGCGTCAGGCCAGCAGTAATCTCGGCGCGCTTGTCCGCGGGAAGGACGAAGTCGGATTCGGTGAAAGCGGGAAGGCCTCCCATCATGATCTCCTTTGAGCCGGGCGATATTAACGCCGCCCGTTGATTTGAATAAAACGACCACCGACACCGCCGGGCTGTCCCCTGCCTTGTCCAGCCTCGATGCTCGCCCATCACCTACCTTTGGAAAGGCCTATGTCGAGCATCGCCATGAAATGAAGACCCTGCATAAAATTACAATGAGGATGCACAGTCATGGCGCTCAGCCTTCAGCAAATCTCCGACCGGTTCGAAATTCAGGATCTTATCGTCTCCTATTGCTACGCCGTTGATAGCGGCGAGTTCGACGCGCTGGATGATTGCTTCACGCCGGACGCGGTCATCGACTATTCGGAGATGGTAGGGGTCAAGGGATCACTCGACGAGATCAAAAAATTCCTGAAGGAAAGCCTTGGTGCGGTGAAGGCCTATCTGCACGCTGTATCGACCACCCAATACACAATCACCGGCGACACCGCCCGGACGCGCACCGCGGTCTATAATCCCATGCAAATAGACGACAATGGCCAGTCGCGAGTCATGGTGTTCAACCTTTGGTATCATCATGAATACATCCGCACCGAAGCGGGATGGCGGATATCATCGCTACGGGAACAGGCCTGCATCTCGGAAAATGTACCTGATTGGGTGAAGGCGCTTACCCAGTGACGACAGTAGCGAGCGGCCTCGATCATCCGGTCACGGGCGATGGTATCACCCCCGACTATCTGAACGCGCTGCTGGCGGAAAACGGGCAATCGGCGCGGGTCAGTGCAGTGCGGCTGGTCGATGCAAAAACATATGGCCAGGAAATGGTTTCGACGGCTGGCCGTGCCATGGTCGAGGTCGATTATGTGCCGGGGGAAGCCAAATTTCCGGACAAAACCAATGTCCCCCTCCCCCGTCAGCTCGTCATCAAACTGGCCCGCGGCGTCGATGACATCATGGGGCCGTTCTATCGCAACGAAGTCGCTTTTTATGCCCGATTGCGAAACGAACTGGATATCGAGGCTCCGGCAACCTTCGGCGCGCACTACGATCCTGTTACGCATCGTCTGGGGCTGGTGCTCGAAGACCTGACCGAGCGTGGCGCAACCTTCCCCAACGTGCTGACGCCGGTCACGCTGCCGCAGGTCCGCGCGTTGCTGGCGACACTGGCACGACTTCATGCCCGCTTCTGGAACAGCCCACGCTTTACGGGCGATCTCGACTGGCTGGAAACCCATGTTTCGGGTGGCGTGGCCGACCTGATGAACAATCTGGCCCCTGCCTATATCCAGCATGAAATCGACTCGCAGGTCTTCAAGACCGAACTGGTCGGAAAGCTCGGCACGACCGGGGCGGAATTGCTTGCGGGCGTGCAGGCGGTCCAGCGCCATCAATCCACATTGTCGCAGACCGTGCTGCATGGTGACACCCATCTCGGCAACACCTACCTGCTGCCCGGAACCGGTCCGGAGGCACCGGGCGGCGGCCTGCTCGACTGGCAGTTATCGGTGCGCGGCCATCACATGCACGACGTCAATTATTTAATCACAACTGCCCTGTCCATCGCCGAACGCCGCTTGCACGAACGCGACCTGCTCGCCTTCTATCTTGATCGCCTTGCCGCAGAGGGCGTGCGCGACCTGCCCCCGTTCGAGGCCACGTTCCGCGAATATCGCCGGGCGCTGGTTTGGGGAGTCTATATCGGATGGCTGACCACGCCGGTCGTCAACTACGGTTGGGAAATCAACGTCGTGAACCATCTGCGGCTGACGACTGCCTATGAAGATCATGGCACCGCCGCGCTGGTCAACGAAGTGCGCTGATAGAACGACGCCCGCCTTCCATCTTACATTTGCTCGTCCCAAAGGCGCATCGATGACCATCCTGCTTTACCTTTTCGCGGCGCTACTCCTTGTGGTGGGACTGTCCCTCACCTGGCTTGGGGGCGTGCTGCTCGGTCTCGGCGGTTCACCCTATTACATCGTCGCTGGCCTGGCGACGATCGCCTCCGCGCTGCTGATCGCGCGCAGGAACTGGAACGGCGTGCGGCTCTATGCCGTGTTCCTGATGGCAACGTTGATCTGGGCGTTGTGGGAGTCCGGTCTCGACGGCTGGGCGCTGGCACCCCGCCTCGTCCTGCCGTTCGTCATGGGCCTGTGGATGCTAACGCCCATGTTCAGGAAGGGGATGCGGATTGCCCAGCCCCTGCCCTATGCGCGGCCGTTCTGGCTGGCACTTACAGCAACCGCCATTGCACTGGTCGGATCGGCGTTCTGGATCGATCACCATTCGGCACCCGCTTCCCAAAGCTACACCGCCTCCGCAGTCGCACCCGGTTCAGGCGACTGGACGCAATATGGCAATGACGCTGGCGGCTCGCGCTATTCGCCGCTCGCCCAGATCACCCCCGCCAATGTCGCGGGCCTTCAGCCTGCATGGACCTATCACACCGGTCCCGCGCCAAAGGGATCGACGGTTTCCTTCGAAACGACCCCGATCAAGATCGGCGAGCGGCTGTTCTTCTGCACTGGTTATAATGATGTCATCGCGCTCGATGCCGAAACTGGCCGCGAGCTTTGGCGGTTTCGTCCAAAGATCGATCCGCAGGGCGTCTTCGGGCTGACCTGTCGTGGCGTGACATATTATGCGGTTCCCAACGCGAAGGGGCCATGCGCCGAACGCATTTACACCGCTACGGTCGATGCGCGCCTCATCGCGCTCGACGCGAAGACGGGATCTCCCTGCAGCAATTTCGGCGCAAACGGTCAGGTCAGTCTGTTGACCGGCCTCGGCACCGTCGAAAAAGGCTATTATTTCGTCAGTTCCGCGCCGACCATGGCGCGCGGTCGTCTCGTGCTCGGCGGTTGGGTGACCGACGGGCAGCATGTCCAGGAACCGTCAGGTGTTATCCGCGCTTTCGATGCCGTCACAGGCACTTTCTCATGGGCCTTCGACATCGGAAATCCCGATGTTCACACCATTCCCGCCAATGGCTTCAGGCGTGGCACCCCGAACAGCTGGGCACCGATGAGCGCAGATGAGGAACTCGGCCTCGTCTATGTCCCGACAGGCAATGCCACGCCCGATTATTTCGGGGCGCATCGCACCGCGAATGACGAGCGTTATTCGAGCGCCGTTGTGGCATTGGACAGCACGACCGGCGCGCCGCGCTGGGTGTTCCAGACGACGCATCACGACCTGTGGGACTATGACGTCCCGGCGCAGCCGACGCTGGTTGACCTGCCCAACGGAGCCAAGGCGCTGATCCAGCCGACCAAGCGCGGCGAGATATTTATCCTCGACCGCCGCACAGGCAAGCCCCTGTTCCCGGTCGTGGAGCGTGCCGTCCCGCAAAACGCCGTGCCAGAAGAACGCCCGTCCGCAACCCAGCCATTTTCATCCGGCTTGCCGACTTTCGGTGGTCCTCGCCCCAGCGAAAAGACGATGTGGGGCCTGACGCCGATCGACCAGGCGATGTGCCGTATCCGCTTCCTTCAGGCGCGCTTCGATGGGACAATGACACCGCTGGGAGTCGGTCGCCCGACGCTGACATGGCCGGGTTATCTCGGGGGGATCGACTGGGGCGGCATATCGGTGGACAAGGCGCGCCACCTGATGATCGTCAACAACAACCAGATCGCCAACTATAATTACCTGATCACGCGCACCGACGCCAACCGCATGGGCCTGAAACCGATGCAGGCAGCTCACATGAGCGATGTCGGCGGCCCCGCGCCGCAAATGGGGGTCCCTTATGCCGCGCACGTCGCGCCGTTCCTGTCGCCGATCTTCATTCCGTGCCAGCAGCCACCTTATGGGATGATCAGCGCCGTCGATCTGAACACCGGCAAGAAAGTCTGGACCCGGCCATTCGGCACATCGCGCGACAGCGGGCCGCTGGCGCTGCCGACTTTCGTGCCGATCCCGATGGGCGTGCCCAATATCGGCGGCTCGGTCACGACGGCGGGCGGCGTGGTCTTCATCGGGGCAACGCAGGAACACGCACTCCACGCCTATGAGACAAGCACCGGCAAGGAGTTGTGGAAGGGCCGCTTGCCTGCTGGCGGACAAGCCACGCCGGCAAGCTATTGGTCACCCAAAAGCAATCGTCAGTTCGTGGTGATCGCGGCGGGCGGGCATGGCGCGATGCTATCGGGGAGCAGCGACGCGCTCATCGCCTATGCGCTTCCAGCCAAACCCGCTGCACGATAAGCGGCGGGTTCGGTCTGGAGCAGAGTCAGACCGTAACCCGTCGTCCCTCTCGCGCCGACAGTTCAATCAGATCCAGCAGTTCGTGCATCTTTACGGCATCGCCGAAATCGGGATTGGCCTTCCGCTTGCCCGCAATCGCATCCGCCATGTGGAGATAGGCTTCCCCGACGTTCATCGGCGGACAGGCGCGCAGGGTATCCGGAACGGCGTACGCACTTTCGGGGACTGGCACGGCCTCCAACACCCCCATCGCGACCGTGCGGTGCAATGTGAGGTCCGTCATCTGAATACCTCGGCCGCCCGGTGCTGCTTCGATCACCAGGTCGCCCGCATCGCCATTGACCTCGATCCGAACCCCCGTACCGAACGACGATGCTCCCGAAAGCCGCAGGGTCGCCGTGACACCGTTTTCCAACTCGCCCATCACGACGACCTGATCCGCCGATGTGCGAGGCAGGGTTTCTCCGGTTCCGATAATATCGACCGTATTCCGCGCCGTTCTCACGATCGCCGAAAGGCTGGCAAACGGACCGACCAACGATGTCAGCGCGTCGATGCTGTGGCCGCCCGGAATGCTGAGAAAGTGCGCGCCGCTGCTGCGGT
>JAQGKX010000007.1 GCA_028289885.1 Sphingomonadales bacterium
CAAACGTCGGCGGAAAACGCACCCTCTCCCATCACGGCGGCGCGAATGTCGCTCTCGATGCCGATCCGCGCAAAACCACCGGGCATGACCTGCCATGCGCCATATGAGTCGCGGGTAGCGAACACACGGATCGTGAACGGGCGGGCCTGAAGGCTGCCGTCCGGGCCAACCGTCGGCAGGGTGGACAGTTTGACCGTCTCCTGACCGACATAATCAATGCCGCGACGAAGCATGTCATCGATCAGTTCACCGCGTTCGCTTGCGGACAGGTCAGCGCCGATGCGCGCGCCACCGGGCAGGCCGCGCGGGTTGGCCTTGAAAGCAGGCGCGATGATGAACCGGGCGAGGTCGTCGATGACCTCCTCGCGCTGGCGGTCCTGCCCGCACCACCAGGTCGCGATGTTGGGGATGCGCAGATCCTCGCCGGTCATGCGCACCGAAAGTTTCGGCAGGAACGCAGCGATGGCCGGCGATTCGAGGACACCCGCGCCGGGCGAATTGGCGATAACGACATTACCCGCCGCCATCGCATCGATCAGGCCGGGAACACCGATCCGCGACCGCGAATCGAACGCCAGCGGATCGAGCATGCGTGGATCGACCCGCCGCCACAGCGCATCGACGCGCTTCAGGCCTTCTATCGTGCGCAGGTAAAGCTGTTCGTCATGGACCGCGAGGTCCTCGCCCTCGACCAGTAACAGCCCGAGATAGCGTGCGAGATGCGCCTGTTCGGCATAACTCTGGTTATATCGTCCCGGCGTCAGCAGTCCGATGCGCGGGTCTGTACGGCGGCACGATGCGGCAATCCCGGCGCGAACATCGGCAAAGAAGGGCGCAAGCCGCGCAATGTGCAATCGCGACTGCAACTGGTCGAACACGCGCGACACCGCCAGCCGGTTTTCGAGCGCATAGCCCGCGCCGGTCGGCGTCCGCGTATGATCCTCGATCACGCGCCACTCGCCGTTGGGACCGCGTCCGATATCGACCGCGAAAAAGTGCAGATGCCAGCCGCCGGGTGGCTCCAGACCCATCATCGGCCGCAGGAAGTGCGAGCTGCCATTGACGACGGCGGCGGGGAGTAAGCCACCTTCGGTGAGGCGCTGCGGGCCGTAGATGTCGGCGAGCAGCAGCTCCATCAGATTGGCACGCTGAACGACGCCATCGGCGATGCCCTGCCATTCCTGCATGTCGATCATCAGGGGCAAAGGAGAAAGCGGCCATTTACGGTCGTCGCCGTCACCGGGCAGACGGAAACCCGTCCCGATCTCGTCCGCCTGACGCTGAATACGCGCGCGCGCCACGCCAAGGTCGCCGCCGGACGCTACCGCGACTTCGGTCAGCATCGCTTCCCACATCTTCGGATTCACCGTGTCGCGCACGACATCGCCATAAGGTGCCGTCGCGCGATAACCGGCGAGCCAGTCGGAGGCGATTTCTTCGCTCACGGGGAGGGGGATAGGGCTGGCCACAGCGTCAAGACGATCCCATATCCTCAATCGTGCGATGCGCACCCCGTTTCACCACACCATAAAGGCTGTTGCGTTGCAACACATGGCTGGACCGTGGCTCGACTTTTCAGGCCCACGATCCTAATTCGGGCGCATGAGCACCAATCCCATAGCGCTGTTTTCAGAATGGCTTGCCGAGGCCGAAACGCGCGAACCCAATGATCCCAATGCAATGGCGCTGGCCACGGTGAATACCGGGGGCCAGCCCGCCGTCCGCATGGTATTGCTAAAGGGCCATGACGATGCCGGGTTTGTTTTCTACACCAACCAGCAAAGCCGCAAAGCCGATGACCTGCGTGACCACACCAAGGCCGGATTGCTGTTCCACTGGAAATCGCTGCGGCGACAGGTACGGGTCGAAGGCGCGGTGACCATCGTCGATGATGCGACCGCCGATGCCTATTTCGCGAGCCGCTCGCGCGTTTCACAACTGGGAGCATGGGCTTCGGAACAGTCGCGCCCCCTTCCCGACCACGGGACGCTGAGCGCACGGTTGCAGGAAGTCACGCGACGGTTCGAGGACATGGACGTGCCGCGCCCGCCGCATTGGTCCGGGTATCGCGTCGCTGCAGAGCGCATCGAGTTCTGGCGCGACGGTGCCCATCGCCTGCACGAACGCCGCCTGTTTACGCGGGGGAACGCCGGCTGGAACGAGGGGTTGCTCTACCCGTGAACAGATCAGCCCTCACGACGCGCGCAGCGATGGCAAGCGCCGCGATTGCGCTACTGTTGCTTGGGCTGAAAGGCTTTGCCGCAAGCGAGACCGGATCGGTCGCGATGCTTGGGTCGCTGGCCGACACCGCGCTCGACCTGATCGCATCGCTGGTGACATTATGGGGCGTACGCGTCGCCTCCGAACCTGCCGACAGCGAACACCGGTTCGGTCATGGCAAGGCGGAGGCGCTGTCGGCGCTGTTCCAGGTTTTCGTTATCGGGCTATCCGGCGTCGCGATCCTCGCGCGTGCAGTCGAGCAGCTGATCGAAGGGCAGGAAACTGCGAATGCCGAATATGGAATTGGCGTTTCGCTGTTCGCAATCGGCGCAACGATGGTGCTGCTTGTCTACCAGAGGCACGTCATCGCGCGGACCGGGTCGGTCGCGATCGGTGCCGACCATGTTCATTATCAGTCGGACGTTTTGCTCAACATTGCCGTAATCGCGGCGCTGGCGATCGACCAATATGGCGGCGTGAAGGGCGCCGATCCGCTATTCGGCATCGCGATTGCCCTGTGGCTGATGTGGGGCGCCTGGCGGGCGTCAACGCAGGCGATAGGGCAGCTGATGGACAAGGAATGGCCCGCCGAACGCCGCGCAGCTTTCCTGAAAGTGGCCGAACAGCATCCCGAACTCGCAGGCATCCACGACCTGCGCACGCGGACGAGCGGAATACATGATTTTGTTCAGTTCCATGTCTGGATGGATCCGAAAATGACGCTCGACGACGCCCATCGCGTGATGGACGAGGTCGAGGAGAAATTGATGCTGGCATTTCCCGGGACCGAAATACTGATCCATCCCGATCCCGAGGGTCATGTCGATCGCGTACCTGTTTCCGCGCTCGAACCAACCACGGAGACGATCCATTGAAGATCCCGTTCATACAGGTTGATGCGTTTGCGGATCGACCGTTTACTGGCAATCCGGCGGCGGTGATGCCGCTGGAGCAATGGCTCCCCGATGTGACGTTGCAGGCGATCGCCGCTGAAAACAATCTCGCCGAAACTGCGTTCATCGTCCCTGCGACCGGGCCCGCGACCGGAGACGCCGATTATGAACTGCGCTGGTTCACGCCAACGACCGAAGTCGTGATGTGCGGCCACGCGACGCTGGCGAGCGGGCATTATGTGCTGTCGGGAGATGCGGTACTTGAAACCGTGCGGTTTCGAACGCGCAAGGCCGGGATTTTGTCAGTGGCGCGTGACGGGCCAAGCTATGCGCTGAACCTGCCTGCGTGGAAGCCCTCACCCAAGCCCCTGCCCGTGCTGGTGGACGCCCTGGGGATCGAGGCAGCGGTCGAGACCCTGTGGCACGAAAACCTTTATGGCGTGATCGTCCTGGAAAACGCGGACGCCGTTCGCGCCGTGAAGCCCGATTTCCGTGCGCTGGCCGCACCGGGCGATGTGCTGACCATCGTGACAGCACCGGGCGACGACACCGACATCATCAGCCGCGCCTTTGCGCCGGGTGCGGGCATCGACGAAGACCCAGTAACCGGATCGGCCCATGCCGTGCTGACCCCGTATTGGGCAGCGCGGCTGAGGCGTGACCGGATCACGGCCTTCCAGGCCTCGGCGCGTGGCGGGTATGTGGATTGCACGCTTGCCGGGGATCGCGTCGTTCTCGGCGGGAAGTGCGTGACGGTGATCGAGGGCATGTTTTCGATTGGTGTTTAAATCGGCTAAAGGAAACCGTCTCACCGTGAAGGCGGACGTTCGGCGGCAAGACCCTCGATGCACTCATTTCCATTCGGATGTTCTCCACCCCCGATACGTGTAACAGGGACGAAGGGGGGACATCACTTTGCGCATTGCATTGGTTCGACATATTCGCGTGGCGCGGGCCATCGTTGCGGCGGGCGCTCTCGCGCTGGCAGCAGGCATCACTCCAGCTGCTGCGGGCTGCACGTTAGGCGTGATGGCCAATTTGCCGGTGATGATGGAGGGGCTGCGCGCAAGTGTGCCGGTCAAGATCAATGGCAAGGACACGAGTTTCTGGCTCGATAGCGGCGCATTCTTCAGTATCATGTCGAAGGCAAAATCGGTGGAGCTTGCGCTCAAACTGGAGTCGGCGCCGCAAGGCTTGTATCTGGTCGGCATCGGCGGAAGTGCCACCGTGCAGGTCGCGACGGTAAAGGATTTCGGCATTGCCGGGCAGCAGATCAAGGATGTTCAGTTCCTTGTTGGGGGGAGCGACGCCGGCAACGGCCTGATCGGTCGCAACCTCCTGGCCATCGCCGACACAGAGTTCGATCTTGCCAATGGTTCGGTGAGACTGATCAACGCACGTAATTGCGAAAAAGCCGCAATGGCATATTGGGCGGCCGACAAGCCTTATTTCACCGTTCAGCTGAACCCAGGGGCCAATCCACGCAATCATCTTTTCGACCTGACCGTCGGCATCAACGGGGTGAAGGTCAGGGCGACTTTCGACAGTGGCGCGCCAATGTCGCTGATCACCCGCAGCGTTGCGGAAAAAGCGGGTATCGATTTCAGCGGTCCCGGTGTCATCGAGCTGGACGAACTCGGCGGGTTCGGCCGACGCCTGAAGAAGGGATGGAGCGTTCCCGTTGCCAGTTTCAGCATTGGCGACGAACAGATATTGAGGACGCGCCTGACGGTCATAGACGGCCCAATGACGGCCAGCGCGGAGGTGCCCGACATGCTGATCGGCGCTGACTTCATGCTGGCGCATCACATCTATGTCGCGCGCAGACAGGCGAAAATCTACTTTACCTATACTGGCGGGAGGCCTTTTCTCACGCCAGACAGAGCGCCCGGGGTAAGCCCTTCCGCGCCAGTCGCCCTTCCATCGGGAACGAGCCTGGTCGTTGCCATGGCCAGCAATGAACCGAAGGTGGCCGAGGATTTCGCGCGACGTGGCAATGCCCGCCTGATGCAGCGCGATCTTGCCGGATCGGTCGCGGACCTGACCGAGGCGATCCGACTCAGCCCCGACACGGCGGCCTATTACCGATATCGCTCGATCGCCTATCATCAGCACGGTCAGATGGCGTTGATGCGGATCGACATTGAGAAGTCGCTGAAGCTCGACCCCAATAACGGCGACTCGTTACAGGAGCGGGCATTGCTGCGTCTTGAGGAGGGCGACAAGGACGGAGCCTTTGCCGACGCCGAAGCCGCAGCGCTGGTGACTCCGCCCGCGTCGCTTCATGCGGTGTCGCTGGCCGTCATCTTCGAACGTCTGGACCGGCCGACGCGCGCCATCCCTATCTTCAATGCCGTAATCGCCGCGCACCCCGACGATTCAAGGCTGGGCGAATTGCTGAATGGCCGGTGCTGGCAACGTGGCCTTGCCGATGTCGAACTCGACAAGGCTTTGGACGATTGCAACCGCGCGATCAAACGCGACGGTGCCAAGGCAAGTTTTCTGGATAGCCGGGGCTTGATCTACGTCCGCAAGACCGACTTCGCGGCGGCGATAACCAACTATGACGCCGCACTGAAGATCAATCCGAAGATCGCCTGGTCGCTGTACCTTCGGGGCCTTGCCAGGATCAAGCTGGGTCAGGCCGAAAGCGGCGAAGCGGATCAGGCGGCTGCGATGCTGTTGAAGCCGGGCATCGCGGACGAGGCTGCGCGGATCGGGTTGGGTGCCCCCTAAGCTAACCCACGAACTCCGCCAGCAGCTTGTTCGCTTTCGACCCGTCCCAGTCCATGCCACCGATCACGCGCCATACTTCCTTGCCCTTGGCGTCGTAGAGAATGGTCGTCGGCAGCATCCCGCTGGCATAGGCAAAGCCAAGCGCGTTGGGTCCGTCGCGGTACAGCGCCAGATGCGGCAGGGGGTGCGCCGACCACCAGCCGGGAACCGGATCGACCGCCTGTTTCATGTCGTCCTGGTTGACCGCGATCACCTGCAATTTACCGCCCGTGCGGACGACGAGGCGGTCGAGCGAGGGGAGTTCCTTCACGCACGGGCCGCACCATGTCGCCCATAGGTTGACCAGATACGGCTTGCCGGTGAACGCGGCGAGGGAGGTGGGTTTGCCGTCGGGGCCGCTGAAACTTTCTTTCGGAGGAGCCTTGCCGCGCTGGCTGGTGTCGAGCGTATAGGCGGCCTCGGATTCCGCCGGTTTCGCACTTTCTGCGACGTTGGCCGAAGCACCGGGTTGCGGGGCGGTGCTGCTTTGCCTATCGCACGCGGCGAGCAGGGCAAGCGGGAGAAGGGCGATTACGGCGCGCAAGAGCGACTCCAA
>JAQGKX010000174.1 GCA_028289885.1 Sphingomonadales bacterium
TCGGCGTCCTCCTGCGTCAACGCGATTTGCGATTCGGCGACCGGCAGACTGCGAACGGTTTCACGGATATCGGCGTCGATATCAGGACTTGGTGCGATGCCGTCCAAAAGCGTGCGGATATAAAGGCCGGTGCCGCCGACGAGGATCGGCAATCGGTCAAGGGCCTTGGCTTCGGCAATAGCCTCGGTCGCCTCGCGTGCCCAGCGGGCGGCGGAACAGGGTTCCGCACCGTCAATATGGCCGAACAGGCGGTGGGGGGCCCGTGCCTCTTCCTCTTCGGACGGGCGCGCGGTGATGACGCGGAGGTCGCGATAAACCTGCATCGAATCCGCGTTGATGATGACGGAGGGCGTCATTTCGGCGAGCGCAAGCGCAAGTGCCGACTTGCCGCTGGCGGTCGGCCCTGCGATGAGCGCCAGCGGTTGGAGATTATCGATGTTCATTGCGACGCTCGTAGCACCTGATGGCCTGCATGCGGGGGATATTTCTGCGGCAGCGGATGCAGTGCGGGGAAAGGCTGGTCTCGTCGTCGATGGCGTCGCATGTGATGTGCGGTTTTTTGCAGGGGAGCTAGCGGAAGCGCGAGAGGCGCTTGAGACTGCACTTCCCCGTTTGGACGTGATCGTTCAGGTTGAGGCCGACCGTCGCCGTTCGCTGCTTGTGGCGGACATGGATTCGACGATGATCACCGTCGAGTGCATCGACGAACTCGCCGATTATGTCGGCTTGAAAGCGCAGGTGGCCGAAGTCACCGAGCGGGCGATGCGCGGCGAGATCGACTTTGCCGGGGCATTGCGCGACCGGGTCGCATTGCTGGCCGGGATGCCGGAGACGACGGTGGCCGAGTGCCTGCGCGAGCGGGTGACGATCATGGCTGGGGCGAAGGCGCTGGTCGCCACTCTGCGCGCGAATGGTGGCTATGCGCTGTTGGTGTCGGGCGGATTCACCCATTTTACCGGACCGGTGGCGAGGGAGATCGGTTTCGACCATGCGATTGCGAACCGGTTGGTCGTCAGGGATGGGGTGCTGACCGGGTTCACCGAAATGCCGATCGTCGATGCGGAAACCAAGCGTGCGGCGTTGGTGAACGAATTGGCATCGCGCGGGTTGACGGCATCAGCCAGCATTGCGGTTGGCGACGGTGCCAACGATATTCCAATGATCGCGGCGGCTGGGCTGGGAGTGGCTTATCATGCCAAGCCCAGAACGGAGGCTGCGGCCGACGCGCGGATCAAGTTTGGCGACCTGTCGGTGATCCTGTACGCGATGGGCTTTGCAAAATCGGAGTGGGTTCAGGGGTAACGTGACAGACGTTTAACTTGTGACCAATGCCACGTCAGTCTAGGCGCACCCGCGATGAGTTCGGCGTCTTTGAAAAACTGGATAGACCGGCAATCGGTGTCGGACTGGCGACATCAGAAGCTGAGCCATCGTGCGATCGCGCTCGGGTTGGCGATCTTTATCGAGATATTGTTCCTGCTGGCGCTGTTGCAGATCGTGCCCATGCCGTTCACCAAAAAGCTCGATACGCCGCTGATGACGACGTTCGAGCTGATGCCGTCGGAGACGCCACGGCCGACGACCAAGCCGGTCAAGGCCGGTGGTGCGCCTCCTGCAAAGGCACCCACACCGCGCAGCGCGCCGGTCGTCGTGCCGAAAATTCCTCGTCCGATCCTGACGATGAGCAAGGATGAGTTCGCCGCGACCGACATATCGAAATTGCCGAAACAGGGCGGGAGCGACGGTGCGGGCGCGGGCAAGGGCAGCGGTTCGGCAATGGGGCCGGGCGAGGGGCCGGGCGGCGAACCGATGTATAATGCCGAATGGTATACTGAGCCTCCGCGTGGTGCGCTGGCGCTCTACCTGCCGAACGGTGCACCCCCGAATAGCTGGGGCATGGTCGCCTGCAAGACGATCCCGAATTATGGCGTCGAGAATTGCCAGCAGCTGGGGGAATCACCCGCCGGGTCGGGCATATCGCGTGCGCTGCGACTGGCCGCGTGGCAGTTCAAGGTCCGCCCTCCACGCATCGGCGGGCGCGCGCTGATGGGCGTGTGGGTGCGGATCAGGTTCGATTTCACGCGAGAGGAAAAGGATAGCGGTGATCCGGCGAGCGGGAAAGAAGGGCCGAATTAGGAGTCGGTCTTACCTCACTTACGTCACCGCCCAAAATTAGATCGGGATAACGGAAGACAGGCGTCACGAAGCAGGCGCGACGGGAACACAGGGTTGTTTCACCGCACGGACTGCAGCACACAGTTTGTCGGCGACGGCGCGCGACACCACAGGTCCTGCCTGAAGCCGGGTTACCGGCCCGGCCTTGACCACATACGACTGATACGGAGCAAGCTCAGCCACGCGGCTGTGAAGGCCGGACCATAGCGCATTTGCCTTCGATCCGTCCGAAAAGGCACCAAGCTGGATGCGCCATTTGCCGCCCGGTGCGGGTGCCATGACTGATGCAGTCTTTACGGCTACGGGTTTCACCGCAGCGACCTTGACCGATTTGGCCGGCTTGGAAGGCATCGGCATGGCCGGATTGCTGGCAACAGCCTCCACGACCGGCGGTGCCCCGACTCCTGGCGACGCCCTTTCCGCCTTAACAGTCAGGCTATTCGCATGTGCCTCGAACGCCTGCGCCAATGCCTTCCCACGATTGCGCTGCTCGAGCGGAATATATTTGTCCATCTCGACAAGTGCGTTTTTCGCAGGCGCCATGCCCGCCGCCGCCGCGCGTGTCATCATGGCATAGGCGCGCGGGAAATCCTTCGTCGTCATGTCGCCATTATAAAGCGCCGTGCCGAGGATATATTGCGCGCGTGCATTACCGCGACCGGCGGCATCCTCGATATAGGGCAAACCTTCCGCGCGCTTGCCGTTCTGAAACAGGATGAGGCCATAACTGTCCTTCGCTTCGTCGCCCCCCTGCATGGCGGCGCGGCGCAACCAGTCTTCGGCGAGTTTCAGGTCGATGGGAACGCCGCGACCCAGTTGATAGGCCTGGCCGAGGTGGAACTGCGCTTCGGGATCGCCCGCGATTGCCAGTGGCCGCCATTCACCGACCGCAGCCGCATAGTCGCTGTGCTGCCACGCGATATCGCCGGTCTTCAGGTCGGCCAATGCCGGGGTGGCAGACAATACGGCGGCAAGAGCGAACAACTGGACGTGTTTCATCGACAACCCTTCGACAATCAGGGCGCACAGATACGCGCGTGGTTCTTAACATCGGTTTAGCATCATTCGCGCGGTTACCGATTTCCCGCAATCGGTTCCGATCGGTCGGCATTTTCCGGGATCGGCGGCGTCGTTAACCCAATCTTATCCGTCCGCGTGTCATTCGCCGTTCGGGACACAGGTAATCCAAGGACGTTAGATGCGGATATTGGCTTTGGCATCGCAAAAAGGAGGATCGGGCAAGACGACCCTTTCCGGTCATCTTGCAGTGCAGGCGCAACTTGCGGGAGCCGGTCCCGTCGTTCTGATCGACATCGATCCGCAGGGATCGCTGGCCGATTGGTGGAACGAGCGCGAGGCCGAATTACCGGCATTCGCCCAGACAACGGTGGCACGGCTTGCCGCCGATCTGGAGATGCTGCGTCAGCAGGGGTTTCGTCTTGCGGTGATCGATACGCCGCCTGCCATCACCATGGCGATCCGGAGCGTCATCGCGGTTGCCGAACTCATCATCATCCCGACGCGCCCGTCGCCGCACGATTTGCGCGCGGTCGGTGCGACCGTTGATCTTTGCGATCGTGCCGGCAAGCCGTTGCTGTTCGTCGTCAACGGCGCGACGCCAAAGGCCAAGATCACCTATGAAGCCGCCGTTGCTCTTTCGCAGCATGGCACGGTTGCCCCGGTCACTCTGCATCACCGCGTCGATTTCGCCGCTTCGATGATCGACGGTCGTACCGTCATGGAAGTCGACCCGAAAAGCCGCTCGGCAGGCGAGGTCCGCGATTTATGGACCTATGTTTCGGACCGCCTCGAAAAGAACTTCCGCCGCACCGTGTTCAGCGCGCCCGGCATGACCGCACAAGCCGCTGCCGCACCAAGAGCCGCAGGTGGCTTCGGCCGCCGCGTCGTCGGTCAATGAGCGCCGCCATGATGAACAACGAACCAAAGCCATTCGCGTCGCTTTCGTCGACGCTGCTCGCACGTAAGGGTCATGCCAAGCCCGCCATGCGGCCGCAGGGTTTTGCCGGTTTCGGCATGACGCCCGCGCCGTCGCAGGACGATCTTGGCTGGAACGACATGGGTTTCGACGTTCATGGGACAGAGGCCAAGGCCGAGCAGCCCGTCACCCCGGCCGTCACCGCCGACATCGTGCCGATCCTGCCCGAAACGCCACCGATCGATGAAACCAGGATCGTCGAAGCGCCCGCCGTCGTCCGCCAGCAGGAAAATCTGGTCCGCGAACTGACGCCGGTAACAATCGAAGCAGTGCGTAAAATCCGCGCGGCTCCGGGATCGAAGGGCAAGGCGGCATTCACCTTGCGGCTCGACCCGGAACGGCATTTGAAATTGCGCCTGATCTGCGCGGTCAGCCATCGTTCGGCACAGGCCATCGTGGTCGAGGCACTCGACACATATCTCACGTCACAATCCGCCCTTGCCGCATTGGCAACGGCCAAGACTTCGCGCTGAAGGATAATCCCATGAAGACCACGGCCCTCATCAAACTTGCAGCATCGACGCTCATCCTTGGTGCGACGATGGTCGGCTGTAGCCCGTCCACGCAAGCGGGCCACCTGGCTAATGCTTCGGATAGGAAGACCGGCAAGGTTGCGATGAAAGCGGCAACGGCGGCGAACACGGCAATGGTCGCAAGGGATTTTGCCACGGCGGTAACCCATGCCGAAACGGCAGTTGCCGCAATGCCGCGCGATGCCGGTTTCCGGATGATGCTGGGGCAGGCCTATTTGGGTGCCGGACGACTGACATCGGCGGAGACGGCATTTTCAGAGACTTTGACGCTGATGCCCGATCATGGACGGGCCGCATTGAATTTGGCGCTGGTGCAAATCGCGCAAGGCAATAGTGAAGCCGCGCTGGCCACTCTGGCCGATTACCACGACAGGATCGGAGCTTCGGACTACGGGCTGGCGCTGGCGCTGGCCGGCAACGTCGATGGCGGGATCAAGGCGTTGGAGAGCGTTGTGCGTGACCCACGCGCCAATGCAAAATCACGCCAGAACCTCGCATTGGCCTATGCGTTGGCCGGTAAGTGGAGTCAGGCGCATGTCACGGCGGCGCAGGATCTTGCTCCTGCCGATGCCGACGCGCGCATCATTCAATGGGCCGAATTCGTGAAGCCCGACAACGCCCCCAACCGCGTTGCTTCGCTGTTGGGTGTGCATCCGGTTCAGGACGCCGGTCAGCCGACGCGACTTGCGTTGGCACCGACTGCCGAGACTGCGACGCAGGTTGCGGAAGCGGCTCCGGTAGCTGCGCCTGTCCAAATTGCTGCTGCAACGCCGGTCGTCGATACGCCACCTGCTGCTTTTGAAACTGCTTCGGCAACAACCATGGCTCCGGCTTTTGGTGTCCAGACCGTCGATGTTCCAGCTTCGACAAAATGGGTGGCCCCGACGCGCCAGCGCATCGTCCCGGCACAGCGCCGCACAGTCGTGGCATCGGCAACTTCCGCGCGCGCCGTCGAAAGCGGCAAGTTTGTCGTCCAACTGGGCGCGTTTGAAAACGTCGCTGTGTCGAAGGATGCCTGGAACCGAGTCGCTCCGCGTTTCGGGCTGCGCAACTACGAGCCCGCTAACAGCAACGCGCAGGTTCGTGGCGCCAACTTCGTACGGCTTGCCGTCGGTGGCTTCGAAACCCGCGCCGCTGCAGTCCAGCTTTGCACCCGGATCAAGGCACAGGGCGGCAAATGCTTCGTGCGTGGCCTGCTGTCCGACAAGCCCGCGCAGTGGGTCCAGCGCGGCCTGCCCAAGCTGGTGCGGATGGCGTCGCGGTAGCCGACACATAAAAATCTGCTGTTAACTAAGCTGGTTAGCCTAAAACATCCGAATACGTCCTATACCAGGTGTTCAAACATCTGGGGGCGAATATGTTAAAAGTTTTTACTGTGGGTCTTTTGATCACTGCGGTTGTGCCAACTATTGCATCGGCCCGCGACTACTATGTTCAGGCTGGTTATCCTGTGATGCTCATGACCCGCACCGAACTGTCCACTCGCGACAATCGCGCGGGCGATCGCTTTTTTCTTGATGTCGCGGAAAACATCAGCGCCAAGGGTCAGGTCGTTATCCCCGCCGGTTCCGTCGCGGTTGGCGAAATCATCCGGTCGGAGCGCAACGGTCATTGGGGCAAATCAGGAAAGATGGATGTCCGCGTCCTCTTTATCGATACCCCGAACGGACGTATTCCACTCAGCGGCCAGCGGGATTCGCGCGGCAAGAGCGGCACGGTCCCCGTGGTGGCGACCACGTTGTTCGTAAGCATTATCGGTGGTGCATTGATTCATGGCACGAGCGCTCGCATTCCTGCAGGGACGCCGCTCCAGGCTTATCTGGGCGATGACCTGCGTTTCACGTTGAACGAAAATCAGAACGAACAGTCCGCGCGCAACTACACTCCTGCTTCGTCAGGGCTCGCGACTGCCGTGTCCACGGGGGTCGCAGTGGCATCGAATAACCGGTAATTTCAGGAAATCGTGCGACCGCCCTTGATCGTGCGGACCGCGCGGCCCTGAACGGGGAGGCCGTCGAAGGGCGTGTTTCCGGCAAAGGATTTGAACTTCGCGCCACGGATCTGCCACGGTGCGTCCAGGTCGAACAGGCAGATGTCGGCGGGGGCGTCCACGTCCAGATGCCCGGCATCCACTCCCAAAATCCGTGACGGAGCATCGCTGAGCAACGCCATCAGGCGGGGCAGGGTGATGAGTTCGTCGCGGACAAGCCCCAGTCCAAGAGTCAGCAATGTTTCGGCGCCCGCCATGCCGGGTTCGGCGTCGGCAAACGGGAGCCGCTTGGCTTCGGGACCGCGCGGGTCGTGACCTGAACAGAGGACGTCGATCGTGCCGTCAGCCAAGGCTGCGCGGGTGGCCTGACGGTCATCCTCGGAACGCAAGGGTGGCGACAAGCGGGCGAAGGTTCGGAAATCGGACACAGCGATATCGGACAGCAGCAAATGTGCGGGGGTTACGCCGCAAGTGACTTTGGCCCCCCGAGACCTGGCGCGTTTGATACGTTCGAACCCGGCTGCGGTGGTGACTTGCCGGAAGTGGATGGCGGCTCCAGTTTCCTCGGCCAGCAATATATCGCGCGCGATGGCCATGGCTTCGGCAATCGCGGGGGCGGCGGTAAAGCCGTGGCGCGTGGCGGTTTCCCCGGCGGTGGCGACGGCGTTGCCAACCAGCCCTCCATCCTCGGCATGGACGATCACTGTCAGCCCAAGCGATCCGGCGTAGGACAGGACGCGGCGCATTGTCCCTGAATCAGCAATCCATGTGCGCCCGGTGGCGACCGCGCGCGCTCCGGATTTGCGCATCATCGCGAATTCGGCGAGTTCGACCCCGGCCAGCCCACGTGTTGCGGCGGCTAGCGGGTGGACCCAAAGTTGCGGTTTGGCGGCGAGGGCTGCGCGCTGGACGAGGCCGGGGTCGTCCAGGGGAGGCGACTGGTCGGGCATGAGCGCAACGCGCGTGATGCCGCCCGCGGCACTGGCTCCGCGTTCGACCGCGAAGACGCCAAGATCGACGAGGCCGGGGGCTACGTGCAGTCCGGTGGCGTCGATGATTTCGGCGGTGGCGGGAATTTCGAAACTGCCGATGGCGGCGATGCAGTCGCCCTGTATCAGCAGGTCGCCGCGACGTTCTCCACTGGCATCGACCAATGTGCCGCCGGTGATTGCGATAGAGGTCGTCATGCCCGGCGCTCCCGCGTGAGGACGTCGAGGCAGGCCATGCGGACGGCGACCCCCATTTCAACCTGTTCGGGAATCGCGGATCGCTTCGGGTCGTCGGCGACAATGCTGTCGATCTCTACACCGCGATTCATCGGACCGGGGTGCATGACGAAGGCGTCGGGCGCGGCGCGGTCGAGGCGCTCCGGAGTGAGGCCGTAGAGCATGTGATATTCGCGCAAGCTGGGCACGAAGCCACCCTCCATGCGCTCCGTCTGGAGGCGGAGCATCATGACGACGTCGCAGTCTTCGATCCCCGCGTCCATGTCGGTGAACGCGGTTACGCCCATGCGGTCGATTGCGGCGGGCATCAGGGTCGAGGGGGCGACGACGCGGACCTCCGCGCCGAGTGCGGTGAGCGCGAAGATGTTCGAGCGCGCGACGCGACTGTGGAGCAGATCGCCGCAGATGGCGACGCGGACCCCCACGATATGGCCGATGCGGCGGCGGATGGTGAGCGCGTCGAGCAGCGCCTGCGTCGGGTGCTCGTGAGTGCCATCGCCCGCGTTCAACACCGGGCAGTCGACCTTGTCCGCAATCAACTGGACCGAGCCCGAACTGCCGTGGCGGATGACGATGACGTCAGCGCGCATGGCGTTCAGCGTGAGCGCGGTGTCGATCAGGGTTTCGCCCTTTTTAACGCTGGACGTGGCGGCGTGCATATTCACGACGTCGGCACCGAGGCGTTTGCCCGCGATCTCGAAACTGAGCAGCGTGCGCGTCGAGTTTTCGAAGAAGGCGTTGATCTGGGTGAGGCCGTCGAGTCGGTGATCACTGGTCTTGTGCAATCGGTTATGCGCGACCCATTGATCGGCTTCGTCGAGCAGGAACATGATCTCATGTGGCTGCAATCCGGCAATCCCGAGCAGGTTGCGGTGCGGGAAGGGTGATGGCGATGTCATTAAAGGGTGGCGTTAGTGCGGGCGGGGCTGGGTGGCAAGTTTGCGCGTGTCGTGGCTGCGATTGGCGGGTAACCTTCACCCGCAGGGGCGCGAATTCAACTCATCTTAAGTCTTCTCTGTCAATTGAGTTCATGCTGCACGAAGCAGGTCGATCGGAGAACGTGAGTGAAACATTGGTCGTCCAGCGATGCATCGGCAACGGCTGCGCTCAGCCTGATAGCCGAACATTCCAGCGATGTGATCGCTCGCGTCCGGTCGGATATGACCTTCAATTACATCTCACCATCCGCCGAGCGCCTGTTTTTACGCCCTGTCCGGGATACTTTGGGCCACCATGTTACAGAGTTCATTTTACCGGATGATCTGCCGCTGCTTGCTGACGCTTCTAAACGCATCGCGCAGGGCGAACCGGACATTACGGTGACATTGCGTGTCATCAGAGGTGATGGATCGCTGATATGGGTGGAGGTCGCGTCACGACTGATCACGGACCTCGAGAATGAAGATCAGGGGGACCGCGCGGTCATCATGCGGGATGTCTCCGACCGCAAAGCTCTCGAGGACGAACTGCGCGCCATGGCGATGAAGGATGGACTGACTGGCCTGGCTAACCGAAGAGCCTTCGATGAGGCATTGCTAACGGAGTGGAAGCGCACCGTTCGCGAAAAGTCCCAAATGTCTCTTATCCTCATCGACATCGACAATTTCAAAATCTTCAATGATGCCTATGGGCATCAGGTTGGCGACGATTGCCTGCGCGCAGTGGCAGCTGCCCTGCAACCGCTTGGTAAAAGACCCGGTGACCTCGTTGCGCGCTACGGTGGCGAGGAGCTTGCCATCATTCTATCGGGAAGTGGCAGCGTTGCAGCTGAGGCCCTGGGAGAACGGGCACGATCTGCAGTTGAACAACTTGGAATCCCGCAGGGTGACAAGGCGGGAGGCGTCGTTACAATCAGTGTCGGGGCGGCCACGGCCCTCGCGCGCGATGGCGGTTCGGCGGAAATGCCGCAGACGTTACTCAGTTCATCGGACCGGGCACTATACTTGGCTAAAAATGCGGGCAGGAACTGTGTTCGCACCACATTGTTGCTGGCGACACCCTCAGGCTAGCCCGAACGGCAGCTTCACGTGCATCAACTTAGAATAATCACGCACCTGTGCTGCGAAGCCACGACAAACAAGTGCATCCGACACCCATTCCGGAACAAGACACCCACACAAAAGTTTTCACCTCGTCCGCCGGACACACATAGAAACTAGGTGAGGTGACCATGAAAAAGTTTGTTACTTTAGCGCTCGTTGCCGGGGCAGCACTTGCCTCCATTTCGCCTGCAGTTGCCCGCGATGGCTGTGGCCGGGGCGCTCACCGTGGGCCTTATGGCCATTGTCGACCGGATCGCGGGCGCGAGGTGATCGCTGTCGGTCCGAACCGCCTGATCGTTGGCAATTATTATGGCGGTCGCGGTTATTGGGACGGTCGCCGGTATTACCAGCATCGCGAACGGTATAATGACGGGTGGCGCTATCGGTAATCGGTTGGAACCATCCTCTGAAAGCAAAGCCCGGTCAGCAATGGCCGGGCTTTTCATTTTGGAGCTGCTGCCATTCGACGCAGCGCGGGGAATCAATGTCTCGACACGGGGCGGTCGCGAAAGCTAATCGCGGCGTAGTATCTCCGGGGGACATCGATGACCGTTTCTTTCCTGAAAAGGCATATCGGTGCGCTCGTCGCCCTCATTCCGGCGTGCGGCATCCTGCTCGGCATGCTCGTGCCGATCTATGTCGATGAAATCGCCTGGAGGTTTCTGGAACGGTCGACGATCGATGGGGGCATCGACCGTGCCATGTCGGAAAGTTGCGGACCGACCGTTATGGCCGCGCCTCCGGTCTTCATGGTGCCGGTACGCTATATCGGCAACGCAATTGCACTGGCGTTCAGCGATCCGTTTTACATCAGGCTGATCGGGGTCGCGGGTGCGCTGGCGTGGCTCGTGCTCCTTTGGGGCCTGATCACGCGGATCGGCCGTGACCTTCGCGAGCGCCGGGCGCTGCACTTACTCGCCTTTGCCATGGTCTCGACGGGCGTGTTGCCCTTGATGCTGGTGCTCAGTCGGCCCGAGGAGCCGATGATCCTGACGCTGACGATTGCGTTACTGGCGACGCTCTGGGGATGGGGACGAAAGCAAGCGCCGAGCCGACCAGTCGAAGCATCGACAGCCGCCGCGATCGTCGTCCTGATGACGGCGGTTGCGCTCAGCTTTCACGTCAAGGGGGTGATCTACGCGCCAATTTTCGTGCTGTGTGCGCTGCTGTCGTCGCGGGGGCCAAAGGGTCGATGGCTGCGCCCGATCGCGGCGGGCATCATCATCGTGCTGACGGTTATCGCGCTCCCTTACTGGTCGGCGCGCTTCAAATGCCCTGACGATCCGGTTTTGGTTGCCAAGCTCGCGCACCAGAATCTTGCGCTAGTGAATTTTCAGAATGGGTCGATCCTCCAGACGCTCAGGGGTGCGCTGGCCGGGGCGAATCCCATGCAATATGTGCGACTTACCGAGCCAGCCCCCTTCTATATGTCGGACTGGCTGCCGACCGACGTGGTGAGCAGGAGCGCCGCCGAACCCTGGCGCCGGATCATCTATTTCTGCTGGACCATTGCATTTTCACTTGGGCTGTTTTCGCTCGTGATCACCGTTGTGCGCATCGTCAAGGAGCGGGTCTTCGATCCACGCGTCCTGATGCCGGTGGCGCTCGGCGTGACGGTACTTGGCTGGGGCGCGCTGCAAATCGTCAAGAACGATTATGAGGCCAGTCTCGTCGTGCCGGTTTGCGCCATCGCCATCGTTTTTGCGGTTCGTTCGGCCTGTTACAACGATTCCACGTTGCGCTGGATCGAACGCATCGGAGCAGTGTTCGCGATGCTGGCATTCGTCAACGTCGCCTTGATCATGATGTTTTACACGCAGCCGTTGTGGGCGGCGACGCGGCAGTCCGGCTACCTGCAAAAGCAGCGGCTATCGATTTCGCCATATGGTTTTGGTGCATTAAAATCGCAGATACTGGGGACCGGGCGGCTGTGCGGCCTCACTCCCGATGCAAGGACGCATGGCCTGTTGGTCGATGATGTGACCTATTTTGCCTATATGGGGACTTACCGACCGCTGCATTGGACAGGTGTTTTGTTGATATGGAACGGAAGTATTACCGATCCTGCGGCCTTTCTGCGCAGCAAGAATTCATCCGGGATCATATTGGGGTGCGATTTCCTTAAACCCGAGCTTCGATCGCGCGCTCGGCAAAATGGTCAGTTCTGCTGTCTCGGCGCTGAGGATCTGAAGCCAAGATAACGTACTTAGCTGCTCGCAAGCCGGTC
Organism: Sphingomonadales bacterium; assembly: GCA_028289885.1. Lineage (GTDB taxonomy): Bacteria > Pseudomonadota > Alphaproteobacteria > Sphingomonadales > Sphingomonadaceae > Sphingomonas_O. The sequence continues at coordinate 12,190 of JAQGKX010000174.1, forward strand.
GATTGCGCCCTGCAATATGTACGCGGCGGCGGCGCTGTCGATGCGGGTCGCGCGTTTGGCGCGCGTGATGTCGGCGGCGATCATCTGGCGTTCGACGGCGGCGGTCGACCAGCGTTCGTCCCAGAGCAGAACGGGCAGGTTCAGGATCAAAAGGTTACGGGCGAAGGCGCGGGTGGACTGGGTGCGTGGGGAGTCCGTGCCGTCGAGGTTTAGCGGCAGGCCCACGACGATGCCCTTTACCGATTGCGCGGTGGCGATCGTCTGGATGGCGGCGAGGTCCGCGGTAAATTTTGCGCGCTCGATCAGGGTGGCGGGGCTGGCGATGATCCACTGGGAGTCGCAGAGCGCAGTGCCGATGGTTTTGGTGCCGACGTCGAGGCCGAGCAGGCGGCCTGCGAGGGGGAGAGCTTCGAGGAACACGGCTGTGTCGGTGGTGACGGTCATTTGCGGGCCGCCTTCTCGAACGTCGCCAACCGCCGCGCGGCATCCGCCCTGATGTCGGCCCAGAATAAGCTGTAGTCGAAGACGTGATAGTTGTTGCCCGGCAGGACATAGGTGCCGATGCCGTCGGGTTCGGGGCCGATCAGGAGATACCCGGTCGATGAACACCGCGCGGGGACGGCCCCGACTTTAAAGGTGCCGGTTTTCATGTCGAGGCTGGGGACGATGGTGCCCTTGTTCGCGCTTGGTGGAGCGGCGGTGTCGGGGATGCCGGTGATCGGATTGGTGCACAGGATCTTGGTGCCGCGCCGTTTGATGCCGGTCGGGCCGGTGCTGGCATCATAGGCGGTCTGGATTTGCGACATATCGGCGGGTTCGGCGAAGCTTTCCCATGACAGGACGCAGCCGGATTGGTCGGCTGTGGTACAGGCGGGCAGGCCTAGGGTGGGAACGTCAGCGGTCATCGAGACTGGCCAGCCCACGACATAGGCGGCGGCAATGCGCTTTGCGATCGGCTGGTTGGCAATGCGTTCGCGGAGCAAGCGGAGGAGGTGGACCGAACCCTGGCTATGCGCGGCGAGGATGATGGGTTTGTCGGCGGGTATGCTCGCGACAAAGGCGTCCCATGCCATGTTTACGTCGGCATAGGCGGCGTTGAGGGCCTGTTGCGACTCTTTCTGGGTGCTCAGGAACGCGCCGAAGGTCGCCTGACGGTAGCGCGGCGCCCAGACTTCGCCGACTTCGTTGAAGGCGGAAGCCTGGCCGCGAATGAACAACTGGGCACGATCGTTGGCCTCGGCATCGTCAAGCGGGGCGTTCCAGGCGAAGCGGTCGAGGTAGCTGGTCGGGTGGATGAAGAACACCGCCGCGTCGCCTCTGACCGCGGCGGCTTTGTAGCCATCGGGGGTCCATAGTGCCGGATTTCCTGGGATATCGGGACGCGCGAACCACATCTTCTTGTCGACCCATGCGCTCGCGGGCATCGGTTTTTGCTCGATGAAATCCGCGCTCGGCACCATCGCGATCCGCATGAGTTGCGGGCCGAACAGGCGATAGGCGAACGCGCTGGCGACAGCCAGAAAGATGATGAACGCGACGACGTATAGAAACTTGCGGGCCAAGAACGGCTCCCATTTTTGGTTGGCGTGTTGATGGGTTCAGCCGAGCCTGCTAGCGGGCGCAGCCATGTCAGTCGATAGCGCAACCGTCCGCAAGATCGCTTCCCTCGCCCGTATCGCCATGCGCGATGACGAGGTGGAGGCGATGGTCCCCGAACTCAACAACATCATC
>JAQGKX010000193.1 GCA_028289885.1 Sphingomonadales bacterium
TCGAGCGGCACCAGCTCGGGCTTCTCCGACATGCCCACAGTACGCTGTCCCTGGACGTTGGAATGGCCGCGCATAGGCGACATGCCCGTGCCGTCCCGGCCGATATTGCCCTTCAGCAACATCAGATTGACCAGCATGGCGAGGTTCTGGAAACCATGAACCTGCTGCGTCAGCCCCATGCCGTAAATTGCAATCGTCCGGTGCGCGTTAATGTAGACATCGGCCGCTTCTTCGATGTCGGCGCGTGCCAGCCCGGACTCATGCTCGATTTCGTCCCATGTCGTGGCGTCGGCCTTGGCCTTGACCTCGGCATAGCCGGTCGTGTGTTGCTCGATGAAATCCACGTCAAGAACATGATGCTTGTTCTCTGCCCACTTTTTTTCCTCGGCAAGCAGCACGTATTTTATCATGCCCATGATGGCGGCGATATCGCCACCCGCCTTTACCTGCAGATAGAGGTGGGAAATCTGAGTCGACTTCGGCGTCAGCATTTCGACCGGGCTTTGCGGATTCTTGAACGATTCCAGCCCTTTTTCCCGGACGGGATTGAACGTGACGATCTTGACCCCGCGCTTGACGCATTCCTGTAGCGGATGAAGCAGTCGCGGGCTGTTCGTGCCGGGATTCTGCCCGAAGAAGAAGATGGCGTCGCACAGGTCGAAGTCCGTGGCCACCGTCGTGCCGACCGGCGACCCGATCACCTTCTTCAGGCCGACCGAGGTTGTCTCGTGGCACATATTCGAGGAGTCGGGCAGGTTGTTGTGCCCGTACAGCCGCGCGAACAGGGCGTAGAGATAGGCCGTTTCAAGGCTGGCACGTCCCGACGAATAGAATATCGCAGAACCGGGGTCGATCGCTTTCAGTTGCGCGCCGATGACGTCGAACGCCTCCTGCCAATCGCAGGCGACATATTTGTCGGTTTCGGGATCATAGCGGAGTGGGTGCGTCAGGCGACCCGTTTGCTCCAGATCATAATCCTTCCAGCCCTTGAGTTCGCTGACCGTGTGCTTGGCAAAGAATTCGGGTCCGCAGCGGCGGCTGGTAAGATCCCACAACGTCGCCTTTGCGCCGTTCTCGCAAAACTCGAAGGCATGCGGGTGTGCAGGCTTGGTATAGGCGCAGGACACGCACATGAAGCCACCAACCTTGTTCTGGCGCCTGAGCGTGTCGAGCGCGATCGGGCGGCTCCTTTCCCTTGCGAACGTTTCCGCAATGCCGCGCATGGAACCCCATCCGCCCTCGGAGCCTTCGTAGTGAACGGTGTCTTTTTCGTCAGCCATTGTTCGATGCTCCAGTCACACGTGAGCGTGTCAACGCGCTGGCACAGGAAGATGTTCACGCGGTTGCGAATATGCTGCACGCGCGGGAAGATCAGTGTCCCGGCCAGTGTTGCCGGGCTTGATTCCCGCTTAGCCGAGATCGGCAGCGCTAGATTTCACATCGCGTATCAAAGGTGATCCGGTGGCAAAAAAATTTGGGTGTCGGCCTCTTGAATGTCTTGATCGCGAAAATATCTCTCGCGCGTCGGATGCGAAACTCGGTCCGGCAGGATCTGGGCACCAGCTGTCCGGTGCCCGCTTAACTCAAGTTGCTCATGAGGAGGATTTGAAGATGGCAAGCAAATTTGATTTCGCGCCTTATCGGCGTTCCACCGTTGGCTTCGATCGGCTTTTTGACGTCCTGGAAAGCGCAGCACGCCTTGAAGCCCCCGAGAGCTATCCACCCTTCGATATCGAACAGGAGAGCGAAGACCGCTACCACATCACGCTGGCTGTGGCGGGGTTCCGGCCTGACGATATCGAGATTGTCGCTCAGAACAATCAGCTGACCGTTACAGGTCGTAAAGCCGATGAAAAAAATGACCGCCACTATCTGCATCGCGGCATTGCAACGCGGGCATTCGAGCGCCGCTTCCAGCTCGCCGATTTCGTGGTCGTGCAGGAAGCCCGCTTCGACAATGGTCTGCTTCGCATCTCGCTGAAACGTGAAGTGCCCGAGGCAATGAAGCCGCGGCGCATCGAGATCAACGGTGGTGAAAACAACGCTGCCAATGATCGGCTCGAAGCGCCTCGTGATCAGGCTGCCGCCTGACACGTGAAACTGACTGCTCGCCCCTTCGTGGGCGAGCAGTCACTCTCTTGCGGGACTTAGGCTGACGGTGAAATCAACGTCGGGGCGGGTAATGGTCATGTGCGCACTATTCCTGCGCGTCGCAATTCAGGCTCCAGCCGCCCGGTTATCCAACACCCATACATGCGAAAATCGGAAACCAGTGACAGAAACGGGTGGCGGAAAGTTGCTGGCCGGTTTCGTTCGACCGCCAGATGCGCGATCCAGGCAAACAGATAGCCCACAAGGGGCATCGCCCAGAAGAGCCACTCACGACGGGTTATTATCCCGGCCGCCAAACAAACGAACACGAGGGAAGTGCCGACATAATGAAGCGCGCGCGTTGCCGACTTTGCATGCTCGCGCAGGTAGAATAGCCAGAATTCATCCCCACTCATTCTACCCCTCCACATGGCTGACGTTCCTCCATCCTGCGATCGGTGGCCATATCGTATCGAACCATAGAACGGCAAATTCAGGTGCAAGGTGACATCCAGTTTTCTGCAACGCCGATAGCGCAGCCGTGAAGACGGTTGAGTTGTACTCGGCGGCAATCGCGAGCTTCAGCGCATATTTCAGACGCGGCTAGGCGCCAATCGGCACGCAAGCCTCGACAAACGCGTTGCTTGACTTAATTGTGCATTGCAGCGCGGTACGATTACCGCCGTCGAAAATGGGGGACATCGTAGTGAGCCTTGGCTGGTTTTTATCGGCACTCGCATTTGCTATAGCAATGGGGGCGACACCCGGGCCGAATAACACGATGCTTGCCGCATCCGGCGCTAATTACGGCTTCCGGCGCACGCTGCCCCATTTCCTTGGTGTCTCGTTCGGCTTTCCAACAATGTTTCTCATCGTTGCATTTGTGGGAAAGTCGCTTTTGGCCGACCCGATGGTCCACGGCGTCATGAAGTGGGTGGGTGTCGGCTACCTCCTTTGGCTTGCATTCTCCATCGCCACCGCGACACCGAAGGCTGGCGGCGACGGGAGTGCGCCTGCTCGACCGCTATCGTTCTGGCAGGCGGCGTTGTTTCAGTGGATCAATCCCAAGGCCTGGATCATCGTGGCCGGGGCGATCGCGACTTATACACTGCCGGGCAGCGACTCCGTGATGGCGTCGCTTGTACTGGCGACGATCCTGCTTGGCGTCAGCGTGATGACCAGCGCGGGATGGACGTTGATCGGCGTCGGAGTGTCGCGTGTACTGACGGTGCCGCGGTCGTTGAGGTTCTTCAATTGGACCATGGCGGCTTTGCTGGTCGCTTCGCTGATCCCGATCGTTCTGGAATAAAGGGGCTGTACAGGCGTCGAAAGCAACCGCCGGGTCAGAGAGTGGCAACGATATATGCGCGGGAGGCGGCAAATGCCTTTAACGGATCAAAGCATTGTGCGGCATAAAAACCACACGCCAGCGATAATTCGCTATCGATGAAATATATTTGTAACGAGCGATTGCGCTCACTTCTGTTTAGTATAGCTTTTTGAGAACGACGGGCGGGAGTATTGATTCGGGGAACTTACAATGATCATCATATCTTATTTTGCATTAACATGCAGGTAGAGTCATGAGTATTGTTGGATTGCCTTAATACTTTATGTTTTTTCGAATTGGGGTGGTGACCTGAAAGATTAATATCTTTTGGGGGCTCAATAGATGAAATTATTAAAGACCGTGTCGTTGGCCGCACTGGCAATAGCCAGTTTTTCGGCAACCGCCGCAATGGCGCAAGTCGCTCCTGCCGCAGAAGACGCTCCCGCCGATGACACCATCATCGTTACCGGCACACGCACCACTGGCATGAAAGCAGCCGATAGTCCTGCGCCGATCCAGTTGCTCGGCTCCGAAGCATTACAGCGCACGGGTTCTCCCGATTTGCTGACCAGCCTCGCGCAGAACCTACCCTCCATCCAGGCGCAATCATTCGGCAGCGATCTTCAAGCCGTCAACCTCCAGCTCAAGTTGCGCGGTCTCAGCCCCAACCACACGCTTATCCTCGTCAATGGCAAGCGTCGTCACGGCACTGCGAACGTATCCGTTGCCGGCGGCCCCTTCGGTGGCAGCGCCGCACCCGACATCAGCTTCATCGCGCCGGACTCGATCGACCATGTCGAAGTGCTACAGGATGGTGCCGCCGCCCAATACGGCACCGACGCGATCGCCGGCGTCATCAACTTCATCCAGAAAAAGGCCGATCACGGCGGCACGTTCAACGCAACGGGTGGCCAATATTACGACCAGGGCGGCAAGACCTACTCGATCGGCGGGAACCTTGGCCTGGCTCCGTTCGAAGGCGCCTATCTGAATATTTCCGCGCAGAAAAAGCATAAGGGTTTCAGCTTCAGGGGCGATATCAACCCGCAGGCGATTGCCCTTGCCGGGAGATTTCCCGCGATCACGGGCCTGCCTGGCTATCCTTATACCAACCGGATTGCTGGTGATCCCAAGATCGACCAGACGATCGTCAACTATAATGCCGGTTATGAATTCGGCGATTTCGAACTCTACAGCTTCGGCAGCTATGGTCACAAAAAGGCAAGCGCCTATGAAAACACGCGTCCGCCCACGACGGTGGTCAGCGGGGCCGGCACCATCGCAGCCGGCGGGGTCGCTGGCGTGCCCTTTTACCCTGCAGGCTTTGCCCCACAGGAAAGCGTTGATGAAACCGACTATTCGTTCACTGGCGGTCTGAGGGGAAGTTTCGGGGGAACGACGTTCGATATCGCCTCAACCTATGGCAAGGATTTCGTCGGCGTCTACGTTCTGAATTCGGCCAATGCCCAACTTTACCGTGACACCGGATCGACGCCCACCACCTTCCACGATGGCGATTTCTTCAACACCCAGTGGAGCAATACCCTCGACCTGACGCATGAGTTCGAAGTCGGCTTTTCTTCTCCGGTTACCGTCGCAGCCGGTCTCGAATATCGTCATGAAACCTTTGGCATAAAGGCTGGCGACCCGGCGTCCTATTATGGCGGCGGGGCTCAATCCTTCTTCGGATACAGCCCGAACGATGCCGGCACCTATAAGCGCAATAACTTCTCGCAATATCTTGACGTCAGCGTGAAGCCGGTCGAGCAGTGGCTCGTCGATGGTGCCGTGCGCCACGAACATTACAGCGATTTCGGTGGTACGACGGTGTTCAAGCTGACCACGCGTTATGACTTTACCGAAGCCCTTGCACTGCGCGGCACCGTAAGCACTGGCTTCCGCGCACCGACCCTTGCCGAGGGCGGTTATTCGGGCATCAACGTCGGGCCAAGTTCGGTCGGCGGCGTGTTGCCTCCTTCCTCGGCTGCTGCCGGGGCGCTTGGCTTTGGTGGCTTGAAGCCTGAAAAATCGACCAACTTCAGCCTGGGTGTCGTGTTCAATCCCGCGCCGAACTTCACGATCACGGTCGATGCCTATCAGATCACCATTCGCGATCGTATCATGACATCGTCGACGTTCGCGGGTTTTACGGGCAATCGCTGTCCTGCAGGCTATGCCGGAAGCAACGCCGCAGCATGCCTTCCCTTTGATGCCGACAAATATGCGATCAACAATCAGACAGCGGTCCTCAACGCCATCAACGCGGCGCTTGGCGGAAGCTCGACGGTCAATGCGATTCCAAGCTATGTGCAGTTCCTCCCCGATGGCATTACCCGGGCTACGGACGGCAGTGTTACCGTCCAGAGCTTCGTAAACGGCGTAAAGATGCGGACCCGTGGCGTCGATGTGATGGCCAACTACAACGCCGATCTGGGCAATATGGGTAAGCTCGATCTAACGTTGACCGGAAATTACAACGCCAACAAGGTGCTGAAGATCAATCCGTTGCCCTCGGCATTATATTCGAGCACGATCAATCCGGGCCTGACTGCGCTGATCAGTACCAGCAGCGTCGTCGAACTCGAACATAGCACGCCGAAGTTCCGCGCGACGATGAACGCTCTTTGGGCATGGGATAAGTTCACCCTGAACTTTCGTGAAAGCTATTACTCGGAAGTCTATGCTTTCGAAACGGCTCGTACGACTGTTTCCGGCACTTCCGTAGCCGGTAATCTGCTCAAGGTGCCGGTTAAGAGTAGCTTCATAACCGACCTGGAAATCGGGTATCAGATCATGGAGCCGGTCAGGATTTCGATCGGCGCAAACAATCTGTTCAACAAATATCCGACCAAGCGTTCCACCGAGTCCATTCGTGCCGCAGAGTTGGCTGCTGGCGAGCGCGGTTACTCCACCGACAAATATCCGAACTTCTCACCCTACGGCATCAACGGCGGCTATTATTACGTTCGTGCCAACTTCAAGTTCTGATTTTCAACATCCGGGAGCGACGCTGTTCGCTCCCGGCCTTTTCGCGTAAACAGATAATTCGGCTAAGTCCGAAATGAGGTGTTCGATGGGCAATCAGGAAATGGGCATGGCCATGGGCGGCCAGACCCGGCGCATGTTTCTCGAAAAGCTGGCAAAGATGGGCGGCACGGCAATGTTGCTCGCCGGCATGGACGCGTTGGGCTTTGGCATCGGATCGGCAATGGCCACCCCGCCGTCGCTGACCGGCACGCCGAAGAAAAAAAAGGTGATCGTCCTTGGGGCCGGAAACGCGGGGCTTTCGTCGGCCTATGAACTGACCAAGGCGGGCTATGAAGTTACCGTGATCGAGGCACGTTCGTTCCCCGGTGGCCGTGCGCAGACCGCGCGCAAGGGTTTCCAGCTCACCGAACTCGGCGGCGCACCCCAGACCTGCAACTTTGACGAAGGCCAGTATATCAATATCGGGCCGTGGCGGATTCCCTATCACCACCATTCGACGCTGCATTACACCAAGCTGTTCAACGTGCCGCTCGAACTGTTCAACAACGACAACGACAACAGTTTTCTCTACATGGAGAAGGGCAAGGGACCACTCGCAGGCAAGCCGATCCGCAAGGGCCAGGTGGCAGCCGACGCACTCGGCTACACGTCCGAGATCCTCGCCAAGCTGTCGCGGCAAGGCGCGCTCGATAGCCAGATGACCCCTGCCGACAAGGAGCAGTTCATCGAATTCATGACGAGCTTTGGCTATCTGTCGCC
>JAQGKX010000047.1 GCA_028289885.1 Sphingomonadales bacterium
ACGAGCGCGGCATCGATCTGCATCGCGCTGGGTGTATCGGTCATGGTGACCCCTTTGTTAATTTTGGTGCCAAATGTCAGAGCTTGGCCGCCGCGTCCAGCGCTAGCAGATAAGATTGAGCGCCAAACCCCGCGATACTGCCCTTTGCAGCCATGCCGACATAGCTTTTGTGACGGAAAGATTCGCGCGTGTGCGGGTTGGAAAGGTGGACCTCGATAACAGGCACCTTGATGCTCTTTATCGCATCGTGCAGCGCAATCGACGTGTGGGTCAGTGCCCCGGCATTCAGCAAGACCGCCTTGGCGCCCTCGGTCGAAGCCTCATGCAGCCAGTCCACCAGATGCCCTTCATGATTGGACTGGCGAAAATCGAGTTCCAGCCCCAGCCCCCGCGCGCGCTTGTCCAGCATCCCGGCAATGTCATCGAGCGTATCCGAACCGTAAATCTCGGGCTCGCGCGTGCCGAGCAGGTTCAAATTCGGGCCGTTCAGAACGAAAATCGTTGGCAAGGTGTTGGCCTTCCAGTTGTCGCGAGCAGGAACGCCCCCCTATATGCGTGTCATCCGACACACGCAAAGGCAGGCAATGACCGCAGACGGCACGATCAGTATCCGCGTGAATGGCGAACACCGGCGGGTCAATGCAGGGATTAGTTTTGCAGACCTCGCGAACGAGCTTGGCCTCGATCCGGCAAGGGTTGCGGTCGAGCGCAATGTAGAGATCGTACCGCGCTCGACGCTGGCCGATGTGAAGGTCGAGGATGGTGATGAAATCGAAATCGTGCACTTCGTCGGCGGCGGAGATGGCGAACCCGCAGACAACTGGACGGTTGCGGGCCGTACGTTCAAATCGCGACTGATCATCGGCACCGGGAAATATAAGGATTATGCGCAGAACGCCGCTGCCGTCGCCGCTTCGGGGGCCGAGATCGTCACGGTTGCAGTGAGGCGGGTGAATATCTCCGACCGCAACGCGCCGATGCTGACCGATTTCATCGACCCGAAGAAGATTACTTACCTCCCCAACACAGCCGGGTGCTTCACCGCCGACGACGCGGTCCGCACGCTAAGGCTGGCGCGCGAGGCGGGTGGCTGGGACCTCGTCAAACTCGAAGTGCTCGGCGAAGCGAAGACGCTCTATCCCGACATGGTGGAAACGCTGCGGGCGACCGAAGTCCTCGTCAAAGAGGGCTTTTTGCCAATGGTTTATTGTTCGGACGACCCGATCATGGCGAAGCGACTGGAGAATGCGGGGGCGGTCGCGATCATGCCGCTCGGTGCGCCGATCGGTTCGGGCCTTGGGCTGCAGAACCAGGTGATGATCCGCCTGATCGTCGAGGGCGCGACCGTGCCCGTGCTGGTCGATGCGGGCGTGGGAACGGCTTCGGACGCTGCGGTCGCAATGGAACTTGGCTGCGACGGCGTTCTGATGAACACCGCGATTGCCGAGGCGAAAAATCCGGTGATGATGGCTGCCGCGATGAAAGCTGCAACGCAGGCGGGGCGCCTGGCCTATCTTGCGGGTCGTATGGGAAAGCGGCGTTATGCCGATCCGTCGTCTCCGCTGGCGGGACTTATATAGGGAACCCGATCGGTCCACCGTCGTTATAATCTGCGGAGCAACTAACAACTGCAGAGGAGATTTTCGATGGGTGAATTTACCGACAAGGTTAAAGGCCACGCCAACGAACTCGCTGGCAAAACCAAGCGCGCGCTGGGCGATGCGACCGACAATGAAGAGATGATTGCGGAAGGCGACGCGCAGGAAGCCAAGGGCGACCTGCAAAAAGGCGTCGGTGCCGTGAAGGGCGCTTTCAACGACAAGATCTAAGCTGCTTGTCGATTGGATGACAGGCCGTCCCGGGAAACCGGGGCGGCTTTTTTTCTATATGCCCTGTGTTAGTGCTCCCCCGCGATGAAATGGCGCGTTCTGTTGGGTACTAAGCCGGTTGAGGATTGCCGCCACTATGACCAGCGTTTAAGCGCGTTCCAACAGGAGGACCGGCGCTCAATGAAAAAGATATTCCCCGACGCGACATCGGCGCTCGAAGGACTTCTCCACGACGGCATGCTGATCTGCTGCGGCGGTTTCGGCCTGTCCGGCATGCCCGAACGCCTGATCGACGCACTCGAGGCATCCGGAGTGAAAGACCTTACCATTGCATCGAACAATGCGGGGATCGACGGTGTCGGTCTCGGCAAGTTGCTCCGCTCACGTCAGGTCAAGAAAATGATCTCCTCCTATGTGGGCGAGAATAAGGAATTCGAACGCCAGTATCTCAGCGGCGAGCTGGAGGTCGAATTCTGTCCACAAGGCACCCTCGCGGAACGCTGCCGGGCAGGGGGCGCGGGCATTCCCGGCTTCTACACGAAGACCGGCGTCGGAACGCTCGTTGCAGAGGGCAAGGAAGTGAAGACCTTCGACGGCGAGGATTATATTTTGGAACGCGGTATCGTCGCCGACCTCTCGATCATCAAGGGCTGGAAAGCCGATGAATCGGGTAACCTCATCTTCCGCAAGACCGCCCGCAACTTCAATCAGCCGATGGCCACCGCCAGCCACCACACCGTCGCGGAAGTCGAGGAAATCGTCCCCGTCGGCAGCCTCGACCCGGACGCCATCCACGTCCCCGGCATCTACATCAAACGCATCATCTGCGGCGCACCGTATGAAAAGCGCATCGAGTTCCGAACCGTCCGCGAAAGGGAAGCTGTATAATGGCGTGGACCCGCGACGAAATGGCCGCCCGCGCTGCCCGCGAACTGAAGGACGGATACTACGTCAATCTCGGCATCGGTATTCCGACGCTGGTTGCCAATCACATCCCAGCGGGCGTCGAAGTCACGCTTCAGTCCGAAAACGGGATGCTCGGCATCGGGCCGTTCCCCTATGACGAGGATGTCGATGCCGATCTGATAAATGCGGGCAAGCAGACGATCAGCGAACTGCCGTCGTCATCCTATTTCAGCTCGTCGGACAGCTTTGCGATGATTCGGGGCGGGCACATCGACCTGACCGTGCTCGGCGCGATGGAAGTGGCCGAGAACGGCGACATCGCCAACTGGATGATCCCCGGCAAGATGATCAAGGGCATGGGCGGCGCGATGGACCTTGTCGCCGGCGTCAAAAAGATCATCGTCGTGATGGAGCATAATGCCAAGGACGGCAGCGCGAAGTTCATCCCTGCATGCACATTGCCACTGACCGGCAAGAACGTGGTGGACATGATCATCACCGATATCGCGGTGTTCGCGCGCCCCGATCATGACAGCCCGTTCGCGCTGGTCGAAATGGCGCCGGGCGTGACCGCTGAAGAAGTCGCTGCAAAAACCACGGCGAAGTTCACCCGGTGAAACTACCCCGGCTGGTTGTGCTGGCGGCTGCCTCAATGGCCTCCGCCTGCTCCCCGCCGGGCATGCTGAACGCGCTCGACCGTGGCTACGGATCGTCGGGGGCGGGGCGCATCGGCGCGGCCATCGCCTTCGGTACGCATGGCCAAACGCTCGACGTCTGGCGGCCCCTCGGTAACGTAACTACCCCGCGTCCGGTCGTCATCTTCTGGTACGGTGGCGGCTGGGTGAATGGCACGCGGCAGGACTATGGTTTTGCGGCTCGGGCCTTTGCATCGCAGGGCTTTGTCGTCGTCGTTCCCGACTATCGTAAGGTTCCGACGATCCACTTCCCTGCGATGATCCAGGATGGCGCAGAAGCCGTCAGATGGACACGCGACAACGTCGCCCGATACGGCGGCGACCCCGGAAAAATCTCGATCGCAGGTCACTCGGCGGGGGCTTATACCGTGGCGATGCTCACCCTCGACACGCGCTGGCTGAAAGCCGAAGGCGTCGATCCGAATATCATCAAGGCGGCCGTCGGCCTGTGCGGCCCCTATGATTTCTACCCCTTCACCGGTCGCGCGATCGAGGCACTCAGCCAATGGCCGCGCCCGATGGAAACGCAACCGATCCAGTTCGTCCGTGCCGACGCTCCGCCGATGCTGCTCGTCACCGCCAGTAAAGACACGCAGGTCCGCCCGCGCAACGCCATCAACTTGACGGCGGCGCTCAAGAAAGTCGGCGCGCCGGTCGTATTGCGCAACTACGAAGGGCTGACCCACGAAAACGTCGTGATGGCGCTGTCCCTTCCGTTCCGGGGCAAGGCTCCCGTGTTGGCTGATAGTGTCGCGTTCATACACGGCGCATTGACACGTGCGGTATCGCCAAAGCCTTAAAAACAGGCTAGTAAGTGCAGGTCGGCGAAAGTCGGCGGGTCGCGTCAAATCTTTCCGGAGAAACTTGATGGCGACCATTTTTGCCCAACGCCCGCTGACTGCCGAACGCTGGTTTTATCTCGGCATGGCCGGAGCCATACTTCTCGTGGTCTTCGCCGGTTTCGCACCGAGCTTTTACATGCGCGGGATCATGGCAGCCCGTGCGCCAATGCTTCCGATCACACCATTGGTGCTGCTCCATGGCCTGTTGTTCACGTCATGGGTGCTGCTTTTCGCGACGCAGGTAAGCCTGATCTCGGCGGGCCAGCGCGAATTGCACAAGAGGCTGGGCATTATCGGCTTCGGCCTCGCGGTGGCCATGCCGATCGTCGGCGCATTGGCTGCGCTCAACGGGGTCGCGCGTCATTCTGGACCGCCCGGGTTTGCACCGCTTGTCTGGCTAGCAATTCCCCTCATCGACGTTCCGGTCTTTGCGACATTGATCGCGGCGGGCCTGTACAATCGCCGCGTTCCCCAGACCCATAAGCGCCTGATGCTCATCGCAACTATCGGCATGCTGATGCCCGCAATGGGGCGTCTGCCGAGGCCTGAATGGGTTATATTTCCCGTGGTGATCCTGCTGACGTACAGCATCTCGCTGTCCGCCCTGATTGCATGGGACATCCGCTCACAGGGCCGCATCCACCGCGCGACTCTGTGGGGCGGCTCGTTCCTGATCGCATCGTGGGTGTTCAGGCTTGCCATCATGCAGACGCCCGCGTGGATTTCGTTCGCGGGGTGGGCACAGAGCTTTGTTGCATAGGGTCCGGGCTTTGTCGCCCAGCGACTGGCCTAGTTGTCTAGCAAAACGCCCGACACCGCGCTAACGGGTCGGCATGGCAAGCAGACCCCGCACACTCTACGAAAAAATCTGGGACGATCACGTCGTCGAACGCCGCCCCGATGGCACTTGTTTGATCTATGTCGACCGGCACCTCGTCCATGAAGTGACGAGTCCGCAGGCGTTCGAGGGGCTTCGGCTTGCCGGGCGTCCTGTGCGCCGTCCCGACCTGACGCTCGCCGTTCCAGACCACAATCTGCCAACGACTCCGCGCGTCGGAGCGGACGGCAAGCGCCTGCCCATCGTCGATTCCGAAAGTGCGCTTCAACTCGCCGCGCTCGAAGCAAACGTCGCTGAATTCGGCGTACCGTACATCGACGCCGTCGCCGCCGCACAGGGCATCGTCCATGTTGTCGGGCCAGAGCAGGGTTTCACTCTGCCCGGCACGACCTTGGTCTGCGGCGACAGCCATACCGCCGCCCACGGAGCCCTTGGCGCACTGGCATTCGGTATCGGTACCAGCGAAGTCGAACACGTCCTCGCCACCCAAACGCTGCAACTCTCGCCGTCCAAAACGATGGAAGTCCGCGTCGATGGCAAATTGGGCTTCGGCATCAGCGCCAAGGACGTCGTGCTCGCCATTATCGGCAAGATCGGCGCGGCGGGCGGAACCGGCTATGTCATCGAATTCACCGGCTCGGTCATCCGCGATCTCAGCATCGAGGGGCGCCTGACCGTCAGCAACATGGCGATCGAAGGCGGCGCGCGCTCGGGTCTGATCGCCCCCGACGAGAAAACCTACGAGTATTTAAAAGGGCGACCGATGGCCCCACAGGGAGCCGAATGGGACGCCGCGGTCGCCTATTGGAAAACGTTGCCGACCGACGCGAGCGCAACCTATGACCGGACCGTCGATCTCGACGCCGCCGACATCGTTCCCAACGTCACATGGGGCACCAGCCCCGAAGACGTCGTCGCGATCACCGGCATCGTGCCCGACCCGATGAGTTTCGCCGATCCCGGCAAGCAGGAAGCCGCCGCGAAATCGCTCGCCTATATGGGCCTGACCGCCGGCACACCGATGTCGCAAGTGACCGTGCAGAACATCTTCATCGGCAGCTGCACCAACAGCCGCATCGAAGACTTGCGCGCCGCCGCCGCCGTCCTGAAGGGCCACCACAAGGCCGACAGTGTCAAATGGGCGATCGTGGTACCCGGCTCCGGTCTGGTGAAGGCTCAGGCCGAAGCCGAGGGTCTCGACCGCATCTTCATCGACGCAGGGCTGGAATGGCGCGAGCCCGGTTGCTCGGCCTGCCTCGGCATGAATCCCGATAAGGTCCCCCCCGGCGAACGCTGCGCGTCGACGAGCAACCGTAACTTCGTCGGACGTCAGGGACCGGGTGCCCGCACGCACCTGCTGTCCCCCGCCATGGCCGCCGCCGCTGCGATTACCGGGCACCTCACCGACGTTCGCGAACTGATGGAAGGAGCCGCCTGATGGAACCCGTTACGACCATCGATGGCCGCGCCTATCCATTCGGTCGCAAGAATGTCGACACCGATGTCATCATCCCCGCGAAATGGCTGAAAACCGTAACGAGGTCAGGGCTGGCAAGGGGCGCGTTCGAGACCGTTCGGGCCGAGGAGGGCAATGTGTTCGAAGACCCCGAATATGCGGGCGCTTCGACGATCATCGCGGGCGACAATTTCGGCTGCGGGTCGAGCCGCGAACATGCGGCATGGGCGCTGGACGACATGGGTGTGAAAGCTGTTATCGCACCGTCGTTCTCGGATATTTTTTCAGGTAACGCCTATAAGAACGGCATCCTGACCGTCGTCCTGCCGCAAGCCGCGGTCGATCGTCTGATGGAGGTCGCGCGAACCGACCCCATTCACATCGACCTTGCCGAACAGTCGGTCACGACCCAGTTTCAGGACCGCTTTTCATTCGAAATCGACCCGTTCCGCAAACAATGCCTGCTGAATGGCACCGACGAGATTGGATTGACGCTGGCATCGTCCAATAATATCGCCAGATATGAAGATGTTGTAGGCGACACCCGACCGTGGATGCGCAGGAAGGCTTAAACCGTGAGAGCATTATTGTCGGTGACGGTCGGCGGCCCCGAAACTCTCGTGATGAGCGAGGTTCCAGACCCTGTTGCCGGTCCCGGCGAATTGCTCGTCGCGGTCAAAGCCTGCGCGGTGAATTATCCCGATGTCCTGATCATCGAAGACAAATATCAGATGAAGCCCCCACGCCCGTTCGCGCCGGGAACCGAGATTGCCGGCGTGGTCGAGGCCCTGGGCGAGGGCGTCAGCGGTTTTGCAACAGGCGACCGCGTGATTGCCGTCACGGGACATGGCGGCTTTGTCGAAAAGATCGCAATACCAGTCACGTCTGCACATAAACTGCCGAAGGACCGCAGCTTCGAAGAGGGCGCGGCGTTCATGATGACCTATGCCACCTCGATCCACGCTCTGGTCGATCGCGGTCGCCTGAAAGAAGGCGAAACCCTGCTGGTACTTGGTGCCGCAGGGGGCGTCGGGTTGGCTGCGGTCGAGCTTGGCCGGGCCTTCGGTGCCCGCGTCGTCGCCGCTGTCTCCTCGGAAGACAAAGCCGCCGCCGCCCGCAAGGCCGGTGCGCATGACACGGTTATTTATGGCCGTGCGCCCTTCGACAAGGAACAGTCAAAGGCACTCGCCGACCAGTTCAAGGCCGTTCTGGGCAAAGGCGGGGCCGACGTGATCTACGATGCGGTCGGTGGCGATTATTGCGAGCCCGCGCTGCGATCGATCGCCTGGGAGGGACGCTATCTCGTCGTAGGCTTCCCTGCGGGCATCCCTCGATTGCCGCTGAACCTGACCTTGTTAAAAAGCTGCGACCTCTGTGGCGTGTTCTGGGGCGCGTTCGTGGCGCGCGATCCCGCCGCCCACGCCGCACACATGACCCGCCTGTTCCGACTTTGGGCAAGCGGCGACATCGCGCCTGTTGTAAGCGCGGTGCTGCCCTTCGAACAGGGTGGGGAGGCGATTGCCCGCATGGCGCGGCGCGAGGCAATCGGAAAACTGGTCGTTAAGGTTGCGGACTGACATTGCGCCCGCGCATGGCGCTGCCTATCTCTAATGCTGAATTAAACTGCGACGAGGGCCGCCATGACCACATTCGACGACCGCGAACGCGCGTTCGAAACCAAGTTCGCCCGCGACGAGGACATGGCATTCCGCATCACTGCGCGTCGTAACCGCCTGCTCGGCGTTTGGGCCGCCGAACTGATGAAGCTAACGCCTGAGGAAACCGGTTCCTATGCGACGAGCGTCGTGCAGGCCGAGTTCGAGGAAGCAGGCGACGAGGATGTCGTCCGCAAGCTGCTCGGCGACATGCTGGCAGCAGGCGTCGAAGTCGATGACGCCACCATCCGCGAAGCCCTGACGGCCAAGACCGTCGAGGCGCGTCGCCAATTGATGAGCACCGAATAACATGCCGATGGCCGCTGCCGATATTGAAGCGATGATCGTTGCCGCGATCCCCGACGCTGCGGTGGAGATCACCGACCTTGCGGGGGACGGCGATCACTATGCCGCGCGGGTGACGGCGGCGAGTTTTGCCGGGTTGCCGCGTATCAAACAACATCAGGCGGTATATTCCGCGCTCGGGGGCCGCATGGGCGGTGTCCTGCACGCGCTTCAACTGACCACAGCAATTCCTGAAGGATCGTAATATGACCGACGACAGCCAGGCGCGGATTGCCGCGCTCGTGAAAGAAAACGAAGTCCTGCTTTTCATGAAAGGCACGCCACTGTTCCCCCAGTGCGGCTTTTCGAGCAAGGCGATCTCCATCCTCGACCATCTCGAAGTCGATTACGGCACCGTCGATGTCCTGCAGGATCAGGGCATCCGCCAGGGCATCAAGCAGTTCAGCGACTGGCCGACCATCCCCCAGCTTTACGTGAAGGGCGAATTCGTCGGCGGCAGCGATATCATGATGGAAATGTACGAAGCGGGCGAGCTGCACACGCTGTTCGGCAAGAGCGAGACTGCCTGAAGACTTGAAATTCGGGGAAGACTGGGAAGTCCGGGCGAGGACGGGTCGGTTCGCGAGACCAGGGAAGCTGAACCGACCCGTCACTCATTCGGTGGGGGACACCACCGTCGTAGGGACGCAGACATAGATGCACTTGCCGTGCCAGTTTCGATAAACCCTGCTTTGCGGCGTCACACGATAGCTAATGGGAATTAACCTGCCGGCGATGTGTCAAGAAATCCGACATATCCTGCCATTCCGGTTTTAAGTCGGGAGAGCGAATCTCGTCCCAGCCACGGGCCAACATTGCACCCCGGCCCCCCAGGCGCCACATACACCCCATGGAACCACAGGCCCCCGACATCGCGCAGACTCTCAGTCCCTTGGTCCGCCGGGTCCTCGCACCCAATCCATCGCCATTCACCTACACCGGCACGCAAACCTATATCGTCGGCACTGGCGACGTCGCGATCATCGACCCCGGCCCAGCCGACCCCCGCCATATCGCGGGCATATTGAAGGCGACTGCCGGGGAGCGCATAACCGCGATCGTCTGCACCCACACCCACCGCGACCACAGCCCCGGCGCGAAACCGCTCGCGGCTGCAACCGCCGCTTCCATCATCGGCTGCGCGCCCCTTGTGATCGACGACAGCGGCCCGCGCGCGGATGCTTCGTTCGACGCCGATTATGCCCCCGACCGCGTCCTTACCGAAGGCGAACGCCTGACCGGCAGCGACTGGACGCTTGAGGCCGTCGCGACACCCGGCCACACCTCCAACCACCTCTGTTTCGCCCTGATCGAAGAAGGCGCGCTATTCACCGGCGATCACGTCATGGGCTGGTCGACCACCGTCGTCTCGCCGCCTGATGGCGACATGGCGGATTATATGGCGAGCCTCGACAAGCTCATGACCCGCACCGACGTGGTTTATTATCCCGCACACGGCGAACCCGTGACAAACCCGCAGCGCTTTGCGCGTGGCCTCGCCGGACATCGCAAACAGCGTGAAGGCCAAATTCTTCGTAACCTTCGCGACGGCATCGGCATAATCGAAGACATGGTCCCACGCATGTACGCGGGTATCGACAAGGGACTATATCCGGCAGCGGGGCGGTCGGTGCTTGCCCATCTCATCGACCTGGAAAACCGTGGCAAAGCGGTTCGCGACGGTCTCACATGGCGGATCGAAGCCGTTGCCTGAGCAACCGTTGAAGCAGCTTCTAGCCATTGCAATCGTCGCGCTTTTGGCTTTCGCAGCCTATGTCGGTTATGAAAAATACGTCGAGAAATATACCGTCGAACGCGCCGATGACACGCCGCTCGTCCTGTCCAAAGTCGTCACTGCCACCTTTGCAAAGGGTAGCTCGCTGAAGGTCGGCACCTTGTCGGGCACAGTCCAGGCCGCCGCGAAGGACACGCGCGGCTATGGCCTGCTCAATTCGGATCAGGTGATGAAGGCTCCCTATTCGGTCGATTATTTCGTCGATCTGTCGCGACTTTCGCTACAGAATTACATCTGGAACCCGAAATCCCGCACCTTGTCGATCCGCGTTCCGGAGATCACCGTCGCCCCGGCCAATGTCGATGAATCGAAGATGATGGTCCGCCGCCGCGGTATCTTCATTACCGCCGCGGCTTTCGACGCTATGGGTCGGACCACTTCGACGCAGGCCGTCAAGGTCGCACAGGCGGCGGCTAACAAGACCGAAAACATGGCCAAGGCCCGCGACAACGCCCGCGTCGCGCTGGCTCAACTTTTGCGCACGCCGCTGAATGCTGCGGGGATTCGAGACGTGAATATCGTCGTGCATTTCCCCGCCGATGGCGACCGCTCGAAGGAACGCTGGGACGAAAGCCGCACCCTGGCCCGTGTGTTGGAAGATGCGCGATAAGGGTTTCCGAAAGTTCGATCAGCCCCTATCTCGAAAACCTACCCACGGGACGACGACAAGACATGAACGCAATCACCGGAACCCTTGCTGGCCTTGATCTTCGCGCAGAGATCGAACGCCTACGCAAAGAGAAGAACGCCGTCATCCTCGCGCATTATTATCAGCGGCCCGAGTTGCAGGATCTCGCCGATTTCGTCGGTGACAGCCTCGACCTCAGCCGCAAGGCGCAGGCGACCAGTGCCGATGTCATCGCATTTTGCGGCGTCCGTTTCATGGCTGAAACCGCCAAGATCCTGTCGCCCGAAAAAATAGTCATCCTTCCCGACATGGACGCTGGTTGCAGTCTCGAGGACTCATGCCCGCCCGCCGCCTTTGCCGCGTTCCGTGCCGCGCATCCCGATCATATTGCGCTGACCTACATCAACTGCTCGGCAGAGGTGAAGGCGCTGTCCGACATCATCGTCACCAGTTCGTCCGCCGAAAAAATCCTTGCGCAAATCCCGAAGGACCAGAAGATCATCTTCGGCCCCGACAAGCATCTCGGCGGATATCTCGCGCGCAAGACCGGGCGCGAAATGCTGCTCTGGCCCGGTGTTTGCATCGTCCATGAAGCCTTCAGCGAAACTGAATTGCTGAAGCTTCAGGCGCAAAACCCCGGCGCGCCGATTGCCGCGCACCCCGAATGTCCCGCGCATATCGTCGAACATGCAGACTATGTCGGATCGACAAGCGGCATCCTCGATTATGCCAAGTCGATGCCCGGCGACACGCTGATCGTCGCGACCGAACCGCATATCATGCACCAGATGGAACTGGCGCTTCCGCACAAGCATTTCATCGGCGCGCCGGGGGCGGACGGGAATTGCAACTGCAACATCTGCCCGTACATGGCACTGAACACTTTGGAAAAGCTTTACATCGCCTTGCGCGACCTTGAACCGCGTATCGAGATGGAAGAGGGGCTGCGGCTGCGGGCTAAAATGTCGCTCGACAGGATGCTCGAGATGGCGGGCGCTACGGTCGGGCAGGGCGACCTCGGGCGACCGCTGCATCTGGGCGAGTGACAATCTGAACGCAGCTTGACCTTTCCGTTCAGGATCAATTTATGAAAGCAATGCAACTTCGGTCTGGTCGGTACGTTTCGTAACCGTCATAAATTTAAACGGGATATAACCATGCGTACAATCATTCTTTCGCTCGCCGCCTTGGCTGTGTCCATTCCAGCGGCGGTCGTAATGCCGGGTCATGGCGTTGCCGAAGCCCGTCAGGCAAAGGTTTATCGCGGTCGCGACGGTCGCTATTACAACCGCACCAAGCGTTGCCGCCATTCGAGCGGAACGACCGGTCTCATCGCCGGTGGCGTCGGCGGTGCCGTACTCGGCAACGCGGTCGGTGGTGGTCTGCTTGGCACGCTTGCGGGTGCGGGCGCCGGTGCTCTCGGTGGTCGCGCAATCGACCGCACGATCACGGCCAAGGATCGTTGCCGCTGAGTTAAGAACTAATTCTGGCTGGACTGTTCATCGCGGTGAACGGTCCAGCTATGATTTTCCACGATGGCTGATTCCACCGCGTTCCCGCGCGCATCGCGAGATGGCTCATAGCGGAAACGCTCCTCGATCAGGCGGCAGGTTGCCCGGTCCAGATCGACGTTCCCCGATGAACGCGTAACCGAGCAATTTGTGGCGCGGCCTTTTGTCGTGACTGTATATTCAACCGATACTGTGCCGCTCGCATTCGCATCGAACGCCGCGCGGGGGTAATCCGAATTCTTGATCCGGCCACTGCGCAACAACGGCGGTGTATCGCCTCCGTCGCCATCTCCGTCACCATTGCCGGTCCCGCCACCTCCGTTCCCCGAACCGGGGTGCGATGATGCGCCTGTCGAAGTTGCCGCGCCGACATCGGGGATCTTGGCTGCGGCAATCGTCGGCATCACGATTGGCACGATCGGTGGTGGAGCGACGATCTCGGTTGCTTTCGCGCGCAGGGCTGGCGCTCCCGAAGCGCCGTTCCGGTGCGCGTGTTTGGGCGGTGGGGGCGGCGGCACTGGCGGGCGCGGCGCATCGGGAGTGAGGTTGAACACCTCAAGGTCTCGCGCGATCGTCGGCGGACGCACCACGCCAAACCCGGACAGCAGGGCATAGCCGACCAGCGCCGTGATCGCGACCGAACCCATTGCGGCGCGAATCCGCGCTTTTTCGATTGGTTGCAGTGCCGACATGATCATTACAGCGATTGGCAGGATTGCGAGTTCCCTACTCTCCGCGCTAAGCCGCGCCGATGCAACTAGACCGGTTCGATCTCGACGCTTTTGTTCTCGCCACCCTGGCCGAGGACCTTGGCGATTTCGGTGACATCACTGCGGCGGCCGTCATCCCCGCCGATGCGCGCTTTACCGGAGTCATGGAAAGCCGCGACGCCATTACCGTGGCAGGACTGTGGCTGGCCGAGGCGCTGTTCCGCAAGCTCGATCCAGAGGTCGAAATTAAAATCCTTGTGGGGGAGGGTGCGCAGGTCGCCGCCGGTACCGCCCTGATGCGCCTGTCGGGCAATGCCCGCGCGCTCCTCACCGCCGAACGCTCTGCGCTGAATACCGTGCAGCATCTGTCGGGCATCGCCACGATGACGCGCACCTATGTCGATGCGATCGAGGGCACGGGCTGCATTCTGCTCGACACGCGCAAGACCATTCCCGGCCTGCGCGTCCTGGAGAAATACGCGACCCGAATGGGCGGCGCGACCAACCACCGCATGCGTCTCGACGATGCCGCGATGATCAAGGACAATCATGTCGCAGTCGCAGGATCGGTGGGAGAGGCCACGCGGCGTGCCGTCGCAGCGGGCATCGCGCGCGTCATCGTCGAGGTGGACCGGATTGACCAGATCGCCGAAGCACTGGAGGCGGGCGCAACGCATTTGCTGCTCGACAATATGGACCCCGCCACTCTTCGCGAGGCCGTAGCGATCGTCGCGAGCCGCGTGCCGACCGAAGCATCGGGCGGCGTTCGCCTCGACACCATCCGCGCTATTGCAGCAACAGGAGTGACTTATGTCTCGGTCGGACGCCTCACGCAAAGCGCTCCTGCGGCGGATATCGGTCTGGACTTCGTGCTGGCTTAGCGTCGCGCTACCCGCTGCTGCCCATGCGCAGGCGGTCGCTTGCGTCATCCCCACCGACGTCGCGCGCCCGCATGCCGACACGCCTGATCAGCGAAACCCCCGCCGCGCCTTGCCCATCGGCAGCTATACGCTCGCGCTCAGCTGGGCACCGCAGTTCTGCAAGGAAAACGGCACCCGCGACACGTCCGCAATGCAATGCGGGGCGGGCAACAAATTCGGCTTCACGCTGCACGGTCTCTGGCCCGACGGTATTGGCAAGGACTGGCCGCAATATTGCCGCGCGGTACCAATCCTGCCCGAGACGACAATCCGCGCCAATCTGTGTGCAACGCCGTCAGCCCAGCTTCTCCAGCACGAATATGCCAAGCACGGCAGCTGCATGCCCGGCACCGCCGACGATTATTTCCGCCGTTCGACGCGCCTTTATGCCGCCATCCGCTATCCCGACATGAACCGCCTGTCTCGCCAGTCCGGTCTGACCGTCGGATCGTTCGCCACCGCCTTTGCCGCCGCCAATCGCGGGATCAATGCAGGCTCGGTCCGCGTGACCACGACGCGTGAAGGCTGGCTCGACGAGATCTGGCTCTGCCTCGACACGCGTTTGCGGTACGAGCGCTGCACCCAGGATGGCGGCGCCATTGCGACCACGCCGCTCAAAATCTGGCGCGGAAGAGAGGCAGCTTTATAAACCCGTCATCCTGAACTCGTTTCAGGATGACGGCGTAATTAGGTTCAACCCTCGATAATCGCGGTCCCCGGATGGTGCCGGTCGAGATATTTCTTGATGATCTTCAGGTTGCGCGTGTTCGACCGAAAGAAAAAGTCAGGCACCGCGCCGATAAACGGAATGGCACCCAGCAGAAAGTTCAAGCCAACATTGCCTGCCATGCGGGCGTAGGCGTGTTTCGGCATCCCGAGATTGCGCGCTTCCCAGACCATATAGCCGCCCATGATCGCGCCGACGATGTCACCACCGACAGGGATCAGGTCGAGGATAAAATCCAGTCCGAACCGCTGCTTGGTGCCCGGGATCACGAACAGGCCTTCAAGCAGGCGCTCCATGGCCTCGATCCGTTTGCGAACTGCGGCAGGGTCGGTCCCGCCAAACCCGATCTTCCGGGTCAGCGCGTCGAAATCGGGCATTCCTGCATTGGCCATTTTCTTCTCCACGCGACCGATATGGTGTGACAACGCACGGGCTGCAAATCCGCTGCCTTTCGTCAGTTTCGAGCCGGCCTGAGTTCGGCGAGCGGGTGCACAGCAAAACTATTTTCGTGAAAGCCGGTCAGCCCGGGATCGACCAGCGACCACCGCACCGGTCGCGACAGCGGAATATAGGCGGCGTTTTCGGCGGCTGCGGCGTCGGCTGCGGCAATCTCGATCGACCTGTGGGCCAAATCGGGGGCGGCGCGCGAAGCCTTCAGCGCGGCATCCACCGCCGCGTCACAGGCCAGCCCGGCATCGCAACCCGTTCGCGTCAGATACCAGTTGGCACTGGCATTGGGGGCCACTTCGTCGATCAGCCGCAGATCAGCATCGGGCGCATCATGGGCGACGCGGACCGTGTCCACCCCGATGGTACGCCAGTCTGCCGTCAACCGGGCGAACAGGATTTTCATACCCGGCCCATCCGGGAGCGCGACCTTCAACGGCGCAATCGGTCCATGCAGCGCAACCCATGCCGCCACACGCCGTTGCGCTTCGGTCCTGCGACCCGCCATCGTTACCGTCGTCCACATTGGCGACGCGGGGGGCTGCGCGCTGTCCAGCTGCGAGGGTAGCAGGCGTTCGATTGCCTGCCAGCGCGGCACGCCAAACCCGGCCACCAGCACGTCGCGATCGATCGCCATGGATAAGGCGATGCGCATCCCGCCATCCTGCAGCAACGGTCCGCGAGGACTTACGGCCAGCCCGAAAAGGCCATCTGCCGGATCGACACGCACCACGCCCGACTTCAGATCGGCTGCTTGAGCGATCGGCCAGTCTCCGAGCGTTCCACCCATCACAAAGCCGCCGCGCCGCGCCATGAAGCGAGCGGTCGCAACCGAGGCGCGCTCTCCCCGCAGGATGACCCTGGCGACAGGCGGCAGGATAATTTCGTCTGTCGCGGGGTCGTCGTCATTCTTGACCGGCGACAGTGTCATCGCGCCGCCGAGCGTGTCCGACATCGCCCACGGCCCGGTCCCGAAGCCGTGCCGCCGGATCGCCAGTTCGGGTTGGGCCAATAGCTCGAGCAAATTGGGGCGCGGAACCTTCAGCCTGATCTCAACGACACGGTCGGTCATGCCGATCACGGTTTCGATCGACGTCAGCAATGGTTTCAATGCGTTACGGCTGTTCGTTGCTATTGCCCGGTTAAGGCTGGCAGCGACTTGGCTACCCGTAACTTCCCCGCCGTTCGCCCAGCGCAGCCGCTTGATCCGAAAAATCGCGCTCAGCCCGTCCCGCGTGAAGGTCCAGCTTTCCGCCAGAGCCGGCTCGACCTGCCCATTGCTGTCGAAGGCCACCAGCCCCTGCCGCGTCGCGCGCATCAGTTCGGCACCCGCGGCGGTCAGCGGTGCGCGATCGGGATCGCCCACACGGGGCGCTGACCCGATCACACTCGCGACCAGCACATCGTCCTGACCACGCTGCCCGCATCCGCCGAGCATCAGCGACGCGTAAAGGGCGATATGGGCAAATCGTCTGTCGGGCATTTTACGAGGCATTAGCAGAACGATCGACATCCCTTAACCCAATCTTGAAGCGCGCACGTTAATCGCAAGTTTCAGAACATTGGAACCCAATCCGTGACGGTGCGCCTTTTCTTACTGATCCTTGCCAGTGTCAGCCTGTCGGCGCTGGCCCAACTTGCGTTGAAAATCGGTGCGAACGCGGCTGCACAAGCACGGTCTTCCGGGGTTGGAGGCGAGGTCGGCGGCCTGATCCAGTCGCCGATGGTGATCGTCGGCCTTGGCCTTTATGGCGTCGGTGCGTGCCTGTGGTTGTTCGTGCTTGGCCGGGCACCGCTGTCGCTGGCCTATCCATTCGTTGGCATCGGCTTCATCCTGACGACGCTTGCGGGCGCATTCTTCCTCCATGAAAACGTCAGCATGATGCGCATTGCGGGTACGTTGATGATCGCAATCGGCTGCGCCGTCGTCGCTCGTTCGGCCTGAGATCGCTGGGATGAGGCGCCCGGGACCGGCACTATTGGCGGTGATCGTGGTGCTCGCCATGGTCTTGCGGTTTGTGGCGACGCTGGTCCTGAAGCAGCCGTTGCAGAGCGACGCGCTTTCATATTTTACCATGGCGCAGGGTATGGCCGCCCATGGCGAGCTCGTCGATAATTTCGGCCAGCATGTCTTCTACAGCGCTGGCTATCCGCTGTTCCTTGCGCCGTTTTTCGTGGTCTTCGGTGCCGCCCTGCCGGTGGCGCTGGCGGTCAACCTGTTGCTGACGACGATAAGCGTCTTGCTGGTCTATCGATTGGCTCTGGCATTATCGAATGACCACCAAGCAGGCCTCGTCGCCGCGGTAATTTTTGCGCTGTGGTTTCCGGGCATCTGGAACGCGACCGTCCTTGCCAAGGAAAATCTTTCGACGCCGCTGCTGCTTGCCCTGGCCCTCTGCGCTGTCGGCGTTGCGCGGGGCGGCACGCTCGTCGCGCTTGTCGCTGGCTTACTGTGGGGCGCCGCGCTGGTCACCGGAGGTTCGGCGCTGCTGCTATGCGCGGGCGTCGGCCTTGCCCTTGTCCTGCTCTGGCGACGCGAGGGCCGTGTCCTGCCAGCTTTCCGTTCGGGCTTGTGCTTTCTGCTCGGTGCGCTCTTGACGCTCGGGCCATGGCTGTACGCAACCGATCGGATGGTCGGGCGGCCAGTGCTGACCACAAACGCCGCATTCAACCTGTACATTGGCAATAATCCCGCCGCGACCGGACGCTTCGTCAGCATCGCCGACACGCCGCTGGGCAAGGATTGGAACGCTGTCCGCGAGCGTCTCGGCGAGGTTGCCAATTCCGATCGCCTGCAAGTCGCAGCCGTCCAGTGGATTGCCGCAAACCCGGCGCGGGCAGGGGAACTCGCGCTGTTGAAGCTCGGCTATTTCTGGGAACCCAATATCCCCGACGCCGCCGATTTTGCCGCGTCCCGTGCGACAGCGTCGATCCGCCTGATCGAGGTTGCGGAATATCTCGTCATCCTCGTTGCCGGTCTCATGGCGTTTCGGTCGCGCCTCATCGCGCGTGACGACAAATGGATCATCGCCGCGATAATAGTGGGGTTCTGGGTGATCCACGCCACCGCTTATATCATCGCCCGCTACCGCGACCCCGTCATACCCCTGCTCATCGTCATGGCCTCGATTCCGCTTGCGGCGTGGCTCCGAAAGGTTGTCGGCCATGCCGGATAAGATACCGCTGTTCATCGATGTCGATGGCACTCTGACTCGCGCCGATATCTCCTTGGAGAGTTTTGTCCGTGTCGCCCGATCGAGTGTCGGCAGCCTGTTCATGCTGGTCCTCTGGCTTTTCCGGGGACGCGCCTTTGCCAAGACGATGGCTGCACGTTGCGATCCGGTCGATCCCTCGGCGCTTCCTTACCGGCAGGAGGTGCTTGATCTGATTGCGCGTGCCACCGCCGAAAACCGTCCCGTCATTCTTGCCAGCGCGAGCCACCGGCGCAACATCCTGCGCATCGCCCGGTACCTCGACCTGGCGGAACCCGTAATCGCCACGCGCGGTCGGGCGAACATCAAGGGCAAAGCGAAACTCGCCGCCATCCGGCAGCGCATTGGCCCGAACGCGTCGTTCGATTACATCGGAGACAGCAGGGCCGACATCTGCCTGTGGAACGAAGCGCACCGCGCCTATTCGGTCGGCCACGTCCCACCCGACTCGCGTGTCGAACGGCTGAACGCGCCGCCGCCTGCTGGCCTGCGCACGGTCCTGAAAGCGATGCGTCCGCATCAATGGGCAAAGAACGCACTCGTCCTCGTGCCCGCGATTACATCCGGGCATTTTAGCCAGCCGAAGACGATGGTCACTGCAATCGCCGCCGCAGTGCTGATGTCGCTGATCGCGTCGTCGATCTATCTGGTGAACGACCTGCTGGACATCGATTCGGACCGCGCGCACCGGACGAAGTGGAAGCGTCCGCTTGCCAATGGCGACCTCGCGATCCCCACCGCGCTTGCGCTTTCGCTGGTGCTGGCGGGGATAGGGCTGGCCGGGGGGTGGCTCGTTGGTGGTTCGCACCTGACGGTCTGGCTGCTCACCTATATGGCGATCACCACGGCTTATTCCTTTCGGTTAAAGGCCGTCATGGTCGGCGACGCGGTCGTGCTCGCCTCGCTCTACACGATCCGCATCTTCATCGGCGGCGTCGCGATCGGTGTGCAGCTCAGTTTCTGGCTGCTGCTATTCTCGGTCTTCCTGTTTCTCAGCCTCGCTTATCTGAAACGCTATATCGAGATGCGCGACGTGATCGAACCGGACCGCCTGCTCAGCGGGCGCGGATATGTCGGCAGCGACCTGGACGTTGTCATGATGTCGGGCGTGTCATCGGGCATGGTCGCAATACTGGTACTCGCGCTGTTCGCTCACGACCCGACGACTGCGGCGCATTATGCGGCACCCGAACTGCTCTGGCTGCTCTGCTTGCCGCTGATGTACTGGATCAACCGCATATGGATGATGGCGCGCCGCGGCGAAGTCGAGGGCGATCCTGTCGCCTTTGCCATAAAGGATCGCCGTAGCATCCTCGTCGGAGCGGCAATGGCCGCAATCTTCATCGTTGCGCTTCACGGCCCGAATTTCATCTGAGCAGCAATGTGTCGGTCCCTCTGGTATAGGCAACACGATAGTTAGGCAGAACTGGAATTCGGTCCCGCGATATCCCGGCAACCCAGATCCCGGTGAAGCCTGCAGCCGCCATCCGGCTCATGCGGTCGCGGACGGCGCGCAGGTCGAGCTGGCCAGCGGGGCATATCGCCGCCACATCCTGTGATCCATCGAACCATATGGCACGGTCGGCGGGCGAGCGAATGATCATCAGATCGGAGCCCGATATCTGGAACAGCGTGTTGGTGAAGCTGTTCCGTCGCACGACGGCATAGGCGCCCAGCTTGCGGTCCGGCGTCAGCGCCCAGCTTGCCCGACACGTGCTTCCGGCGGACACGAAGGCCATCCGACCCCCTGCCGGAACCGCGTCCAATATCATCAACCGCGCTTTCAGCACCCGGTCAGCTTCGCGCCATTGAACCGCCGACCAGCCGACGCGCAACACGAACAGGCTTGCCCCCAGCATGATTAGCGCCCGCTCGCGCGACGGTAACTTTGCCGGACTAATCGCCATGACCGCGACCATGACCGCCACCGGCGTCAGGCGAAGGTTCGCGCCCCAGCTTCCCATAACGGTCGTCGGCAGGATCAGCGCTGTTAGCAGCAACAGGGCCGCACCAGTGCCGACCCGCGGCTCGATCCTGCGACCCCCCGCCCAGAGAAAGGCGAGCAGCGATCCGATGCCGATTACTGCCGTCATGCCAAGGTCGAACGGCATCGACAGGCCTTTCAACACCGTCACGAAGTTCATGGCCTTTGCCGTCAGAATATGGGGATCGGACCAGAAAAGCCGCCCGCCTCCGCCTGCCTGCCCGAACAGCATCGGTATCGCCGGAGCCAGCAGCGGCAAGGCGCGCAGTGCCCGCACCGCCAAGTCGCGGAGGCTGCGCATCGACGCCAGTTCGGAACCCGCGACGAGAATGAGCAGCACCGCCCACCCCATGATGTGCGCCGTCCACACGATCGTCGCGCCGATGGCAAAGTACAGTATTCGCAGCGGATTATTCCGACTGTTATGGTTCCAGAGGGCAGCGACGATCAGCGCCAGACCGACGGACAGGCAATAATTCAGGAACCCGAACAGAAATGGTTGGGCGATGGCAAAGGGCAGGGCGAGCATCGCGCTACCCGAGACGCGGCCATGAACCGACCGCGACAGCATGAAAATTCCCGCTACGGTGAGAGGCGCGATCAAGGCGCTGACCAGTCGCATTGCGCCTTCGACCCCAAACATGGGCGTCAGCAAAAGGGTGGGCAGGTCGATCCCCAGATTGCCGATCCAGCGCCAGTTCACGGTGAAATAGCCGTCGAGCGCCGTTCCATGGCCAATTTGTGAAAAGACGAAAACCCGCGCAAGGTGGCTGGGATAATCGGCGGCACCCGGTATCGAAACGACGAGCATCGGCAGTGCGGAAACGGCGACAAGCAGGATCAGCCACAGTTTGCGGTTGCCGAAAGCGCTGGTTGAAGTTTCGAACGCCATCGGGGTACGATACACGGCTCGGGTTTCTACTTGTTGAAAATCTTCGATTGAGACGAGATGCGTGCCAATGCGTTGGAGCAGATGTAGGCTGATCGTGGCCCGCAAGAAGCTGGAGAGCCTGTGACGCCTGAACACGTGCCTATCGGCGACTTCCGGTTTCTGTACGGGCCGCAGGTTATTGCCGGAGTCGGAAGCGCAGAGAAACTCGGCGCGCTGGTCTCGGGGCCGGCGTTGTTCGTCACGGACGCGCAGTTGCTCTCGCTTGGCCTCGCCGACGGTTCGCTCGAGGCGTTGCGCCAGGATGGGCGGCATGTCGTCGTGTTCGACGCTGTCGAGGCCGATCCATCCCGCGAAACGCTGGAACGGGCGGTGGCGTGCGGACGCGAAGCTGGTGTCGAAGCAGTCGTCGGTTTCGGCGGGGGTAGTCCGATGGATGTCGCCAAGCTCGCGGCCTATTTGCTCGGCTCGGGGGATGATTTGGACGATATCTGGGGCGTTGGCCGGGCGATGGGCACTGCCTTACCGCTGATCCTGGTGCCCACGACTGCCGGAACAGGGTCCGAGGCAACGCCGGTCTCCATCATCACACTGGCCGGGGGTGAAAAACGCGGCGTGTCGGCGGCGGCGCTGATCGGTCGATATGCGGTGCTGGATCCTGCCCTGACAATTGGCCTGCCGCGCCATGTCACGGCGGCTACGGGCATGGACGCCATGGTCCACGCGATCGAGGCATTTACATCGCTGCACCTGAAGAACCCAATCTCCGACATGCTCGCCGTGCAGGCCCTGAAGCTGCTTTCGGTCAATCTGCTGCACGCTTGCGATGCGCCCGGTGACCTCCATGCCCGTAGTGCCATGCTGCTGGGATCGCATCTGGCCGGGGTTGCCTTTGCCAACGCGCCCGTCGCCGGTATCCATGCGCTCGCCTATCCTTTGGGAGGCACTTTCCACGTGCCGCACGGACTTTCCAATGTGCTGATGCTCCCGCATGTGCTGCGGCACAATTTGTCTGCGGCGATGCCGCTCTATGCAGCGCTTGGCGATATCGTGAACCCGGCGCTGAGCGGGCAGGGTGAGCAGGGCCGTGCCGCTGGATTGATCGAAGCGCTCGATACGATGGCGCGCGCGAGCGGCTTGCCCGGCAGGTTGCGTGACGTTGGTGTCACCTCTGCGGATTTGCCTCAACTGGCCTGGGACGCGATGTTGCAGGACCGGCTGCTAAAGAACAATCCGTGCCTGATTGAGTATCGTGACGCCCTGCGGTTGTACGAGGAGGCGTTGTGAGTCGCGAGCCGTTGAGGAGCCGCGGTTCCTACGCTGACTGGACGCCTGTCGCGACGCGCTTTCTCGACAACGACTCTTACGGTCACGTCAACAATACGGTTTACTATACGTGGTTCGATACCGTCGTGAACGCGTGGCTGATCGACGTGGGCCTGATTGATCCTGACGGCGGCCAGCTCATCGGACTCGTCGTGGAAACCGGTTGCCGATATGCGAAGTCGCTCTCGTTCCCGCAAACCGTCGAGATCGGCATGGCTGTCGAAAAAGTCGGCAATTCGAGCGTCACGTTCCAGCTTGGTGTGTTTGCATCGGGCGACAACAGCGCGGCGGCCGAAGGCTACTTCACCCACGTCTATGTCGATCGGCAAACTCGACGGCCAACTATGTTGCCCGACCATTGGCGAATGGCCTTTGCAGCACTGGAGCAGGGGGGCCGCTGAACTGTGCGTTCATCACCCCGGTCTGATTCGGTTGGTACGGACGGTGGGAATCGAACCCACACGGGCTAAAGCCCAACGGATTTTCATCCCACTTCGGTTTTCACCGCCACTCGCCACCCGAACCCGGGACCGCGTGTTCGTGGTCTGGACTATCCCTTCACCATGTTCCGGCGAACCGGAGTTTAGGTGCTGCCCGTCTAGTCTCTACACCTTGCCCGATGCTTTCGCGCCGGACCTTGGCTCGGGATCGCCATTTTACAGGGTTCCCCGAATTTGAGCAGTTCTACTTCGCGCATTTCCACGCGAGCACTCAATTTAATCTAAGTCCGTTGCGTCTACCGATTCCGCCACGCCCGCATTACCAAGGGGGGCTATAGGTCAAGCCTCGGGGAACGCCAAGGCCAGAAGCGTTGCCGCGTGGGGTTTAAATCCAGCCCGCGAACGCGGGATAATCGTTGGGTGACGTCGCAGCAGAAAAGCCGTCAGACGTTCAGACGACCGCGCATTTCCTTGCCAGGCTTGAAATAAGGAACGCGCTTCGCCGCAATATCGACGGCGTCGCCGGTGCGTGGATTGCGACCGACGCGTTCGGTGCGTGAGCGGCTGGAGAAAGCGCCAAAGCCGCGGAGTTCGACGCGCCCGCCCTTGGAAAGCTGCCCGGAAATCTCGTCGAAAAAGCACGAAACGATCTTTTCAACGTCGCGCGCGGCGAGATCAGGATGTTCGGTTGACAGCAATTCAACAAGTTCAGAACGGATCACGATCAATCTCCGGCAGCCGATTATTAGCCGCACTTGATTTATGTCAATACCATCTGCCGCGGGTAATCTCAATCGAAACCGGCCGTTAATTCGCGAGCGAAATCAACGGCCGGACCGATATACCTTACTTCTTCTCGTCGCGAGCCTTCAGCGCTTCGCCGAGGATGTCACCCAACGACGCGCCCGAATCGGATGAACCATATTGGGCAACAGCCTGCTTCTCTTCAGCCATCTGCATGGCCTTGACCGAGAAGTTCGGCTTCTTCGAACGGTCGAACCCGATGATCATCGCATCGAACTTCTGGCCAGCCTGGAAACGCTCCGGACGCTGCTCGTCGCGGTCGCGACCAAGGTCGGTGCGCTTGATGAAGCCCGTTACGCCATCGTCGCCGGCCTGAACTTCGAGTCCGCCATCGCGCACTTCCAGAACAGTAACCGTGATGACCGCATTCTTGTCCAGACCCGAAGCAGCCTGCGTGCTGCCGACTGCCGGAGCACCCTTTTCAAGCTGCTTCATGCCGAGCGAGATACGCTCCTTTTCAGCATCGATGTCGAGCACGATGGCCTGAACCGTCTCACCCTTGCGATGCAGGTTGAGCGCGTCTTCGCCCGAAATGCCCCAAGCGATGTCGGACATGTGGACCATGCCGTCGACGTCGCCATCGAGGCCGATGAACAGGCCGAATTCGGTGGCATTCTTGACTTCGCCTTCGACGGTCGAACCCACTGGATGGTCGGCAGCGAATGCTTCCCAAGGGTTCGAGATCGCCTGCTTGAGGCCCAACGATACGCGACGCTTTTCGCTGTCGACTTCGAGGACGACAACATCGACTTCTTGGCTGGTCGAAACGATCTTGCCGGGATGGACGTTCTTCTTCGTCCAGCTCATTTCCGAAACGTGGACCAGGCCTTCGATGCCTGCTTCCAGTTCGACGAATGCGCCATATTCGGTGATGTTCGTCACGCGTCCGGTCAGCTTGGCGCCGATCGGATACTTGGCTTCTGCACCTTCCCAAGGATCGCTCTCGAGCTGCTTCATGCCGAGCGAGATACGCTGCGTGTCCTTGTTGATCCGAACGATCTGGACCTTCACCGTGTCACCGATGTTGATCATTTCCGAAGGATGCTGGACGCGCTTGTAGC
>JAQGKX010000058.1 GCA_028289885.1 Sphingomonadales bacterium
TGCAGGGCAATGGTGGCGATCTCGGCCGGCAGGGTGAAGACGACGTGGAAATAGCCGACCGGGAGGAGGTCGGCCTCGCGCGCGGCAAGCCAGATACGCGCCGCCGCACCCTGGCACTTGGGACAGTGCCGGTTGCGACAACTGTTATAGGCGATCCGCCAATGGCCGCAGTCCTCGCAGGCCTCGACGTGACCGCCCATTGCAGCGGTGCGGCAATGCTCGACCGCCGACATGATCTTGAGCTGGTGAAGGCTCAGATGTCCCGCATGGGCGGCGCGATACCCGGGCCCTGCCACGCGGAAGATGTCGGCGACCTCGATGGAGGTGCCCACCGGACCTCAGCCATCAGGTGCTCTTCCTCTGGCCGTGAGCTCGAGCCTGTCGAGCGGACTGACCACCGCCCGCATCGTCTTGGTCGCCACCTGCGTATAAAATGCGGTGGTGTTGAGCTTGGCATGGCCGAGCAGTGCCTGGATCACGCGGATATCGACACCGTCCTCAAGCAGGTGAGTGGCGAAGCTGTGGCGCAACGTGTGGGGTCCGACCCGCTTTGCAATATCGGCTGCCTCGGCCGCTTCGACGACCACGCGATACAGTTGCCGGGTGCTGAGCGGCACCATCGCGTTCCGGCCCGGGAAGAGCCAGCCATCTGCGTGCATGATGCCCAGTTGCCGTCCGGCGCGCCACCAGTCCCGAAGCAACACGAGCAGGCCTTCGGGCAGCATGGCGTTGCGATATCTTCCGCCCTTGCCGCGCTCGATGCGCAATACCATGCGCTCGCTGTCGATATCGCTCACCTTCAAGGTCGAGACCTCGGCAACGCGCAAGCCCGCACCATAGGCGACCGACAGCGCTGCCTGGTGCTTGAGGCAGGTCGTGGCATTGAGCAGCCGTTTCATCTCCTCAAGCGTCAGCACGACGGGGATCTTGCGAGCATGGGCCGTCCGGACCAGCTTGCGTGAGAGGTCGGGCCGATCGAGCGTGTGCGTGAAGAAGAAGCGCAGCGCCGACACGATCATGTTCATCGTCGGCACCGGCACCCCGATCTCTTGCTGTTCGATCTGGAACCGGCGGACGTCTTCTGCCGTCGCAGTATGGGGCGAGCGCCCCAGCCACGTTCCAAACCGCCCGACATCGCGGATATAGTTGCGCTGCGTCTCGCTCGAAAAGTGGCGCATGGTCATGTCATCGATAAGCCGCTGACGCAGCGGGCTGATCGAAAGAATGGATATAAGGTTGTTCATCGTTAGCTCCTCCAGTCAAAGGAGCCGCGATGATCTACCCGCATCCGGAGTCGCTCAAACAGAGCCGCAGCGGTCGGGTCTCTACCTCAACCTGGCCTCATGTGCCCCTCCCGCGCGAGCGGGTTCGTGCATCCACCATTTGCCGACGTTCGGGGTCCCTTCACCAAAAATCTCTCAACTGGCGTGTTGCACATCCATGTTGGCCCCATCCGCCCGGCTATTTCTTCAGCTCCGCTGCAAGCCGTATCTTGCAGGCAGCTACTGCCGGGTTCTTGGCAATCGCGAGCTCCGTGCCGAACAGGGCGCTATCGGCTTTGCCCCTATCCCCGGTCCGATACTTTGCTGAAGTTAACTTCACGGGTGGACCTGTCCGCTTACCGCAATAATGAACCCGCACCATACGGTCTTAGCCCGATCTCCGCGATTTCTGCATCATCTGCTCCGGCATATGATCGACCATCCCGTGAAGTTAACTTCAGCTGCAATCGGCCTAGGTCCGCTGGTGAAGTTAACTTCACGGACGGTGCTCAAAAAGCTGCTACAATTTTCTTCGCCTAATCAGTCATCAATGATGGGACAGCTCGATCAGTTTGTCGAGACGAAACGATCTGGTTCCTCATTTTGACGAGCAACAGTCCCCCTTGGGAACTTTTCACTGATTTGGCCCATGCATGATGTTGAAAGATCCAGTCTGCGGAGGACTCGCTGCACGTTTGCTGGACCCCATAGCTTACCCTCCCTCGTCAGCAACCCTTCCATGTTTAGTCCCTGCGCTATGCTGGCCAAGGTGTCTGCGCCGGACCTCTTACACCTGATGATTGGCTCTCGCAGAAATTCGGCAAATTCTTCGGCAGCCGCGACATGTTGCTCCGCCAGACGATGGCCGTTCTTTCCAAGGATGATGCCGCGCGCCTTCGCAGCGGCCAAGGCTGATTTGGTTCTGACCGAAATCTGTTCTCTTTCAAATTCTGCGAACGCTGCCATCATGTGTAACATCAGTCGGTTTGCGGCTGGCATATCGGCAGCGACAAACTCGACATTTGTCTCCATCAAAGCCGATATAAACGACACCGACCGCGCTAACCTGTCGAGCTTGGCAATCACCAGCGTTGCTTTTTGCTTTCGACATTGGCTCATGGCTGCGGCGAGAACAGGGCGCGTGGTGGACTTGCCGCTTTCGACTTCGACAAATTCGGTCGCGAGGGTGCCGCCGACACTATCGACATATTTTCGGACCGCTTCTCGCTGAGCCTCTATGCCTAAGCCGCTATCGCCTTGGCGCTGCGTGGATACTCGGAGATAGGAAATCAGCATTGGTGCAGTTAACTTCACGGGTAAAGGGTGGTTTATGCGTAAACCGTAGTACTATTGCACCGACTTGGAAGTAAGAAATAGCAGAGTGGATCGATTTACAGGGCGAATGTATTTGTCACCACGAGAGGACTTGTGTGCCTAAGTCCAGCGCGTGCCCCCGGGGCCTGAACCCGAGACGAAGCTGTCATAAGCCTCCCTCGCGTTGGCCGACGGGGGAGAGTCTGCCTTGGAGGCGAAGATTTGATAATAAGCGTTGAAGCGGCGCTTGTCCGTGCGCCAAGCCCACTCCCAGACGAATGACGTGCTCGGAGCTGTGAAACCGCCCTTGAGGACAGTGCGATCTAACGCGGTTGCGAACAGAAAATTATTCAAGGTTTTTACGAATGTCCGCAGCACGTCGGCTATCAGCTGAAGATCGTCCACAGTAGGCATAAAGGGATGCTCTAACAGTGTGGAATGGTCGCCCAAGCCTAGCTTGATTGCATTTCTGCTACCGAGCCGGCCGAAACGATGTACGCAACAATGTCGTATCTCACAGATACGGGAATATCGGTCGAGGGCGCGTTTCACTTCACCGGAAAGTCCGGTGATGCCCAAGACCGTTTTGAAAACTTCCTCGACTCCTGTGCGTCCAGCGAAGGAATGCCCCTCAAGGAGGGCCTCCGGCATCAGCTCCCTTGCATGATGCAGCGCGGCCCCGAACTGTAGCGTCAGCGGCTCAGCTTTTTTGGCAGCTACGTCGTCTATCAATACCATCCGGCGTACAACTGCCCTTAAGAAGCTCTCCACTGCCGACATGTAGCCGAGTAGTACGATACTACTTAGGCTTCTCGGCATATTTCCCAGCGCCGGATCGGCATAACGAAGATATAGCAAGTTCAGCTCATTTGTGTCCGCGATGAAGGCGTCAATCGGACTGGCGCTTGGTTGAAGTGCCGTGGGGTCGAACATGGAATGCGTCGAGAACTCAGGCAAAGCCTGCGTGGTCGTGATCGACTGGTAATCAACACTGTTCACGATAGAAACTCATCTACGAAACCGTCGATGCGGCTGAGTGCGTTCGTCGAGCGCAGTATCCCGACATAGCGGATTTTTCTCAATTCTGTGCCCGGGTCTTGAACCGCCATCAAGTCGCCAATCGTGGCGAAACCAGCTTCCTTCGTCTTTTCACGCATCCAGTCAGACATCCCCGGCACACTGCTAATGGGCAGCGACATGCACCTACGGTAGGTAGAAGCCACCAGCAGCTTAGAGCCGCATTGCTGGCAAAAGCGTTGGCTATCCGTCATGCGCTCAGCGTTGCAGACTTGGCAGGGTGGAAGGTCGAGCTTCAGGCCAGCGACAGTGGCATGATCGATAAGTTTCGACAGCCTGCGCCGGACTGGATGTTTCGCAACCGGAAGCTCTAGGGCTGCAACTAGGGTCCGAGCACCGCCACCGCGGCTTCCCATGCCGAAACTTCGTGTGGCAATCAACGCTCCGAGGTGCGGCGCTAACCGAATGTAGCGTCGTCCCTCACCGTGAGATACTTCCGACTCTTGCCTCACCAGCCCGGCTTCCACTAACAGGTTAATCATCCGTTTTACCAACGGCGTCACATCTTGCGCGGCGACAGCAATCAACTGGTTGATTGTTGAAGATCCTACCTGATTGGCCTCACCTAACGCGTTGACCATTGCACCGAACATGGAGTCTCCGGCACGGACGAGTGTCGCCAGAGTCGGTAGCTTCAAGGCGAGCGACCGGTACTCCGCCAAACGTGCATCGCGATGGTCTTGCACGACTTTATTGAGCTTCGCCTGCTCCGATCCCGACCCAGAAGACATGAATGCTCTCAGCAGTGTTAAGTACGCTCTCGGCACGCCAAAAGCCGCATACATCAAGGCTTTGTCTACATCAGGCTCAATCGTCCGCGAGGATGGAAATCTGCTTTGTGCGATCTCGGCCATGATGGTGGCATATTGACCATCCATGGGCGAAAGCCAGACAGCCACCTGACGCCCCTCATGGTCGGCGTGGAACCGCGGTCCGTACTCTGTGGTGCCAGGGTAGACCGATGCTTTAGGAGCAATGTCCGACGCTTTTAGGACGCGTACGATTTCGAAAAATTCGACAAGGTATTCTGGCGTTAGGGTCAACGCCGCGTCGTCCATCAAAACAATGGTCCGTTTTCTTCCAGCCGAAGCTGCTGCCCCCCGCAACGCTGCGGCAACGCCGCTTATGGTAAGCGCCTCAACTACGGCGTCGTCACGCGCTGTCGCCGTTATTCCTCGCTCCACGTGATCCACGAAGATCGCGAGATCCGACTGGGTTAGCATAAACCGGGCTGTTAGATCATCTGCGAGGTCGCCCATAATTTCCTGCAGCATCTCTTGTGCGGCATTGAGTACCCTAGCGAGTACCCAAGTATGGAAAAGGCGGATGGCATCGGGTCTCTCGCCGAGGAGTGGTTCGAGCCGAAGGTACCGGTTGAAGCTCACGTAGGCCGCAAAGGGGCGATCATCCTGATCGCGGCACACCAACGACGCGTAGCGCATCATGTGAGTTTTGCCACAGCCTCTCGGGCCAACAATCAAAACGAGCCCTTTGGCGAACAATGCCTCTTGTACCTCGTCGAAGTGGTCGGCGACAATTGTCCCAACAAGGAGCTCGTCGTCCGTTAGCTGATCGGCGCGTTCTTCGAATGTTACACCATCATCAAGCGCCTCCGGTTCAGTCATAATTCCCCTTCCAATTTTTAGATCAACACGATCAAACTTGCATTGCCATCAAATCCGCGAGGGCCAAGTGACGAGGTCCTACCCCGCGCGCCGCGCTCGCTAGCCTAAGTCGCCCCTCAGCTGAACGCAGTGAAATCCAAATGCGCTCCCGGTCGGCAGGTGAGCTGCGGACGCGGAAAACGCAATCTGTGATTTCTGCTGACCCTTCACTTACTATAGCCACCTTTTCCTCCAACCGGCGATCTACCCTCGCGACCAAGATGTCCCCAGGCCGTGCAATAACAGTTGCCGACGTGGCGGCTGGCATATCAGAGCGACCTCCCAACTTTACAGTGCCGTGTTCCGACGTCGAGAAATCGCTGGTATGAAAGGATGGTGCCCCACCAACCCGAGCGGCGGCGGAGCTAAGACGTCCCCTCGACACTGTTGCGCCTAGGGACGACAACGATGCGGATGATTGCGGGAGCGACTTGGCGTGCCAGCTCCCGAGGTCCATGCGCATAACGCAACTCTTGGCGTCTACAGTTTCTGTAGCTTCCACACCGTTCTGCCCAAGGCGCTCCAAAACAATCTCGTCACTTGAACCGCCAACTTTGATTACGACCAAATAAGCCTTCGCGTCGGTGTTAGCGAAGGTGCGTGTAGGCAGCTCGGCGATGTACAGAAGGCCGTGGGAGGCTGCTACGCTTTGTCGGAACCGGCTGGCCATACGCCCGGTTGCAAACGAGTCGGGCATTATAGCTGCTACAGTGCCGCCTGGCCGGGCCATCCTCAACGCTTGAGCTAATCCAATCGTCTCAGCGGCTGGCCATTCGCTCGCCTCCGCTAGGTTGGCAGCGGCCACAACGAGGTTTCCGGTCCCGCCCCGCTTGCGGCCGAAGGGAGGGTTGCAAAGGACAAGATCAAAGCGGCGGGCCGATAATCTTGCGGGCAGACTAATGTCTAGAGCGTCAGCTTGGACGTGTTGAACCCTAGAAGCCAGTAGCGCAAAGTCGCCGGCAATGATCGATGGATCAATGTCAACGGTGACAAGCTCCTCTAAGCTCCAGCGCCCAGCGGCAGCAATTGCGAGAGCTCCCCCGCCGCAACACAGATCGAGCACACTTCGAGGCGTCGTTGGCACCCGATCAACTAAGGCCTGAGCCGCCCAAGCAGGCGTATAAAAGCGCCCGAGCTCTCTCGCATTCATATTGATCCCCTTCAAAGTGAGGCCTAGCCGCTCCCGCCGCAAGGTACCATGCTGCTTCCCGCACTTTGTCTCATTGGGGTACCGGATTGGCGCAGATGCACAAAGGCATGGCCACTGCTCCTTCCCCTTTTGCAGAAGCACCGCCCTCACAGCGCGCGCTGGGCAAGCCAACTTAGTAACTTTTCCCCTTCAACGATCTTCTCCACGAGTCTAAGCTGGTGAAGTTAACTTCAGCTCGACTGCGTGATGGCTGCGGCAAGTTCGTCCTTGAGGATGTTAGCTTTTGCGACCTTAATCCACTTATCAAGGCCTGTGATTGAAATGCCGTTCTCCCAACGGGACCACATCGTCTCATTCAGTAGATCTCCATCGCTCCCCCGGTACAAGGCTCGAAATTTCAATCCGAGGCTCAGCGGCCATTTCGCCTGAGCTTTGGCTGCACCACCCCCGAAAGTTGCAAGACAATAGAGTATCCAGTTCTTTTTAGTGCTCGCGTTTGCCGTCTTCAGAACGGCCGGGGCGTAGGAGACGCGCCTGTCCTTCAGGAGGTTTTTAATCTCCGCTAAGTCCCGCAGGTATGGACGACCTTTCTTCCAGCGCATTTCAATTTCTGCGCGGGTCACTGGTGAGTTACCATACGGTGGCGGCAGCATCAGCTGGCGAAAATAATCGCGACGTTCGTAGAGCTTCAACCGCAGTGTGCCCAACGTGTTATATGTCACACTTTTGGGGGGAGACTTTAATGGCTTCTTCGCATCATACAGATATATGGTTTCTGGTCGTCCGTGCGAGCCTACGTACACCAAACGCTTACCCGGCTTTGGAACATGGCCTATGAGGTCGAGTGGGTTCGCTCCGATCAGATCAATCGCGGGGTCCACGCGACTTACCAAGAAGGATCCCAGCAATGCTGGTACATTGAGGGGTAGAGCTTCCTCGAGCCCTGCAAGCAACTTCATCAATCCTTCAGGGCCAGCTTTGCTGGCGCTGAACTCGAGGCGAACCGACCAGATTGGATAATCTGGCCCCAGCCGGCGCAAGAGCGTTAGCGTTGCCCGGTTCAGCGGCTGGATGGCATCGTAGGCTAAAAAGTATCTCGCCTTGGTCGATGTGTTGTTTACGGTGGGGGAAGGCGTAAAAACCGTTTCTCCAGTTTTGTAGCCTGCGACCCATCCCGTCAGGTCCGCATCGATCTCATTATAAACCGATTTCGCTGACCCCCCCGTCGCATAGGGTGTCATTAGCAAGTCATTGAATACGTCGGTGATAAGTTCAATCGAGTCAGGGAAGGGGACAGTTACGAGGATCTTCCGATCATCATACTCCATAACCTTGGCTATTAGCTCTTTAGGTGGTTCGGGGTCCGGCTTCTCGGGGGGGCTTGTTAGAGAATAAACCGTCGGCTTGCCGGAAGTTAACTTCACCGCCAATTCGCACCACCACTCCGGGATCGATGCACAGCGCGGTCGCTACGCCCTTCCAAAAGGTAAACCACAAGTCTGAATGCTATGCAACTCCATCTCTCAGGAATGCTTGGCCTTAATGTAGGGCCCACCCGCCGCGGCCACGACGTCAAAACCAAAGTCCAATTTTTTCAGCGACTCATACTTTCGTTCGAGCGGATAATCGCCGCCGTAACCACCGGTCACTGTTCCCTGTGAATGTCCGACCAATGCAGCAATGTCTTCCTGAACTACACCATTCGCCCGCAGAGTTGCGATCAGTGTATGCCGCCAGACGTGTGTCGCTCTTCCAGTTTTCCAAAGATCAAATTTGCGAAGATACGGCCCCCAGAACTTGCTCATACCATCGGCTGTTCTTCCACCTGCACCGATGTGGAATTCCCGAAAGACCCGTGCGTTGGGTGCTGATTTGCCTCTTGACGACACGAACTCGGCAAGCCCGAGCTGCAGGAGTTCTGCGGCTATGGGCATGTTTCTCACTGAAGCGGCATTCTTCGTAGATTTCACAACGTTGCCGGCTTCGTCCTCATTGCGAATTTTGATGTGCGGTATGGGTGCAGCGAAATCGAAATCTTTAAACAAGAGTTGGGCTAATTCTCCCGCCCTCATTCCTGTGAACATCAAGACCATGCCAGCCCACCAACGGCCATCACGAACATGACACTCTCCGCTCAAGGTCACCGTCTTTCTAGTTTTGTATCCTGCATACAGCGGAGTTTGTAGCAGCTTGAGAAGTTCGCTTTGGGTAAATGGTTCAGGCGTCTTCTTTGTCTGACCCTTCCTCGTTTCTATGACGAGTCCCGCAGCCGGGTCGTCAATGCTTAGTTCCGCCTTCGCCCACGCGAAAAACGATTGCACAGATTTCCAGTATTTTTGTGCTGTCACAGAAGCAATCTGATGCGCGGCAGTATCGGTTAGCCGGTCGTCAAACAATGCTCGTTGACCACGTTTAGTGACATCCATTCTTTCGACGTCCGAGCGGAATTTCCGCATCTGCTCTCTGCTAACTTCTTGAATGGGCAGCGTTGCTGATAAACGTTGCATCAACCAGCCGAGAGCGCGGTTTACTTCATCGACGTTGGACTGACTTAAGTTTTTGGCTTCTTTCTTGATCAAGTATGCACGAACAGCTTCGCCCAGAGTTGTGCCCTCTCCTCGCGTGTCTGGCATTCTTGCAAGTTGCGCATGGCCGCTCGACTGCTCGTAAGATGCGAGCCGCAAAAAAGGATCGACGGGCTGATATCGGCTGGCAGGATGCTTCAAGCTATGGCGGAAAACTTCGAGCTGTTCGCGCTCCACACGCGCCGAGAGCTGCAATGCGAATAGTCTTTCATTGGCAGGCAGATCATCCCAAGAGCCACCGACTTCTGACACAAGATCCTGTGCTCGCTTATCGACCGTGC
The DNA here is from genome assembly GCA_028289885.1 of Sphingomonadales bacterium. Lineage (GTDB taxonomy): Bacteria > Pseudomonadota > Alphaproteobacteria > Sphingomonadales > Sphingomonadaceae > Sphingomonas_O. The sequence goes on from JAQGKX010000058.1 coordinate 9,334, forward strand.
CGTAAAACTGTTGCGCTGCGAGCTGCCGGTCCAAGTCCCGAACCCGATGGTCTGTCTCTTCTAGGTTGAGCGCGATTTCCTCGTCGATATGATCGAAATCGAACCCTCGGGGCTGGTTAATCTCTGCTGCTAGTTTTTCGAAAAACAGCTGGGCGGCGGTTTCAAGGTCGGCTCGGGTCGGTGCTGTCATACGGCTCAGCATAACCATTGTTTCACGAAACCAAACTGTTGCTTGAAGGCACCGGTACCGACCCTCGATTGGCCGAACAGTTCTGAGAGATCGATTGAGTTCAGCAACACCCAGCCGGACCGCGAGTCCTTTTGGTATTCGCAACCTAATCCAATAGGTTGCCCCTCTGCGGATCAAGTGCTGGCTCATTCCGAAGCCCCACGACCCGGTGTAAGAGGGCTGTGTAAGAGTGGATTGCCTATTCGATTTGACCTCAAACCTATGGTGTTGAGTAATATAGGTTTTATCAGAATTTGGTGCGCCCGACAGGATTCGAACCTGTGGCCTCAAGATTAGAAGTCTCGTGCTCTATCCAACTGAGCTACGGGCGCGTTGGGATTGCGATAGCGGCAAAACGCTCTAGGCTCCACCCGCTATGAACGATGCCCGAAATCCAGCCGTGGTGAGCGCCGAAACACTGGGCCGCGACGGGTTTCGCTGGTTCGATTTCGTCATGGCCGCCTTTGTCGCGATCCTGTTGCTGTCCAACGTAATCGGGGCGGGAAAGGTCGCTACTTTATGGGGGTATAGCTTTGGCGCGGGGATATTGTTTTTCCCGCTATCCTATCTGATCGGCGACGTGCTGACCGAAGTCTATGGCTATGCCCGCGCACGGCGATGCGTCTGGGCGGGATTTGCGGCGGTGCTGTTCATGGCCTTTATGTCATGGGTCGTGACCAGCCTGCCACCCGCGCCCGGATGGACCAATCAGTCTGCCTATGACGCGGTGTTCGGACAGGTGCCGCGTATCGTATTTGCATCGGTCGCGGCATTCTGGGCGGGCGAACTGGTCAACGCGTTCGTGATGGCCAAGATGAAAATCGCCACCAAAGGCAAGCACTTGTGGAGCCGGACGATCGGATCGACGGTGTTTGGCCAAGGCGTCGATAGCCTAATATTCTATCCGCTGGCGTTCTGGGGCGCGGAGGGCTGGAGCCACCGACTGGTGCTGACGGTGATGGTCACCAACTGGGGTCTGAAAGTCGCGTGGGAAGTGCTGCTCACCCCGGTGACTTATGCGGTTGTCGGCTTTCTGAAACGGAGCGAGGGCGTTGATGTTTACGATGAAGGCACGAACTTCACACCGTTCCGCGCGCGCGTCTGAAGTCGCTCAGCCCAGTGCGGCCATCAGCCCTTCGAACATGCGTCGGCCATCGGTGCCGCCATGCGCGCGTTCGACGACGCGTTCGGGGTGAGGCATCATACCCAGCACATTGCCCGCGTCGTTGACGATCCCGGCGATGTTGCGCGCGGAGCCATTGACGGGTTCGGCATAGCGTAACACAACGCGGCCGTCGCCTTCGAGCCGGTCGAGCGTTTCGTTATCGGCAAAATAATTACCATCGTGATGCGCGACGGGGACTGTGATTCGCTCATCGACTTTGTAGCCGCTGGTGAACGCAGTTTGCGTATTGGTCACCGTCAGCATGACATCGCGGCAAACGAACCGGATACCCGCGTTGCGCATCAGGGCACCGGGCAGGAGGCCCGCCTCCGTCAACACCTGGAACCCGTTGCAAACGCCGAGGACAGCACGACCTTGTCCGGCGGCGTCCACCACAGCGCGCATTACCGGCGATCGTGCCGCCATGGCTCCCGACCGGAGATAGTCGCCATAGGAAAACCCGCCCGGAACCGCGATCAGGTCGAGTCCCTCGGGCAGGACGGAGTCGCCGTGCCACACCATCGCCGGTGCTTCGCCAGTAATATCCCGCAGCGCTGTCGCGAGGTCGCGATCGCAGTTCGATCCAGGAAAAACGATGACCGCCGACTTCATGAGGAGATCGGCTCGATCCTGAAGTTTTCGATCACGGTGTTGGCGAGCAATTTGTTGCACATCGCCTCGATGTCGGCATCGCTGGTGCCCTCGGCAAGGTCGAGTTCGATCAGCTTGCCCTGACGCACATCGTTGACGCCGGTGAAGCCGAGCCCTTCAAGCGCATGATGGATAGCCTTGCCCTGAGGGTCGAGGACGCCGGTTTTGAGAGTCACGAAGACGCGTGTTTTCATGGGCGCCAGCCTATGGCTTTTGCGGGACGGCGCCGCAAGTCTTTTGGTTTTTATTGGGGTTCCGCATTTGTCGCTTCCTGCCTTCCCGAGCGCGGACGAGGGACTATGCCGAGCGCAGTCGAGGCTTTTTGAAGGCGACGAAGTTTCTCGACTGCACTCGATCGTGTCCCTCGTCTGCGCTCGGGAAAGTGGCTTTCTGGCTAATTCTTCCCACCGACAAGCTAGGGAGCAAACACTTTGAGCGCCCCCTGAAGGACCTCAAACTTTAGCGGTGTCTCCAACCGGATGATTTCGCCATCCACCGCGACTTCGATGGCTCGCGCATGGGACGCCAATTCCATCGTTTTGCATACTCCCAGCGCGGCGAAATCGCTGTCGGCATCCGTTCTCCCGATCATCGCGCGCAGGCCGAAACCGATCAGACCGGCGCGGCTGTTGGGGGATACAGCGAAGACCGAGAGCTTGCCGTCGTCAAGCGCGTCGCGCTGGCCGACCTTGCCGATGTCGAGCGAATAGACGTTGTTGCCGACAAACAGCAGTGGCGTGCGGATGGGTTTTGCGGCTCCATCCATCGTCAGCCGGAGGCGGTGGTGACGGAGGTTGCCGAGCGTCCGCCAGCCCGCAGGAATATTGGCGATCCATTTCGGCAGGCCGTGGCGGTCCTGCAGGTCGTCGCGCGCGCGGACCATGGCAGGGTACATGCCGATCGAGGCGTTGTTGACGAAGACGTGACCGTTAACGCTCGACAGGTCGATCTTGCGCTTGTGGCCGTCGGCGATTATTTTTGCCGCTCCGGGAAGGTCCATCGGGATGCCGAGTTCGCGCGCAAGGTGATTGCGGGTGCCGAGCGGGAGGATGCCCAGCGTTGCGCCTGCATCCGATACGATGGAAGCCGCCGAACCGAGGGTCCCGTCACCGCCCCCCACGACGACCGCGCCGTTTTTCGCGGCGGCTTCAACTCTGGCGGCAATATCTTCGCCCGCGACCGCCTCGACGGCAACGTACAGGTCGGCTGCTGCGAAGGCTGCCTCGACCTCATCGATCAGCGCATCACCGGCGCGGGACGCCGCCCCGCCGCCCTTGTTGACGATGACGGTTAGCGGGGCGGCCAATTACCGCCCGCGTTTTTTGCGCTGTGTTTCCAGGTCGAGCACGACATTGTCTGCGCCCTCTGGCAGCAGGCCGAGACGACGCGCGACCTCCTGATAAGCCTCGACTTCGCCGCCAAGGTCGCGACGAAAGCGGTCCTTATCGAGCTTTTCGTTGGTGACCATGTCCCACAAACGGCAACCGTCGGGACTGATCTCGTCCGCAAGAATCACGCGGGCGTATTCGTTTTCCCACAACCGGCCGAATTCGAGTTTGAAATCGACCAGCTTGATGCCGACGCCCGCGAACAGGCCGCACATGAAGTCGTTGATGCGGATCGCCATGTCGGCGATGTCGTGCATCTCTTCCTGGCTGGCCCAGCCGAAGCAGGCGATGTGTTCGTC
>JAQGKX010000060.1 GCA_028289885.1 Sphingomonadales bacterium
CGACGAGAGTTGTCTTACCATGATCGACGTGCGCGATGATGGCCACATTACGTAGGCTCATGAAATATCCTGGGTGAACGAACTGGGATTTGGGGCGCGCATAGCCGAAATGACGCCCTGCAACAAGCCGGGGCAACAAGGTGCGAGGTTGAGCGTTACGCGCCTGAGAGCAAGGAGAGCCGAAATGCCCCAAGGATCGAAGGACGCCTATACCGACAAGCAGAAGCGCAAGGCCGAACACATCGAGGAGGGTTACGAAGATCGTGGCGTCCCGAAAAAGACTGCCGAGGCGCGGGCATGGGCGACGGTGAACAAGGAAAGTGGCGGAGGGAACAAGTCCGGGTCAGGGCGCGGAAAAAAGGATACACATGTGTCGTCTTCACGGGGTGGGAAGGCGAACGACAAGACTTCGGACGAGGGCCGATCGGCCGCCGCGCGCAAGGGCTGGGTTACACGACGAAAGAATGCCGCGAAATAGCGACAACGCTGTATCACTTGAATAATACACGCATCACCGCTTATCTAGGCAGCGAATTTGCAAAAGGCGATGATGATGGCGACCCAGACTGTCGAAACCGCAGACCTCGTTTTGACCGCGCCCGATCCGGTGCCGGTGGTCGCGCCCGAAAAGGCGAGTGGGCTGGTGCCATTGGAAGATGCGCAAAAGTCGCAGTTGGAGGCCAAGGCCGACAGTTTCGTCGAGGAGCTGGCCGCGCAGGATGTGAACTCACCCGAATTCGGCAAGCGCGTCGATCAGATTTCAGACATGGGCCGCCGTGAGATTGCCGATGCGGCGGGCCAGTCGAACCGCTTTCTCGACCGCCCGGTGCGCGCGATGGACAAGGAGAGCGGCGTCGGCACCGACCTTGCCGAGCTACGCCGCACGATCGAGGACCTTGACCCCGGCGCGCGCGGCGACCTGACCGCGCCGCGCAAATTGTTCGGCATCCTGCCCTTCGGCAACAAGATGCGGAATTATTTCGACAGTTATAAATCATCGCAGTCCCATATCGCGTCGATCCTGACCCGGCTTCAGGGCGGCAAGGACGAATTGCTGAAGGACAATGCAGCCATCTCGGTCGAGCGCCAGTCGCTCTGGGCTGCGATGGGACGGCTGGAACAGATGATCCATGTGTCGAAGGCGCTGGATGCAAAGCTGGAAGCCAAGGCTTTCGATCTGGAAAACAGCGATCCGGCCAAGGCAAAGGCCATCCGCGAGACGGCGCTGTTCTATGTCCGCCAGCGTTCGACCGACCTGCTGACGCAGATGGCGGTGACGGTGCAGGGGTATCTGGCGCTCGATCTGGTCAAGAAGAACAACGTCGAACTGGTGAAGGGTGTCGATCGTGCTTCCACGACGACGGTTTCGGCGCTGCGGACTGCGGTGACGGTGGCGCAGGCGATGACCAACCAGCGGCTCGTTCTTGAACAGATCACCGCGTTGAACACGACGACAGCCAACATCATCGATTCGACCGGGGCGCTGTTGAAGGCGAACACGGCGGCGATCCACGAACAGGCGGCGGGATCGACCATCCCCTTGGAGACACTGAAGCGCGCGTTCCAGAATATCTATGACACGATGGACAGCATCGACACGTTCAAGGCCAAGGCGTTGATCTCGATGAAGACCACCGTCGATGCATTGGGTTCGGAGGTCGAGAAGTCGCGCGGCTATATCGCACGGACCGAGGGTGCGGCGCAGGGGCAGATCGGGAGCAGTGCGACGCCGAACCCGTTTGAGCCGGTATGAATTCCAACGACGTCATCGCGCGCGCCGAGGAAGCGCTCCGTCGTCACGGCACCGCGCCGCGTCTGGAACAGCGCGCGCGGGCGGCACAGCGGCGTTCGGCCGGACGCAAGGCGATGCGGATCATCTGGGCGGCGGCGGCGATCCTGCTGGCCGTGATCGTCGCGGGGCTGGTCATGCCTACCGGCGTGGGCACGACCGGGGTGATGATTGCCGCACTGTTGTTCATGCTGATAGCGGTCGGCATCGTGATGATGCCGGGGGAGCGGTTGCCCGACGCGGCGGCTCTGCCGACGACGGCGCTGGCGCAATTGCCGTTGCGCACTGAAAACTGGCTCGCCAGCCAGCGCGCATTATTGCCGGCGCCCGCCCAGCGGTTGAGCGACGGGATCGGGTTGAAGCTGGAGGCACTCGCGCCGCAATTACAGACGCTGGATGAACGCGAACCCGCGGCGGCGGAGATTCGGCGCCTGATTGCCGACGAACTGCCCGAGCTGGTGAAAGGCTATGGCCGCGTACCCGTCGCGCTGCGTCGCGAGGGCGTCGATGGCATGGCTCCGGACAAGCAGTTGATCGACGGACTGACCGTGGTGGACAGCGAACTGTCGCGCATGAGCGAGCAACTGGCGCGCGGCGATCTTCAGAAGCTGGCGACGCAGGGGAAATATCTGGAACTGAAATACCAGGGCGACCCGCTGGACTAGCGGATTCCGCAGGGCTTGATCGCCTTTGCCTCGGGACGCAGCCCGCGCGGTTCATAGGCTGCGAGATAACCGCCTGCCGACGGCATCACCTGCATGTCCACCCGGGTATATCCAACGGCGGCAAACTCACAATCGAGCAGCTTGGGCGGCGTTCCATGCTGGTTCGTCGGGCGGTTGGCATCGACGACGATCACCCGGCCACCCTCCTTCAACGCAGGACGCAGGTGCCACAGGAAGGCGTAGGGGCTGCCGATTTCGTGATACATATGAACCAGGAAGACGCGATCGAAACTGGCTTCGGGAAGTTCGGGATTATCGGGCAAACCCAATTTCACGCTGACCACATCGAGCCGCTCGCGCGTGACGCGTTCGGCCAGCGCATCGCGAACTTTAGGAACGATGTCCTGCGCCAGAACGCGGCCCTTGCGCCCAACGCGCGCGGCGAGGCGGACGGTGTAATACCCCTCCCCTGCACCGATATCGGCAACGGTCATCCCCGGTTTCACGCCCGCGCGGTTCATGACTTCGGTTGCTTCGCCTGCGCGGTCGCGGGTGTCTTCATCGGACCAGCGCGGCGACACGATGGAGGCTACGGGACGATCGGCCGGCGGAAAATCGGTCGTGTTGGGGTTTTGCGGCTGCGCATGGCAGGCGCTGACGAAAGCCACGGAAGCGAGCCCGGCACCCCTTAAAACCGGCCAATAGGCAGGCGCTTTTGCGCTCAATCGACGTCCTCTACTTCTATCGTCTCGCCCGTCACACGCTGGGATAACGCCGCCGCCATGAACTTGTCGAGGTCGCCATCGAGCACGTCGCCGGGAGCGGTGGATACCACACCGGTCCGCAAATCTTTCACCATTTGATACGGCTGCAGCACATACGAACGGATCTGGTGGCCCCAGCCGATATCGGTCTTGCTCGCTGCCGTTGCATTTGCCTCCAACTCACGCTTGCGCAATTCGGCTTCATAAAGCCGCGCACGAAGCTGGTTCATGGCTTCGGCCTTGTTCTTGTGCTGCGAGCGCTGGTTCTGGCACTGGACGACGATGTTGGTCGGAATATGGGTGATACGGACGGCGGAATCGGTCGTGTTGATGTGCTGTCCACCCGCTCCCGATGCGCGATACGTGTCTATGCGCAGGTCGCTGTCGACGATCTCGATGTCGATGTTTTCGTCGACCACCGGATAGACCCAGACGCTGGCGAAACTCGTGTGCCGCCGCGCTGCCGAATCATATGGGCTGATGCGGACGAGCCGGTGAACGCCGCTTTCGGTCTTGGCGTAACCATAGGCATTTTCGCCCTTCAGCATCAATGTCGCGGATTTCAGCCCCGCCTGCTCACCCGAATGGCTGTCGATCAGTTCGACCTTCATGCCGTGGCGTTCGGCCCAGCGCTGGTACATGCGCGTCAGCATCCCGCACCAGTCCTGGCTCTCGGTCCCGCCAGCGCCCGCATTGACCTCGACATAGGTGTCGTTGCCATCGGCTTCCCCCGCCAGCAGCGCCTGCACCTTGTCACGCTCGGCCCGGTCGGCGAGCGCGGCCAATCCCGCAACGCCATCGTCGACCATCGAGACGTCGCCCTCGGCTTCGGCCATCTCCATCAATTCGACAGTGTCGTCCATCTCGGACTTTATGGCGCGCGTGGCGCCGATCGCCTCGTCCAGACGGCGACGCTCGCGCATGACCGCTTGCGCCGCCTTCGGGTCGTTCCACAGCGCCTGATCCTCGACCTTTGCATTCAGTTCGTCGAGCCGCTTCAGCGCGCGGTCCCAGTCGAGAAAGCGGCGCAGCAGTTCTAGAGCGGCATTGATCTGATCGATATGAGCCTGCGCTTCGGCGCGCATGGTCTGTTCCTTAAAATGAAGCTGGAGGCGCGACTAGTAAATGCCGCCCTGCCTTTGCAAGAAATCGCTGTCCGGGCGGTTGGTCGGGGCCGCCTTTGCCGCTGCCTTCGGGTGCACCGCCAGTGGCAATTCGTCCTTGCGGATCGAACGGCGGGGCTCGCTTTCGGGCTTGAATGCTTCCCATATCACAGCCGCCTTGGGATCGTCGAGGTTCGGCCATACGCCATAGACGCGCTTCCCCGAACGGCGGTCGATCCGCACCATGCGGATACCCGCCGTCGCGCGGAACGGCACGACCGGCGCGTCCTTCATGGCGTTCTGGGCGAACTGCAGGAACACAGGCGCGGCGATCCGGCCCCCCTGCGCATAGCCGCCCATCGATCGCGGCGTATCGAAGCCCATATAGATGCCACCGACGAGATCCTGCGACCCACCGACGAACCAGACGTTGGTTGGTCCCGATGTCGTGCCGGTCTTGCCGAAAATCGGGCGGTTCAGGGCGCGGAGCACGGTCGCGGTGCCGCGCTGGATGACGCCCTCTGTAATATGAACGACCTGATAAGCGGTCATCGGATCTATGACCTGCCTGGCGCGGGCGGACGGGCGCGGCATCGGTTTGCCGTCGTAATTCGCCATGTTGCAACGGTCGCAGGGCCGTCCATCGGCGCGGTAGATCACCTTGCCATCGCGGTCCTGAACGAAGTCGATCAGCGTTGGCTTCAGGGCGCGACCGTTGTTGGCGAGCATGGAATAAGCGTTGACCATCCGCATCACGGTCGTCTCTCCGGCACCGAGCGCGATCGCCAGAACCTTTGGGTAGGGTTTGCCCGGCGCGCTGATACCGACAGCGTCCGCCATCTTGACGACATTATCCATGCCGGTCTGGCTCGCGGCCTTGACCGTCATCAGGTTGCGCGACTGTTCGACGCCCCAGCGCATCGTCTGTGGTCCAGCCCCGCGCTCATTGTTGAAATTGCGGAAACATTTCTGGCCGAGGTGCGCGCCCTGGTAAACGCAGAACGGTCCATCGACGATGATCGAGGCGGGGGTCATGCCGTGATCCAGCGCGGCGGCATAGACAAATGGCTTGAAGCTGGACCCCGGCTGGCGGAGCGCCTGCGTGGCGCGGTTGAATGAGGCCAGCCGCGCATCGAAGCCGCCCTGCATCGCCAATACCTGCCCCGTGTGCGGGTTCTGCACCATCATGCCGCCGGAAACTTCGGGAACGTTACGCAGACCCCAGTCGCTACCTTCCGGACCGACCACAATGATGTCACCGGGCTTCATGGCGCTGAAAGCAGTGATCGCGGTGCCATGCCGCGGCATCACTGCCGACGAAGCAGACATCACGCCCGAGCTGCCATCGGCAAACCCGATCTGGGCAGCGCCATCGGCCTTGCCCAGCACGACCGCCGTGCGCCAGTCTTTGTACGAAATACCGATGTTGGCGGCGGCGAACTTGCCCGGCCATTGATCGTCCATTTCAATATGCCCGGACGGCCCGCTCCAGCCATGGCCGCGATCGAAGCGGATCAGGCCGTCGCGCAAAGCTTCCTGTGCGTGGGTTTGCATCGCGGGATCGAGCGAAGAACGCACCCATAATCCACCCGAATAAACCGAATAGGGACCATCCTTCGCCGTCTCGCCGAACTTGGCGATCAGCGAACGGCGGACCTCCTCCATGAAATAGTCGCCAACGTCGGTTTCGCGCGCCACCACCTTGTTGACCGCACCCAGAGGTGAAGCCCGCGCGACGCTATATTGGGCGTCGGTAATATAGCCGTTCCGGTTCATTTCCTTCAGCACATAGTTGCGCCGGTCGGTTGCCTTGACCGTCGCGTGATCGGGATCGTAGTTCGACGGTGCCTTGGGGAGGATCGCAAGATAGGCGGCTTCGGGCAATGTCAGTTCGGCGACATCCTTGCCGAAATAGGCACGCGAGGCCGACTGTACGCCATAGGCATTTCGCCCGAGGAATATCTGGTTGAGGTAGATTTCAAGAATTTGCTTCTTCGAAAGCGCGCCTTCGATTCGATAGGCGAGAATCGCTTCCTTGACCTTGCGACCGATCGAATATTCATTGCCGACGAGCAGATTCTTGGCGACCTGCTGCGTGATCGTGGAACCGCCCCGCGCGCGCCGACCGCTGCCGATCTTGCTGACATAGTCGACCATCGCGCCCGCAACCCCGGTGTAGTCGACGCCGCCGTGCGAGAAGAATGTCTTGTCCTCCGCCGAAATAAACGCGTCGATGACAAGCTTTGGATATTCGTCGAACGCAAGCTGGACACGGCGTTCGCGGGCATAGCTGTGAACGGGCGTGCCATCGTATCCGCGCACGTTGGTCGGCAGCGGCGGCTGATAGGCAAGCAACTGGTGCGCGTCCGGCAGGCCCCGCGCAAAGATCATCCAGACAGAAAACCAAACGATGATCAGCGCCACAACGGCCAGCACGACCAGCTTGCCGAGGCGCGTTGCCCATACACCCCGGCCCCAGCCGAGCGCGGCCCCACCTTCGCGCGTCAGGCGCAATCTCAGCGGTTCGTCTTCCGGTTCGGCCATTACACAAGTGGCTCTAGCAAGTTTATGCGGCCTTGCCAGCCATCACGGTTGCGAAGTTGGACTTTCGATCGCCGCGCGGGTCGTTTGCGCCGCAGCCATCAGCCACTGGCGGATCGCGCTGGCAAGGTTCGGCGGGTCGGCTGTCGCAATCCGCTCGACGTCGATGCGGGCGACCAGCGCATTCAGAGGGAGCGACTGTGCCTGAGCGGCCTCGCGAAGCGCGGTCCAGAAGATGGGCTCGAGCGTGATCGCGGTTTCATGCCCCGCGATCGTGACCGAGTGCTTGACGGGCGATCGATAGGCGACCGCCCCCTGTTGGCCGCCCGCAGCCATTAGTACATGTGCTGCCCACCATTGAGCGACAGCGTCGAACCGGTAACGAACCCGCCGTCCTCCGAAACGAGGAAGGATACGCCGCGTGCGATCTCATGTGCCTGACCCAGACGTCCGACCGGTATTTTCGCGACGATCTTTGCAAGCACGTCGGCGGGCACCGCGGCAACCATGTCGGTGTCGATATAGCCCGGCGCGATGGCATTGACGGTGACGCCCTTCTTCGCGCCTTCCTGTGCGAGTGCCTTGGTGAAGCCGTGTATGCCCGACTTAGCCGCGGCGTAATTCACCTGGCCATATTGGCCCGCCTGTCCGTTGATCGAACCGATATTGACGATCCTGCCCCACTCGCGTGCGACCATGCCGGGGAAAGTCGCCTTGGCCATGTTGAAACATCCGCCAAGATTGACGCGCATCACGTCGTTCCAGTCGTCGAACGTCATTCGCGCCAGCGTTCCGTCGCGCGTGATACCGGCATTATTGACGACGATATCGATCGGGCCAAGTTCGGCCTCGACCTTCGCGCATCCATCGATGCAAGCCTGATGATCGCCGACATCCCAGCGATAGACCGCGATGCCACTATTTTCGGAAAATGCCTTTGCCTTGGTGTCGTCGCCACCATAATTTGCTGCAACGACGATACCGGTTTCTTGCAAGGCAAGACTGATGGCCTCGCCTATTCCGCGTGTACCCCCTGTGACAATCGCGACGCGTGGCATGGGCTTGCTCTCCTTGTTCTGATTTGGAGGGAGACTAGAAGGGCTAGGCCCAGCCTTCAAGTTCACGTGCAAGTAATTTTCGCAGCATTTCGATGCCGGGAGCACTGTCGTTCAAACATGGCAGGCAGGCGAATTGCCGGCCCCCCGCAGCAAGGAACGTCTCGCGTCCCCGGATCGCAATTTCCTCGAGCGTTTCGAGATTGTCAGCCGAAAACCCGGGCGTGACGACAGCGACCGAAGCAGCCCCTTCGACAGCAAGGCGCGCAAGCGTGGCTTCGGTCGGTGGTTCCAGCCACTTGGCCCGTCCGAGCTTCGACTGGAAACTGACGACGAGATCGCGTCCCAGCGCCTCCCCCAACAGCCGCGCGGTTTTCTGGCACTGGCAATGATAGGGATCGCCCTTCAACAGCGTCGCCTGCGGCATCGAGTGGAAACTCGCCAACACGATCTCGGGCGTGAAATCGAGCGTGGCCAGCGAAGCCTCGATCGACGTTTTCAGCGCATCGATATAGGCTGGATCGTCGTGATAGGGCGGCAACGTGCGAATGGCCGGTTGCCAGCGCATCGCCGCCAGAGTTTCGAACGCCTTGTCGTTGACCGTGCCCGTCGTCGCCCCCGAATATTGCGGATAGAGCGGCGCGATCAGGATGCGTTCGCACCCCACCACCTTCAGCGCGTGGAGCTTGTCCGCCATCGACGGCTGTCCATAACGCATGGCATAATCGACGGTGACATAAGGACCAAAGCTGGTTGCCAGTGCCAGAGCCTGAGCGCGGGTGATTGCGTCCAGCGGCGATCCGTCGTCGGTCCATACCTGACGATAAGCATGCGCCGATTTTTTCGGTCGCGTATTCAGAACGACGCCACGCAGGATCGGCTGCCACAGGATCGGCGGCAGTTCGACCACGCGCTTGTCCGAAAGGAACTCGCGCAGGTATCTTTTGACCGCGCCCGGAGTTGCGGCATCGGGTGTCCCGAGATTGACGAGCAAAACGCCGATGCGCGGTGCCGCAACTGGCGGATGATCGGCGGGTTTCTCCATTACGCAGCGCTTTCCGGGCCAAGCAACGGGAGGGTCCGATATCGCTTTCCTGAAGCTGCAAACAAAGCATTGGCGATTGCGGGTGCAACCGGAGGCACCGAAATCTCACCCACACCGCCAGCGGGGTGCGGGCTGACGAGCAATTCGATGGTGATATGCGGCGCATCGGCCAGCTTCGGTAAACGCAACCCACCTAGCCTTTCAGGACCCGCGAGCCCCCGCCCGACATGCACTGGCGCGCCGGTTGCCGCCGACATCCCAAAGATCAGGCCACCGGCGATCTGCTGGCGGACGATGTCGGGATTGATGACCTGCCCGCAATCGACGACCGCGACCAACCGTTCCACCGAAACACGGCCATTGTCGCCGATCCGCGCTTCGGCCATGACCGCGACGTGCGACCCCGCCATCGAATGGCAGGCGAGTCCCTGCGCGGTTCCGGGACCGCCACCGTTCCAGCCGCCGAGCGTCGCCGCCTTCGACAGGCACAGCGCCAGACGCGGGTTATCGCCGAGCAGCCCCATCCGATACGAAAATGGCTCGATACCCTGTGACGCCGCCAGTTCGTCGATGAAACATTCGGTGAAGAACGCGCTGAGGCCATGCGCGCGTCCCCGCCAGTCGCCGGTCGGAACGCCAATGGTGGCCGGATGATGATCGATGGCGACGTTGGGAATGGCGTAAGGCGGTACCGCCCCCGCAACCGAAGCCGGGACCGAACGACCGTATTGCGCAATCATCGCGACATGGGCACCCAGACCGTCCAGCGTCCGGGCCTGTAGTTCGGATGTCGTGGCAGGCGTCGCTACTTTGGCCGACCATGCGTCGATCCGTCCGCCGGGAACCGTGCGCGCGGCCATGCGAGCGGCGGCGGCGGGACGGAAACGGTCCTGCCGCATATCCTCGGCCCGCGACCATGTAAGCTGCACCGGACGCTTCATCTTCCGGGCGAGGATGGCGACCTGCGCCGCAATCTCTATCTCATAGCGCCGCCCGAACGACCCGCCGATCAGCATCGGATGGACGATCACTTTCGCCTCGTCGAAGCCGATCGCCCGGGCAGCAGCCTTTGCCGCGAGCCCCGGAACCTGTGTCCCGATCCACAACTGCATTTCGCCATGGTCGATGATCGCCGTCGCGCTCATCGGCTCGATCGCGGCATGGGGGGCGAGGCCGATGCGATATTCAGCCGTCACTATCTGTGCACCGCGAAAAGCCGCGCCGACGTCACCGATGCTCGACACCCGCACGCCATTCTCGAAAGCGGCGTCGAGCGCCTTTTCGATCTGACGGTCATCGACAAGACCGCCCTTGGTTTCAAACGTCGGGCGCAACGCCATCAACGCCTTGTTCGCGGTCCACCAGTTCGTCGCAACTGCGGCAACCCATCCGTCGGTCTGGACCACGGCCACCACGCCAGCAATTTTATCTGCCGCCGCCCTGTCTATCGATTTCAGTCGCGTGTCGCCGAGCGGCCCCTGTGCGATGCTGGCATAGACCATGTCGGGCAGGCGGATATCGGCGGCATATTGCGCGCTGCCGTCGATCTTGGATGGTGCATCGAGGCGCGGCAGGGATTTGCCCACCAGTCGATTTTCGCTGCCACTCCGCCGGGCGATGTCTCGCGGCAGTGTGCTTGCTGCAGCTGCAGCAGCGACCTCACCGAAGCGCACCCGGTCGTTGCCGCGCGTGACGAACCCGGACGCGGTGTCGCACGCGCGCCAGTCGGCATCCCACCGCGCCGCCGCCGCGACACAGAGCAAGGCCCGCGCCGCGGCACCAGCCTCGCGCAGCCGATCCTCGAACCCGCGGACCGACGTCGATCCGCCCGTTACCATCAGCCCATCGGGCAACGACCACCGCTCGAGCAAACCGTCTGGCAGGCGCCTCCCGGCTTCGTTCTCCCACTCCTCGACAAACAGCGTATTGGCATAAAGCGGGTTGCGCGGTGCGGCCTCGACCCCGACTGTCCGCCAATCCGCGCCGAGCTCATCGGCCACGATCTGCGGCAGCGTCGTATAGACGCCCTGCCCCATTTCGACCTGCGGCACGACCACCGTGACATGGCCGTCCACGCCGATCTTTATAAAGGCATTAAACAGTTTCTCGCCCGGCACCGCGTTCAGATTTGCACGAAAACTACGCGGCCACGCGGCCCAGCCGACCAGCAGACCGACACCCGCGCCGCCCCCGACAAGCAGTCCGCGCCGGGACAGGGGTGGAATTCGGTCAGCAACCATCATGCGCCTGATAGGCAAGCGCGCGGAAACGCGCCAGACCCCAAACCAGACGGGGCCACCGGTGGTTTCAGGCAGGAACGCCTTCCGCCGCAAATATCTGGCGATAAGTGTTGCGCAACGAGACCTTGTCGATCTTTTCCGTACCGAGTTTGAGCAAGGGGTTCGGCGAGAACCACATCCGCACGGGAACCTTGAACGCTGCCAGTCGGTCACCGAGGAATGCACGCAACGCATCCTCGCCCGGATGATCGCCCGGGTGGAAATGAACTACCGCACCCACGATCTCGCCCAAGCGCTCGTCGGGCAGGCCGAAAACACAGGCTTCGGCCACCATCGGGTGCTCGTAGATCGCGGCTTCTACCTCCTGACAGCTGACGTTCTCGCCACCCCGGATGATGATGTCCTTCTTGCGATCGATGATGAAAAGATAGCCTTCGGGGTCGAGATAGCCAACGTCGCCGGTCAGGAAATAACCATCCCTGGTGACCGCGGCTTCGCTCGCTTCGGGACGTCCCCAATAGCCGCTGAAATTAGCGACGGTGCGGATACCGATCTCGCCGGTCCGCCCTTGTGCCAGCATTCCGCCCCCGTCATCGAAGATCGCGACATCGACCAAAGGCTTGGTCGCCCTGCCGGTGGAGTTCGGCTTTTCGAGATAGTTGGTCGAGAAACTGCCGCACCCGACTGCGTTGGTTTCAGTAAGGCCGTATCCGAGTGCGGGCGCTGCGGGCAGTTCTTCGTTGATCCGGCGTACGTGTTCGGGCGGGCGCGGCGCGCCACCGGCAAAGAAGGATTGCACCGATGACAGGTCATAGTGATGACGGTCGGGGTGGTTCAGGATTTCCCACGTCATCAACGGCACGCCGGTAAAATTCGTAACCTGCTCTCGCTCGATCAACTGCATCGCCTGAAGCGCGTCCCACTTCGGCATCAGCACCATCTTGCGCCCGAGGGCAAAACTGACCAGCATCATCGGGACCTCACCGGTAACGTGGAACAGTGGCACCGTCATCAGGATCGCGTGCTGGGGGCGGTCGGCCCTGATCGTGCCATCTTCGGTGCCGAGCTGCAACACGGTCAGGGCTGTTACAATATAGCTATACGCTCCCTGCACGACGGCGCGATGGCTCGAACAGGCGCCCTTCGACTGGCCGGTCGATCCGCTGGTAAACAATATTGTCGCGAGGTCGTCTGGGCCGATGGCGGGCAGCGTCGCCTCGCCGACCGCGCGCGACGTTACCGGCTTCAAAGCTTCGGCAAGCGGAAGCGTCAGGTCGATCGTCACCACTTCACAAGTCGGTGCGCGCCCGCAGAGGCCGATGCGTTTTGCGCGGGGTGCATCGGCAAACACCAGTTTTGCACCGACATCGGCAATACCGTCGTAAAGTTCGCCACCCTGCCACCAGCCGTTCAACAGCGTGGCGACCCCGCCCGCCATCAGCGTGCCCATGTACAGGATGATCCAGCTCGGCGCGTTGCGCATTGCAATGCCGACCCGGTCGCCGGGCTGGATCCCGAAACCGCCGACCAGCGCCTTTGCCACATCGATGGCGGCGGCATAGCCTTCGCGGAAGCTGATCCGTTCGGTGCCATCGACGATGAACTCGGCATCGCCATGCTCTGCGCAATAATGAGCGAAATATGCGTTCAGGGTTGGCGGAGCGGTAGCGATCATCGGAACCTCGACCCCGCTGGGCAGCGTGAACCCGACCAGCGGCAGCGGGCCGCCATCGCCCGACAGTTCGGCGACGATATTTTCGATCCGCACGTCCAGTACCGATTTCATTACGTCTTCTCTCTCCGCTTGGTCTTCGCCAATCCCCTCTGTATGGAACGCGACACCCCCGGGGAAAAGCCTTGATATTTCAGATTGCAAGTGACGCTACGGCAGCCATCAACTGGAGCGACTTGCACCTGTCGCCGATCGCCCTCGATCTGGGTTTTTTCAAGCTTCGCTGGTACAGCATCGCCTATATTTCGGGAATCCTGATCGGCTGGTGGTATCTGCTGAAGCTGCTTGCGCAGGCGGGTGCACCGATGGCGCGTCGGCATGCCGACGACCTCGTTTTCTATGTGACGCTCGGCATCATCCTCGGTGGGCGGATCGGCTATATCCTGTTCTACAAGCCAGAGATGATCGCGACTCCGTTTGAAATGCTCAAGCTGTGGGAGGGCGGCATGTCGCTCCACGGCGGCTTCCTCGGCGTTATCCTCGCGCTGCTGTATTTTACCCATAAGCATAAACTGAACATGATACGGGTTTGCGATTATGTCGCCTGCGTTACGCCGTTCGGGCTGTTTTTCGGACGACTCGCGAACTTCGTGAACGGCGAGCTCTGGGGTCGCCCTACAACGGTGCCATGGGGAATCATTTTTCCGGGCACCGGTGACGGCATAGCGCGCCACCCGAGCCAGCTTTACGAAGCCAGTCTCGAGGGGATCGTATTGTTCGCGATCCTGAACCTGATGTTCTGGAAGACCGACGCGCGGTATCAGCCCGGCAAACTCGTCGGCACGGGGCTGGTCGGTTATGGCATCGCACGCACTTTGCTCGAGACGGTGCGGCAACCCGATGCGGGGCTGGAACATCTGTGGTGGGGGCTGACGATGGGCCAGACGCTGTCGATCCCGATGATCCTGGTTGGCATTTATCTCGTCGCCACTGCAAAGACGCGGCGCGTTCGCATCGAAGGTACGGCAGGCCTTGCCAGCGTCGCCTGAGACCGGGGCGTTGCCGGCCAATACTCTGCCGGAACGCCTCGCCCGCGCGATAACGCTGGGCGGGCCGATGTCGGTCGCGCAGTTCATGGCCGCCGCCAACGCCGAATATTACGCGACAAAGGCTTCGGTTGGGGCCGACGGCGACTTCATCACCGCGCCCGAGATCAGCCAGATGTTCGGCGAATTGATTGGCGTGTGGCTGACGGACCTGTGGGACCGCGCGGGTCGCCCGGTGGCACATTATGTCGAACTGGGGCCGGGGCGCGGGACACTGGCGGTCGATGCGTTGCGGGCGATGGCGCGCGCGGGGCTGGTTCCCGAAGTGCATCTCGTCGAGACGTCGCCAAGGCTGCGCGCCGAGCAGGCCAAGGTTCTGCCTGACGCGCGCTGGCATTATGATCTGACGACGCTGCCTGAAGACGGTGCGTTGCTGATCGTTGCCAATGAATTTTTCGACGCGTTGCCGGTACAGCAGGTCGTGCGTGCGCCGGATGGCTGGCGGCAACGCATGGTCGCGTGTCAGGACACATTGTTCCTGCCCGTGTCGGGAAAGCTGGTCCCGGATACGATCGTACCCGAATCACTGCGAGACTCGCCGGTGGGAAATATCCTCGAAACATCACCGCCAAGCGTGGCCATCGCCCGCGCGCTGTCGTTGAGATTGGAGAAGCAAGGCGGCGCGGCGCTGATCGTCGATTACGGGTATGACGGTCCGGCAATCGGTGAAACGCTGCAGGCGGTGCGGCATCATAAGCCAGCAAATCCTTTCGATACGCCGGGCGACGTGGATTTGAGCGCACACGTCGATTTCGCCACGTTGGGGGCGGCGGCGACGCTGACCGGTTCGACAGTCCACGGTCCGGTTTCGCAGCGGGACTTCCTCGGCAGCCTTGGGATCGCGGCGCGCGCGGCTTCGCTGGCGCGCAATGCGCCTGACCGTGCGGATGAGATCACCTCCGCACATCAAAGGCTGACCGCGCCCGACGCGATGGGCACCCTGTTCCGTGCCATGGCAATTACTGCGCGAAGCTGGCCCGCGCCAAGTGGGCTGTCCTGATGACGATAGAGGTCGTCCGCACGCCGATATTGGCCGGGACACGACATGGCTTTTTGGGGCGGACGGGCGGCGTTTCGACCGGGATCGTGCAGGGCCTGAACGTCGGCATCGGATCGCATGACGATCCCGAAGCAGTTGCCGAGAACCGACGTCGCGCCACCGAAGCTGTAGCGCCCGCAGCGTTGCTCGCCACCGTTTACCAGACCCATTCCTCGGACGCCGTGACAGTCACCGCCTCCTTTCCCGACGACGCGCGGCCCCCTGCCGACGCACTCGTCACCGACAGGCCCGGACTGGTGCTCGGCATCGTCACCGCCGATTGCGCACCGGTCTTGCTGGCCGATGTCGAGGCTGGCGTCGTCGGCGCTGCACATGCCGGATGGAAGGGTGCGCTTGGCGGCGTCACCGATGCGGCCATCCTCGCGATGGAAAAGCTGGGTGCACGACGCGAGCGGATCACCGCCGCCATCGGCCCCTGCATCGCGCGCGCATCCTATGAAGTGGATGACGCTTTCCGGTTGCGCTTTGCCGAGGCGGACCCGGCAACTGAACGCTTTTTCGCCGATGGGCGGCGAGCGGGGCATTTCCAGTTCGACCTCGAAGCCTATGTTGCGCACCGACTTGCCGTTGCAGGCGTAAAGCGGGTCGCGGCGCTGGGGCTCGATACCTATGTCCAAGCCGACCGGTTTTTCAGCTTCCGCCGCGCAACCCATGCGGGCGAACCCGACTATGGGCGGCAAATTTCGCTGATTGCCCTATCGTGAGGCAAACTCCTGCGGGTTGGTGAGTTGCGTGACGATCCAACTATTGCCATCTGGATCTGAGAGGCGCGTGAAGCGTCCCCACGGCTGATCCTCCAGTGGCGCGCAGTCCACGCCGAGCCCCGTCATCCGCGCGAATTCGGCTTCGATATCAGGCACACCGAGCATGAGCCCCTTTACGCCGCCCGGACCCATCCCTTCGAACCATGTGACGAGCGCGATGGTCGATCCGCCGTCTTTCGGTTGTAGCTGGATCCAGCGCATACCCGGCCCCATCGGTTCGTCGCGAAGCACCGTGAAACCCATCTCGTGCGAGTAGAAATCACGCGATTTTTCCGGATCACTGACAGGTATGGAAACAACTGCAATCGCCATCGACTCGCCTCCTGATGTTCGAGGTCATGCTATCACCCCGCCTTTCAAAGCGTTAGGCTGGTCATCATACGCATTCGAAGGACCGCAGCATGACCGATGAAGCCGAACTGACAGGCATGAGCCCACGTCGTCGCCCCAAGAAGGATATCCTTGAAATCGGCGGGCGGCGGCTGTCGCCCGAGACGTTGATGATGGGGCATGGCTTTGATCCTGCCCTGTCCGAAGGGTCGCTGAAGCCCCCGATCTTCCTGACATCGACGTTCGTTTTCGAAAATGCGGCGGCGGGGAAGCGCTTTTTCGAAGGCATTACCGGCAAGCGGCCGGGCGGTGCGGAGGGGCTGGTTTATTCGCGGTTCAACGGCCCGAACCAGGAAATTCTAGAGGATCGCCTCGGCATCTGGGAAGACGCCGAGGACGCGCTGGTATTTTCCAGCGGCATGTCCGCGATTGCGACGGTGATGCTCGCGCTGGTCAAGCCCGGCGACGTCATCGTCCACTCGGCCCCGCTTTATGCCGCAACCGAGACCTTAATTGGACGCATCCTCGGGCGGTTCGGCGTTCACTGGCTGGATTTCCCGGCGGGTGCGACGCGCGCGGAAATCGACGTGGTGATGGAAGCGGCCAAAGCCAAGGGCAATGTCGCTCTGGTCTATCTGGAAAGCCCTGCCAATCCGACCAATGCGCTGGTCGATGTCGAAGCGGTAAAGGCTTCGCGCGATGCGGCCTTCGCCGACGAGAAGCCGCCGATCGTCATCGACAACACGTTTTTAGGGCCGCTCTGGGCCCAACCGCTGAAACAGGGTGCCGATCTCGTCATTTACTCGCTCACGAAATACGCAGGGGGACATAGCGATCTGGTCGCAGGCGGTGCGGTCGGGTCGAAGGCGATGATCAACCCGATCCGGATGATGCGAAACACCATCGGTACGATCACCGACCCGCATTCGGCGTGGATGTTGTTGCGCAGCCTTGAAACGCTGGAGCTGCGGATGAGCCGGGCGGGCGAGAATGCCGCAAAAGTCTGCGCCTTCCTGCGCGAGCAGCCGCAGGTCGAGACTGTTGGGTATCTTGGTTTTCTGGAGCCCGGATCGCGACAGGCGGACATTTACAATCGGCATTGCACCGGGGCCGGATCGACCTTCTCGCTTTACCTAAAAGGCGGCGAGCGCGAATCGTTCGCGTTCCTCGACGCGCTGAAGATCGCCAAGCTGGCAGTCAGTCTGGGCGGGACCGAAACGCTGGCAAGCGCGCCCGCCGCAATGACGCATATTTCGGTGCCGCAGGACCGCAAGGATGCGCTGGGGATCAGCGACAATCTGGTACGGATTTCGGTGGGGGTCGAAAACGCCGACGATTTGATTGCCGACTTCAGGCAGGCGCTTGGAGCAATTTGATCGAGGCTGGTCTTTCCCCTCTCCCCGGCCCTCTCCCCTGAAGGGGAGAGGGAGAAGCGGCGGCCTTGCTTCCCTCTCACCTTCAGGGGAGAGGGTGTCGTGCGCAGCAACGGCGGGAGAGGGGCAGTACGAAATTCATTATCCCTGATGCATGCCAAAACCATGCGTCGCGAGCCTACTCCAGCCGAAGCCCGTCTCTGGCATCACATCAGGGCTCGACGATCTGAAGCCAAGTTTCGTCAACAAGCCGTGATAGGGAGATATATCGTAGATTTTGCCTGTCGACAGCATATGCTCGTCATCGAAATCGACGGTGATACGCATATAGGTAACGAAGCAAGGCGAAGTGAATTTATCGAAAGCGTCGGTTGGCGGATAATGCGGTTCACAAATGCGGACGTAATGGGAAATTTGGAAGGCGTCCTGGAAGTCATTGCAGGATATTGCAGTCGATGACATTCAACTCCAGTCGACGATATTCCATTTCATGTTGCGGGCCAGTTTCTGCAGCGGCCCATGTGCGTTCACGGCAAAGGCCTCATCGGCGTAGGCCAGCACCGGCGCGTCGGAGACATGGTCCGAATAGAAACGGATGTGAGCGTCTCCGCGCGCCACGCCCATGTTCTTCATCCACGCCGTCACCATCCGCAATTTGGCCGGCCCATAGCAATTCTCACCGTCAATCTTCGCCATTATCCGCGTGTCCAGCCCGACCAGCGTGTTGGTCGCGATCACATCGTCGAAGCCCATCTTCAGGCCAATGGCCTCTGCGTAAAGGCGATATGATGCGGTGGCGAGGACGAGGTGATACCCCTCCGCCTTGTCCTGAGCGACGCGCGCAGGCGCTCCCCTGCGGATATTTCGTGAGGCCGTTTTTTCGGCAAAACTGTCCACCACCCCCGCAAGTTTCGCCGGATCGACTGAACGTCCCAGCAGCAAGGTCTGCATGACCTCTTTCAGCTTCGCGCGATTGATCGCCTTCAGACCGTAGAAAAGAATCGCGATCGCAACGACGGGGAGAAGGAGCAAACGCAGTGGGTTGAGCGTTAGGGCGGCGTGGACAAGAAATGGCGTAAAGGTCGGACGGACGGTGATCGTCCGGTCCATGTCGTAAATAGCGAGGCGTTTCATCGCGTCTTCCTGTCGTTTGGGCGTCTTGCCGCCGCGGGCATAATGTTTAATGTCCGCGCTTGATGAGCCAAGCCAGTGAATTCACCGAACAGGACCTTGAAGGCAAGCGCGGTCTCGCTTTTTCCGGCGACCTGACACTTGCACGCCTTGGCGACCTGCCACGGCGGCTGGCTGAAAGGTCGGGCGGCGACGTCGGCACGATCGACGTTTCGGGTGTCGAACGAATGGACACGGTCGGCGCGCTCATCCTGTTGAAACTGGCCGAGGACAGCGGCGCTTCGATAACGGGAGCCAGCGGGCAGACCGAACAGGTGCTGAAACAGGTCGGTGACGCGCACCAGCCGATCAAGATGCGCCCTGACAAGATCGGCTCGGTCGAACGCGTGCTCGGCGAGATTGGAGCGGCCACCATCACGGCGGGGCGGACTTTGCTCGGCCTGCTCGGATTTTTCGGCGGCGTCTGCGTTTCGTTCGTCAACACCATCATTCATCCCTCGAAGTTCCGCCTTCACGCGGTCGTCCAGCGGTTCGAGGTCGTCGGCGTTTCCGCGCTTGCGATCATCGGGCTGATGAGTTTCCTGATCGGCATCGTCATTGCGCAGCAGGGTTCGGTGCAGCTCGCGCAATTCGGGGCGCAGATCTATACGATCAACCTGATCGGGCGTCTGACGATGCGCGAACTGGGTGTCCTGATGACCGCGATCATGGTCGCGGGCCGTTCGGGGTCGGCCTTTGCCGCGCAACTCGGTACGATGAAACTGACCGAGGAAATCGACGCAATGCGGACGATCGGGGTTTCGCCGACCGAAGCGCTGGTGTTGCCGCGCGTCTATGCGGGCGTCCTTATGATGCCGCTTCTCGGGTTCTATGCGTCAATCCTGTCGATCCTCGGCGGCGGACTGTTTTGCTGGATTTCGCTTGGGATACCGCCGGTGACCTATATCCAGCGCATCCGCGAAGTCGTACCGATGACCGACGTCTATGTCGGGCTGATCAAGGCTCCGGTGTTTGGGCTGATCATCGCGCTGTCGGGATGTTTTCAGGGCATGCAGGTCAAGGGCAATGCCGAGGAAGTCGGCACGCGGACAACCGCCGCCGTCGTGCAGGCGATCTTCCTTGTGATCGTCCTCGATGCGTTCTTTGCAGTATTCTTCACGCAGATCGGCTGGTCCTGATGACCGTGGAACCCGACCACTATGAAGAAATCGCTGCGGCTGCGGCTGATTCCGACATTGCTATTCGCGTTCGCGGGCTGGTCAATAGCTTTGGCGAGGACCGGGTTCACGACGGCGTCGACCTGGATGTGCGCAAAGGCGAGATCCTCGGAGTGGTCGGGGGCTCGGGCACTGGCAAATCGGTCTTGATGCGTTCGATCATCGGCTTGCAGATTCCCGATGAGGGCGAGATTGAAGTGCTTGGCGTGCCGATCGACGGCGCGGGCGAACTCGACAGTCCTTCGCTGAGCAAGCGATGGGGCATATTGTTCCAGGGCGGCGCCCTGTTTTCGACGCTGACGGTTGCCGAGAACGTGCAGGTGCCATTGCGCGAATTTTACCCCGATCTGGATCAGGCTTTGCTCGACGAGATCGCCTCATATAAGGTCGTGACTTCCGGACTGCCCCCCGAAGCCGGGCCGAAATATCCGTCCGAACTGTCAGGTGGCATGCGCAAACGTGCCGGACTCGCGCGGGCGCTGGCGCTCGACCCTGACCTGTTGTTCCTCGACGAACCCACAGCCGGGCTGGACCCCATCGGCGCGGCGGCATTCGATGAACTGACACTGGCGCTCAAGAAGAACCTCGGGCTGACGGTGTTCCTGATCACCCACGATCTCGATACGCTCTACGCGATCTGCGACCGGGTTGCTGTGCTTGCCGACAAGAAGGTCATTGCCATCGGCACGATCGACGAATTGCTGGCGACCGACCATCCGTGGATTCAGGAATATTTCAATGGCCCGCGCGGGCGCGCTGCGACCGCTTCCAGAGCAGCGCATGAGAAAGAGGCAGTCTGATGGAAACCCGCTCGAACAATGTGCTCGTCGGAGGCGTCGTCCTCGGCCTGCT
>JAQGKX010000095.1 GCA_028289885.1 Sphingomonadales bacterium
AGCTCGCTGTTACGCTGGGCCGGACGCACGGCCTCCGGCTAACGCGCGCGGCCGCCCATCAACTGGCAAGCTCATGTCTCGGGGATCGTGCGATCCTTGAACGCGAGATCGAAAAGATGGCTTTGTATCTCGACGCGGCGCCGGATCGACCCCGCGATTGTGATGTCGATGTTCTCGATATTATCGGTGCAGGTCTGGGCGAAGTGGATACTTCGTCCCTCGTCGATGCGATGATGGTCGGCAACCTTCGTGTTCTTGCGCAGGAAATCAATATCATGGCTGATGGGAGCGGAGGGCCGATCCCGATCCTACGTGGAATTTCCCGCCGACTTCTGCTTCTCGCGCGGCTTCGTGCGGAGGTGGATAGTGGGAAGAGTGTCGGGGCCGTTATTGCATCGGCAGGCAAAGCATTGTTTTTCAAGGAAAAAGATGCAGTAACGGCGCAGCTGTCACGATGGGACTCAGCGCGATTGCAAACGGCTGCACACCGGATTTTCGAGATTGAACAAGCAATCAAAAGGACGCGAACTGCTGGCGACGTCCTTGCCTTGAATGAACTGATCGCAATCGGCCGGGTTGCGGAACGACTCCGTTAGATTTTTTCGCCACTCAGGCGCTGGCAAACCATGTCCAGTTGATCGAGCGTGGCGTAATGGAGTGTCACACTGCCGCCGACCGCGCCGTGCACAATCGTAACCTTAAGCCCAAGTAAATCACCAAGTTGCCGTTCGAGCATCGCAATATCTTCATTGCGCGCCGGGCCGGTCATCGACTTATATTCAACTGCCCCGGGCTTTTTCGCGCGCTTCGCCAGTTTTTCTACTTCGCGAACCGAGAGTCCTTTGGCAACCACCTGTTCGGCAATGGCTTCGGCGTCGCTAACCCCCAACAGCGCGCGCGCGTGGCCCATTTGCAGACGCCCGTCTGCGACCATCGCGCGCACCGGCGGCGGAAGATCAAGCAATCTCATGAGGTTCGCAATATGACTGCGGGACTTGTGGACGATCTTGCCGAGAGCTTCCTGGCTGTGGCCGAAGTCCCTGGTCAACCGCGCATAGGCTTCGCCCTCCTCAATCGCGTTGAGTTCCTCACGCTGGATGTTTTCGATGAGCGCAATTTCGAGAACGGTGCCATCATCATATTCACGAATGATCGCAGGAATTTGATGCAGATGCGCCAGTTGAGCAGCGCGCCAGCGTCGCTCACCAGCAACGATCTGGAACTTGTTGCCGATGGGCCGAACGACGATTGGCTGGAGAACGCCACGAAGCGTGATTGAAGCCGCCAGTTCTGCCAACGCGTCATTGTCGAAAAAGCGCCTGGGCTGCTCAGGGTGTGGCGAAATATCTGCAGTTGAAATTTCCCGCACGCCGTTATCGACGCTTCCGGGCTCGCGCTCAACCTCACCGAGCAATGCCGACAGGCCACGCCCAAGTCCTGGCGATTTACGTCGCAGTGGCAATGGTTCTACGCTCATGCGGCAACGCGCGTGGTTTGAGGCAAGCGGCCCATCAGTTCACGTGCCAAGTTCATATACGCCTCCGAGCCTGAGCATTTGATATCATAAATCAGCGCAGGCAGCCCGTGGCTTGGGGCTTCTGAGAGGCGAACGTTGCGTGGGATTACTGTGTCGAAAACGACAGCGCCAAGACATGCCCGAACGTCATCTGCAACCTGCTCGGTTAATCGGTTCCTGCGATCGTACATCGTCAGTGCCACCCCAAGTATTGACAACGCGGGATTGAACTTCGCCCGGATACGTTCAACCGTAGACAAAAGTTGCGACAGTCCTTCCAATGCAAAAAATTCGCACTGCAACGGGACGAGCAAGGCTTGCGCTGCCACCATCGCGTTGATCGTAAGCATCCCAAGCGACGGTGGACAATCGATAAGAGCTACATCCCATCGTCCCGGCGACGCCGCATCGAACGCTTCCGCCAAGCGATGCGTACGGTTCTCATATTGCACCAATTCCACCTCCGCGCCGGACAAGTCGGCGGTCGATGCAATGATATCCAGTTTGGGTACGCGCGTTGCGATCACTGCCTCGATCAAGGTGCAATCGCCGGTGAGTAATTCGTAGCTTGTGCGAATCCGCTGCGACTGGGTTACGCCTAAACCGGTCGAGGCATTGCCCTGAGGATCGAGATCGACGAGCAAAACGCGCCATCCCATGGCGGCCAGCGCCGTCGCAACGTTGATCGCGGTCGTTGTCTTTCCCACGCCGCCCTTCTGATTGGCCACGGCGAGACAAATCATCGCTTACCTCGAGGGGTCACGTTTTCGGCAATAATGATCGAACTTGTCGGATCTGTCACGCTTGGCTCCAGTCGGAAGTCACCGTGCCATGTTGTACGCACAGATTCCAGTTCTTCGTTAGCTTTTCTTCCTTTTGGCAGGACCCACCGCGTTTTGGAGGTCGAAAAGCGATGTGCCAGCGAGAAAATCTTTTCGAGCGGGGCAAACGCACGAGCGGTGATGACCTCGGCGCTGAACGCTGGAACTTGCTCGACGCGACTTCCGACGACGGTTACATTCTGCAGCCCGAGCTCAACCACAGCGCGGGATAGAAACTCGTGACGCAGCCTCCGTTCCTCCACCAAGACAATTGGGTCAGGGTTGAGGATCGCAATCACCAGTCCAGGAAACCCAGCGCCGGTTCCAAGATCCATCCAGGTGCCCGATTTTGCGAACTTCAATAGCTGAATTGAATCCACAATATGGCGGTCCCAGATGTCGTCGATTGTGCTCGAAGAAATCAGATTTTGGCGCTCAGTCTCACTCCGAACAAGAGCGACCAGCGTGTTTAATTTATCGAGTGTTTCACGTGGAACGTTCTCGAGCGCCAATTCTGCTGCCGCGCTGCTCATCAACTGGATACCCGACGTGCAGCTACAAGAATTGTGGCCAAGGCGGCCGGCGTGATGCCGCGCACCCTTCTGGCCTCCCCGATCGTGGAAGGCCGGGCAGCCGTTAGCTTCTCTCGCATCTCCGTCGATAAGCCGGCGAGACTGAGATAGTTGAGTTCTGCGGGTATGGCAGCGCTCTCAGCACCACCTATCGCTTTCAACTCTGCCCGCTGCCGCGCCACATAGGGCGCATAGGCCACATCCTCGGCGATCTCTTCCAGCACCGCGTCATCAATGTCACCAAATAACTCTGTCCTGCGAAGATCAGCAGAATTCCAGCTATATCGACGCGCTCGGTCTGCATAGTCACCCAAGCCGTCCGCCCGACTATTCACGATCTCGGTCGCTCTCGAAAGTTGTTCTTTCCGCGCAAGCCACCACTGTCGCCGCTCCGAGCCAACGCAGCCCATAGTGATGCCGCTATCCGTCAGCCGCGTTGATGCGTTATCGGCGCGTAGTTGAAGCCGGTACTCGGCGCGCGCAGTGAGCATACGATATGGCTCGGTAGCGCCTTGGAGGACCAGATCGTCGATCATGACAGCCATGTAGCTTGACGACCGGTCCAAGACGAGAGGCTCGGTCGCGGTCGCATGATTCGCCGCGTTGATGCCAGCGATGATGCCTTGCGCAGCCGCCTCTTCGTATCCAGTCGTACCATTAATCTGCCCTGCGCAGAACAGGCCACCGACCGAACGCACCGCCAGCCGATGATCAAGTGCTCTCGGGTCAAGATAGTCATACTCGACAGCATACCCGGGAGCGACGATCTCTACCGCTTCGAGACCAGCGATGGTTTGTAACATCGCCCGCTGGGTTTCCGTTGATAACGAGGTTGAAAGTCCGTTTGGATAGACAAGCGAATTGTCCAATCCTTCAGGTTCCAAAAACACCTGATGGCCCTGGCGATCACCAAAGCGCACAACTTTGTCTTCTATTGACGGGCAATAGCGTGGCCCGCGGCCTTCGATATCGCCGCTCAAAAGCGGCGATTCAGCCGCGCTGTTTCTTACGACATCATGGGTCAAGCAGTTCGTACGGGTTACCGCGCAAAATAGCTGCGGCAACTCTCGTCGACCGAGAGGAGACATCGACCAGCAATCACCGTCCGACTCCTGTATCTCCAGACCACTCCAGTCTATCGTTCGTCCATCCAACCGTGGCGGCGTGCCAGTTTTCAGGCGGCCCATAGGGAAACCGAGCCCGATCAACTGTTCACCAAGCCGGGTTGCAGATCGTTCGTTGATCCGACCTCCTTGCTCCCGGACCGTCCCCCGAAACATTTTGGCATTGAGAAATGTGCCCGTGGCCAACACCGTCGCTCGCGATCTCAAGGTCGTCCCGTCGGCAAGATTGACCCCGCTAACCATTCCCCCGTCAATCTGCAACGAGGTCGCATCGCCCGGTATCACAAGAAGATTTTTGGTCGTCGCGAGAAGATCATGGACGGCGGATTGAAACCTCTTTCGATCCGCCTGAATACGCGGGCCCTGAACGGCCTTGCCTTTAGACGAGTTCAACATGCGGTAGTGGATAGCGGCCCTATCGGATGCCCGACCGATGATGCCGTCAAGCGCATCGACCTCACGAACAAGATGACCCTTCCCAAGCCCACCAATCGCGGGATTGCAGGACATCATACCTATAGAGCCTATGGTAAAACTGACCAGCGCAACCTGACAACCCATTCTGGCAGCAGCCGCCGCGGCTTCCACGCCTGCGTGACCGCCGCCTATGACTATAACATCAAAATCCATTACAGGGCATTACGTCAACCGCCGATCATGTTCCACGTGAAACATCATTTGCCGATGCAAAATGATCCGAACAAAATGTCCAGCATGTCCTCCGCATCCGTCCCACCTGTCACTTCTCCCACCGCCAGCAATGCTATTCTCACTTGCTCTGCCACGATCAGCTCGTCTTCTTCTCCAGCGATGACGGTAAGGGCTGCACATGCTTTACCCAGAGCGATCCGGTGCCTAAGTGCAAGTGCCACTTGATCAGGGGGCGGAAGACAGGATGCCGCCGCTGCATTGATAGCTTCAAGCAATTCTGCCATCCCCTGGCCAGTGTGAGCAGAGACTGTGAGCCCGGAGTGTTCGCCATCAATCAGATCGCCCTTGGTTGTAACATCAAGGACGAGAGCAGTCGTTTCCGGATCATGCCATCCGCCCAACGCCAGAATAATATCGGCCACCCTCCCCTCGCTATACGATCGGGAAATGCCGATTTGCTCGATCGGGTCCGAGGCATCGTGCCGGATGCCTGCGGTGTCGATGAATATCAGTGGCACCCCTCCAAGCGTCACGTGCGCTTCGATGACGTCTCGCGTAGTTCCGGGGATGTCGGACACAATCGCCGCTTCACGGCTGATCAGGCGGTTCAACAGCGTGGACTTACCCGAATTTGGCGGTCCGAGAACTGCAACACGCAAACCATATTTAAGCCGTTCGGCGGGTGGATTGTCGATCTTCTCCTTGATGGACGCGACGATCGATAGAACCTCTGCATCGATTTGGCTTACAACAGTGTCGGCTACATCGTCTTCGTCGCTGAAATCAATGGCCGCCTCAACGCGCGCGGAAATCTTCAGCAATTGCCTGGTCCATCCTTCAGTAAGCCTGTGAAGCGACCCTCCCACCTGCGCGATGGCGCTGCGGCGTTGTGCTTCGGTCTCCGCGCTCAACAGGTCGGCGAGGCCCTCCGCTTCTGCAAGGTCGATCCGCCCATTCTCAAACGCTCGGCGGGTAAACTCACCGGGTTCTGCCTGGCGCAACCCCTCTAATTGAGACAATGTGTTCAGGACCGCCGCCACCACGGCACGGCCTCCATGCAAATGCAGCTCAACGACGTCCTCTCCCGTCACGCTGCTCGGGCCTGGAAACCATAAGGTCAATGCCCGATCGAGGGGAGTCCCGTCGCTGGGATTGAACAAAATAGCCAATACCGCAATCCGTGGGTCCGCCAGTTTTTTGCGAGTGAGCGCAACCAGTGCCGCTCCGGAGTTCGGCCCGCTGACCCTGACGACCGCAATCCCAGCCGGGGGTGATCCGCTCGACAAGGCAAATATAGTTTCCATACCGGCTACCAACAAGGTTCAGCGTTTGCCGGGACCTGTGACCTGATCGAAAAGATTCTGCCACAGCTTCATTCCGGAATCGCCCATGGGTGCCCAACCCTTGAGCATCGCATCCATGGTCTCGGACGTAATCCCGCTTTTGACCGTCTCGAGCATTTTGGCGATATAAACATCGTGGATCGGGGTCAGATCGGGAAGCCCCATGAAACGCCGCGCTTCCTCGGGTGTGCAATCGACGTCGACACTGATCTTCATAGCCTGTCCCCGATGTTGATGCCGCGATTATGAGCGCCAGACGCACAAGCTACAAGAGACCGTCAATATCCCGTCAGGTGTGACGCCAGCGGATAGACATCATGCCATCCCTGCACGATCATTCCCACGGCGACATACAGTATCGCAACAAGCCCAATATAGGCGATCCAGTGATATCGCGCGATCAGCCGAGCTATCAAATTAGCGGCGAGCCCCGTCAACGTGACCGATAGTGCCAAGCCAATAAACAACACGGTCGGGTGTTCGCGCGCTGCGCCCGCCACCGCCAAAACATTGTCGAGGCTCATCGACAAATCGGCCAATGCCACCTGAAACGCAGCTTGTGCAAAAGTTTTGGTTCGGGGCGGCCCTTCAACCCTTGCAGTCGCAGGATCGTCGGCGTCCACATTTTGTGCGGCGGGGTGAAGCTCCCGCCACATCTTCCACGCCACCCACAGGAGCAGCAACCCACCCGCGAGCAACAGTCCCGTAATCTGCAGGAGCTGGGTCGCGATCAGCGCGAACCCGATCAGGAAAACCATCGCCATTCCGACGCCGAACGCAAGCACACGCTTGCGTTCGGATGCCGGCAATCCCGAAGCCAATGTCCCCATCACGACGACATTGTCACCCGCCAGTGTCAGGTCCATCAAAATGACCTGACCGAGCGTGGCAAGCCCGGCCGTCGTAAAGACATCGGCGAAATCGAGCGTCACGGATTGTTACGAATTCATGCTGTCGAAAAAGTCCTCGTTGGTCTTTGAATCCTTCATCTTGTCGAGCAGGAACTCCATCGCGTCGATCGTGCCCATCTGCATGAGAATACGGCGCAGCACCCACATTTTGGACAGCTTGTCCTTAGCGACGAGCAATTCTTCCTTGCGCGTGCCGGACTTGCCGACATCAAGCGCCGGGAAGACGCGCTTGTCGGCAACCTTGCGATCGAGGACAATTTCCGAGTTGCCGGTACCCTTGAATTCCTCAAAGATAACTTCGTCCATCCGGCTTCCGGTATCGATCAGCGCGGTTGCAATGATGGAAAGCGACCCGCCTTCCTCGATGTTACGAGCAGCACCGAAAAAGCGCTTTGGACGCTGAAGCGCATTGGCATCGACACCACCGGTCAGCACCTTGCCCGAGCTCGGAACGACGGTGTTGTAGGCACGTCCCAGACGCGTGATCGAATCGAGAAGGATGACGACATCCTTCTTGTGCTCGACGAGGCGTTTGGCCTTTTCGATAACCATTTCAGCAACTT
Source organism: Sphingomonadales bacterium (assembly GCA_028289885.1). Taxonomy (GTDB): domain Bacteria; phylum Pseudomonadota; class Alphaproteobacteria; order Sphingomonadales; family Sphingomonadaceae; genus Sphingomonas_O. The sequence continues at coordinate 7,502 of JAQGKX010000095.1, forward strand.
GGACGTGACGTTGTGCTGGTTCGTCAAACGTCGAGGAGATCACCTCACCCTTAACCGACCGTTGCATGTCGGTAACTTCCTCGGGCCGCTCATCGACGAGCAGGACGATCAGGAACACCTCGGGGTGATTGTCGGTAATCGCCTTGGCAATGTTTTGTAGCAGGACCGTTTTACCAACGCGCGGCGGGGCAACGATCAGCGCGCGCTGACCCTTGCCCTGCGGCGAAATGATATCGATAACGCGCGCCGACTTGTCTTTGACGGTGGGGTCGAGCGTGTCGAGGTTCAACTTCTCGTCAGGATAAAGCGGCGTAAGGTTATCGAAATTGACGCGATGGCGCACGACTTCGGGATCATCGAAATTCACCGCCGTCAGTTTGGTCAGCGCGAAATAACGCTCTCCGTCCTTGGGTCCACGGATTTCGCCTTCGACGGTGTCACCGGTGCGCAGACCGTGTTTCCGAACCTGGTTAGGCGAAATATAAATATCGTCGGGACCGGCAAGATAATTTGCTTCGGGGCTGCGCAGGAAACCGAAACCGTCCTGCAGCACTTCGAGTGTGCCGATGCCCATGACCTGCTCGCCATTGTCGGCCTGCACCTTCAGGATCGCGAACAGCAAATCCTGCTTCCGCAACGTCGATGCGCTTTCGATATCCAGCGATTCCGCCATCTCGACGAGCTCCGCCGGCTTCTTTTTCTTCAAATCTTTTAAATGCATAATCAAGTCTTTCGGGAATTCTATTCGGACATTGAAGCCGAAGCAGCGGACCAAGGACTGGTGCTGGAATGCGCGAGCCGAATGGTCGCGATGGCGACGGAAATAAGCATCGGCAGCGGCTTAGTCAATCGAATCAAAGGCGCGTCTCAGAATGGTTTGACGATCACCAGAAAAACAATGACCACCACCGCGATGCCGGGAATTTCATTCAGCAAACGCAATGCCTTGCCGCTGACCCGACGCTCGCCGGTCGCCAGCCGTTTGGCATAGCTGGTCAGCCATCCCTGATAGGCCGTCAAGCCGATGACAATCAGGAACTTAACCTGAAACCAATGCTCGACGGCAGCACCGCTGCTGACAAGCAAAGCCAAGCCGAATGCCCAGACCGCGACCATTGCCGGGTTCATGATGATCGATATCAGCTTGCGCTCGCGGTCGATCCAGACCGCATTTTCCGGCGAGGTTGGGCTGGCTTCCTGGTGATAGGCGAAGAAGCGCGGCAACATGAGCAAACCGGCCATCCAGAAGATGACGAAAATGACGTGTGCAGCCTTCACCCATAGATAAGCGCCACCCAGAAAACCGATCATCCCCGCAATCGCTCCAGTACCCGTTCGACATACGCGATCGGTGTATCGGGCAAGATACCATGGCCCAGATTGAAGATATGGGGCCTGTCGGCAAAAGCCGCAAGGATGGTATCAACGGCCCGATCGAGAGCCGGTCCGCCTGCAATCAACACCAAGGGGTCGAGGCTGCCCTGCACCGGTAGCCCGGCAGGAAGATTTGCATTTGCCCACACCGGATCGACCGTTTCATCGATCCCGAGAGCATCGACCTTCGTGCCCAGTGCATAGGCAATCAATTTGCCACCGGCCCCTTTCGGAAATCCGATGATCGGCGTGCCCGGATACCGTGCGCGTACCCCATCGACGATGCGACGGTTGGGCGCGATCACCCACTCCTCGAACTGCGCTGGCGACAGGCTGCCCGCCCAGCTGTCGAACAATTGCACTGCGTCGACGCCAGCTTCAATCTGTTCGCACAGATAGTCGATGGTCATCGTAACGACCGCATCGATGATGGCCCCGAACGCCACCGGATCGCGATACGCGAGACGGCGAGTTGCTGCCTGATCCTTACTTCCCTGACCCGCCACCATATATGTCGAAACCGTCCACGGACTGCCTGCAAAGCCGAGGAACGTTGTTTCGGGGGATAAGGCAGCGCTGACCCGTCTGACCGTCTCGTAGATAGGCTGCAGACGTTCTGGAGCCGGCGTTAGTGCGGACAAAGCGGTGTCGATCAGTGTCGGCGCCAGACGCGGACCCTCACCTTCTTCGAACCAGAGATCCTGCCCCATTGCATGCGGAACCACCAGGATATCCGAAAACAATATCGCTCCATCGAAGCCAAAACGCCGGATCGGCTGCAGGGTAACTTCGGTTGCGCACTCAGGATCATAGGCAAGATCGAGAAACCCGCCTTTTTCAGCGCGTAAAGCGCGATATTCAGGCAGATACCGGCCTGCCTGGCGCATGAACCAGACAGGAGGGGAATCAAGGCGTGTACCACCTAGTACGGCCAGCAGTCGCTTTGCCGGTTTTTCGATATCGGCCATATTTTCGGGATCAGGCAGGGCGTCTCTTCCTTATAGATATATAGATAAGAAGATTGGAGTAGATGTAGTGGCGTGTTTTCCGGGGCTTATCGTCTCTGCTCGACTCTGCCAACAGTTTGCAGCGTTGGGGACTCGCCCTGCACTGGCGATTCGGCGATTCAATGCCCGTTATCCACAGGATACCATCCAGGACGGGAGGCTGTGGATAATGATGGGGGCTCGTATTCGGGTTATGGGCATAGTTGGTGCCCGAATGGTTATCGACACGAGCGCCCTAGCCAAAGTCCATAGGGTTATGCACAGGATGTCGCCATGACGCGTCTGCACCTGCATATGGTATCCGATTCAACGGGAGAGACGTTGGAAACGATGGCGAAGGCAGCTCTGGCCCAATTCGACGGTGTCGAGGTGTTGAAACACTTTTGGCCGATGGCGCGGAGTGAAGGTCATATCGAGCGTGTCCTCGGTGAAATAGGCCAGTCCCCGGGGCTGGTTCTCTATACGCTGGTCAACCGCGATCTTCGCCGCAAGTTCGAGAATGGCTGTCATGCGCTTGGTCTGCCGGCGGTCGCCCCGCTGGATGCCGTCAGCGATGCGCTTTCCAATTATCTTGGGCAGGCTGCAAAGGCACGTCCGGGCCGCCAGCATGTACTCGATGCCGCCTATTTCGCCCGCGTCGATGCGATCCAGTTCACGATTGCGCATGACGACGGTAT
>JAQGKX010000125.1 GCA_028289885.1 Sphingomonadales bacterium
CGCAGGCAACCGGCATGGCGGCGATGACGACGGCGCTGTTGTGCCAGTTGCAGACCGGCGATCATGTCGTGGCGGCGCGCGCGGCGTTCGGGTCATGCCGCTGGCTGACCGACACGCTGTTGCCCAAGTTCGGCATCCAGTCGACGATCGTCGATGCGCGCGACCCGCAGGCGTTTGCCGACGCGGTGCGGCCCAATACCAAGGTGTTCTTCTTCGAGACGCCGGCCAACCCGACGATGGATATCGTCGACCTGCGATTCGTCTGCGATCTGGCGCGCGCGCATGGGATCACCACGGTGGTCGACAACGCATTCGCGACGTCGGTCTTGCAGCGCCCGATGGAGTTCGGGGCCGATGTCGTTGCCTATTCCGCGACCAAGATGATGGACGGGCAGGGGCGTGTTCTGGCCGGAGCGGTTTGTGGGACCAACGAATTCATTAACGACAAGCTGTTGCCGTTCCAGCGCAACACCGGGCCGAACCTGTCGCCGTTCAATGCGTGGGTGGTTTTGAAGGGGCTGGAGACGCTCGATCTCCGCGCCATGCGCCAGTCGGAAAATGCGCTTGCGGTCGGCAAGTTCATGGATCGCCGCGTGCCGACGATGCTTCATCCTGGCCTGCCGAGCCATCCGCAGCATAATCTGGCGATGGCGCAGATGAAGGCTTGTGGGCCAATCTTTTCGTTCATTCTCGATGGTGGCAGGTGTCAGGCAATGGATTTGCTGAACGCGCTGGAACTGGTCGATATTTCGAACAACATCGGGGATAGTCGCAGCCTGATGACACATCCTGCCTCTACCACGCATCACGGCGTCGGCCCCGAAGGTCGTGAGGCGATGGGGGTTGTCGAGGGTATGTTGCGGATCAACGTTGGTCTGGAAGACCCGCTCGACGTGATCGCCGACCTCGACCGCGCGTTGACGAAGGTCGGCCTGTGAAGGCGCTGTTCCCCTTTGCCGCGGAAACGCGCGAGGTCACGGTGCGGGTGTCGGTCAGCTATCTGCCCGAACAGTCGAACCCGTCGGGTGCGCGGTGGTTCTGGGCCTATCACATCCGTCTTGAAAACGATGGCGCGATGGCGGTGCAATTGATGACACGCCACTGGATCATCTCCGATGGGCGCGGCAACAGGCATGAGGTCGAGGGCGACGGGGTTGTCGGCGAACAGCCGGTCATCGCACCGGGCGCAAGCTATGACTATGTGTCCGGCTGTCCGCTATCGACGCCGAGCGGATCTATGGTGGGGAGTTTTGGCATGGTCGGCGAGGATGGATCGACCTTCGATGTCACGATCCCACGCTTTGAATTGTTGACGCCGGTCACCGCTCGATGAGTTTTGGCCGATGAAGCGTACCCATCTGCCTTTGAATGGGTTGCGCGTGTTCGACGCGGCGGCGCGACATTTGTCGTTCACGCGTGCCGCCGACGAACTGGCCGTGACACCGGCAGCGGTCGGGCAGCAAATCCGTGCGCTTGAGGATACGTTGGGCGTGGTCCTGTTTCGCCGGACGCCCAAGGGGCTGGAACTGACGCCTGAAGGTGAGGCGGGCCTGATCGAATTGAGGCGGGGGTTCCTGAATTTCGAGGAGGCCGTGCGCGCGATGCAGGCGGGGCAGTCGTCCAAGTCGCTGGCGATTGCGGCACCCAGGGACCTGTCGGCCAAGTGGCTTGCAGGGCGTCTCGCGGCATATCGCAAGACCGATGCCGAACTGCGTTTTGCGCTGGTTGCGACCGACGCCGGGCTCGATTTCACTGAAGCGAACCTCGATCTTGCGATCTGTTTCGACGAGGGACCCGGTGCACATGAAGGTATTCCCATTGGCCCGCGCGGGTTCGTGATCGTCGGTATTGCCGATGGTGAAACCGGGTCAATCGGCTGGCCTGGCCATCCGGGAGGCGACGAGGTTGCCGCGCTGACGGTGGCCGATGCAGGGCTTGCCATAGATGCGGCGGCGCTGGGCTTAGGGCGGGCGACGGTGCCTGCCATGCTGGCGGCGGCAGACATCGCTGCTGGCCGCGTGAGTGCGTTCGGAGCCGAGGAAAGCGAATTGGGCTACTGGCTGGTCGCGCCGCTACCCCAGTGGCGGCAGAAGAAGGTCAAGGGGCTGGTCGAGGCGCTCTCGAGTTAAGCCTATCAACCACTTTGAGGCCCCACCCAATCCGCTTGTGTCGAACGTAGTCGAGATATGTTCTGAGGTTGGTCCGTGTGGCGCGTCTCTCGACTAGGCTCGAGACGAGGGGAGTATAGGAGCCGGTGCCCCCCTCAGGCGTCGATCGCTTCTTCATCGACCCGCGCGGCATTTTCCTGGATGAAGTTGAACCGGTGTTCGGGATTTTTCCCCATCAAGCGCTCGACCAGATCGCGAACGCCCGCCCGGTCCTCATATTCCTGCGGCAGCGTCACGCGGATCAGGGTCCGCGTCTTCGGGTCCATTGTCGTCTCGCGTAACTGGCCCGGGTTCATTTCGCCCAACCCCTTGAAACGCCCGACATCGACTTTCTTGCCCTTGAACTCCTTGGCCTCGATCTCGGCCCTATGAGCATCGTCGCGCGCATAAAGTGATTTCGCGCCAACGGTCAGGCGATATAGCGGCGGCTGGGCAAGGAACAAATGTCCCTGTCGAACCAGTTCGGGCATTTCCTGAAAGAAGAACGTCATCAACAACGTCGCTATGTGCGCGCCATCGACGTCGGCGTCGGTCATGATGATGACGCGTTCGTACCGCAGATTTTCGGGCACACAACGGTCGCGGGTGCCGCAGCCGAGCGCCAGAGTCAGGTCGGCAATTTCGCTGTTGCCGCGAATTTTCTCGGCAGTGGCACTGGCAACGTTCAGGATTTTGCCCCGAATCGGCAGGATCGCCTGAGTCTTGCGGTCGCGCGCCTGCTTGGCCGACCCGCCTGCGCTGTCGCCCTCGACGATGTAGATTTCGGTACCCGCCGGGTCGTCGGTCGAACAATCGGTCAACTTGCCGGGCAAGCGCAGTTTTCGTGCCGAAGTCGCCGTCTTGCGCTTGACCTCGCGCTCGGCCCGCCGCGCGAGACGGTCGTCCATGCGGTCCAGAACGAAGGTCAGCAGCGCCCTACCACGCTCCATATTGTCGGTCAGGTAATGATCGAAATGATCCTTCACCGCATTCTCGACAAAGCGCGCGGCTTCGGGCGAGGTCAGGCGATCTTTCGTCTGGCTCTGGAACTGCGGATCGCGGATGAAAACCGACAACATGATCTCGCTGCCGGATATCACGTCCTCAGGCTGGATCTGATCGGCGCGTTTCTGCCCGGTCAGCGCCCCGAATGCACGTATGCCCTTGACGATCGCGGCGCGCAGTCCGGCTTCATGGGTGCCACCATCGGGGGTCGGGATCGTGTTGCAATACCAGCTAAAGCTGCCCTCGCTCCATAATGGCCAGGCAATCGCCCATTCGGCGCGGCCCTGGCTATCGGGGAAATCCTGACGGCCAGAGAAGAACTCGGCGGTTGCACACTCACGTTCCCCAACCTGTTCGCGAAGGTGGTCCGACAGGCCACCGGGAAACTGGAACACGGCTTCTGCGGGAGTGTCATCCGTGATCAGTTCGGGTGCGCACTTCCAGCGAATTTCGACGCCTGCGAACAGATACGCCTTCGACCGCGCCAGCCTGTGCAACCGTGACGGCTTGAATGCCATTTCCGTCCCGAAGATCTCCGGATCAGGCACGAACGTCACGCTCGTTCCGCGTCGGTTCTGGACCGGCCCCAGTTTCTCCAGCGGGCTGACCGTCAACCCCTGCGAGAACCGCTGTCGATAGAGTTCCTTGTTGCGCGCCACTTCGACCACCGTTTCGATCGAGAGCGCATTGACGACACTGACGCCGACGCCGTGCAGGCCGCCCGACGTGGCATAGGCCTTGCCATCGAACTTGCCGCCCGAATGCAGCGTCGACATAATTACTTCCAGCGCCGACTTGCCCGGAAATTTGGGATGCGGATCGACCGGGATGCCGCGCCCATTGTCCACCACCGTCAGGCGGTTGCCCACCTCCAGCGTCATCTCGATCCGCGTGGCATGGCCCGCCACAGCCTCGTCCATCGCGTTGTCGAGCACTTCGGCGGCAAGGTGATGAAATGCGCGCTCGTCGGTGCCGCCGACATACATACCTGGGCGTCGACGGACCGGCTCCAGCCCCTCAAGGACTTCGATCGACGAAGCGTCATATTCGGTCGAGATCGGGATCGGCGCGTGGAACAGGTCGGTCATATCCCACGGGTATAGGGCCGCGCGACTTTGAGGCGCAAGCATCACCAGTTGTGATAATTTCGCAACACATCCGGCTTTTTCGGTTCGAGGGTGCATCCAAATTCCCGAGAGTACGTTTCTGCCAGCGTCATCCAAAAAGGAGTTTCTCAGTATGCGTACATCGTTCGGCGTTTCCATTGCCCTGCTCGGCGCGGCGCTTGCTGCCACCCCGGCACTTGCCCAGTCCGATGAGAGCATGGCCTATAACGGTCTTTATGTCGGTGGTTCGTTCGGGGGTGCCGGTCAGTCCAACGACTCCGGCTCGCGCATCAATTTCGATCGCAACGGCGATGGCAATTTCAATGACAGCGTGACGACTGCCACCGGTGCAGATGCTTTTTCGCCTGGTTTTTGCAACGGCCGGGCAACTGGCACTGCCAATAATTCATGCAAGAACGACAAGGACGGCATCGAATATTACGGTCGTGTTGGTTTTGACGTCACGTTCGGCGGTCATTTCGTTGGCGGCATAGTCGGCGAGTTCGGTAAGCCAGAGATCAGCGACAGCGTCTCTGCTTTCAGCACGACGCCGGCGTTTTACACAATGACCCGCAGTCTGCGCTACAATGCAGGCCTTCGTGCACGCGTCGGTTACACGCCACAGGGCAGCACATTATTCTATGCAACCGGCGGTGGTGCCTATGGTCGCGTCCGTAACACGTTCACGACGTCGAATGGTACGAACAGCTTTTCGACCAACGGCAGCAAGAATGACTACGGCTTCGGCGTCGGCGGCGGTGTCGAGCAGAAGATCGGCCAGCACCTGTCGGTCGGCCTCGAATATCTGTACACCGACCTGAAGGATAAAAAGGCGCGCGTCAGCGTGGGCGCCGGTACTGCACTGGCCACCAACCCGTTCATCCTTGGCGGGGGCGGCACGGAGTTCCGTCGTAGCGATGATAACTTCCGCTGGCACAGTGTTCGTGCCGTGGTTGCGTTTCACTTCTAAGGTTTCGACCCGACGCAAAAAGGGGCTGCCGATCATTTCGATCGGCAGCCCCTTTTTTGTGTTGGCATCTTTAGGGGTTAGCGTTGGTTACCTAACCCGCGGGCCGCCGAAGGGCATCGGCGGCGGTGCGCGACGGTCGCGACGCGGCATCTGTGCCTGGAACGCCTGACCGCAATGCTGAACGCAATAGGGGAAGCCCGGGTTCACCGTCGTTCCGCAGAAATGAAAGTCCGGCTCGCCCGGATGACCGAGCGGCCATTTGCAAATCTTGTCGTTCAGGTCGAGCAAGGTCGTCTTTCCCGCCATCTCCGAACTTGGCCGCGCGGGGACAAGGCGACGGGGCGGTGCGGGTGCTGCTGGAGGGGCCTGATCGCCCGGCCCCTGACGCAGGAAGCCGCCCGGCCCCACCGAACGCAGTTGTGCGCCGGTTGGCCCTGTTGGAACGTGCGGCGGGAAGGGTGACGGCGGCGGCGGAGCCTGACGCGCCACTTCGGCAACGGCGGCTGGCTTCGGCAACGCCTTGACCGGCGCCGCGACGGGAGTCGGAGCCGCTTCTGCCGAAGCAGCAGCCTTGGCAGGCGCGGTATTGACGTCGTTCGGCTTCACCGGCGATGGACGCGACTGCAGGCCAAGGCGATGCGCCTTGCCGATCACGGCGTTGCGGCTGACCCCGCCCAGATCTTCGGCGATCTGGCTGGCGGTCAGGCCCTTTTCCCATTGTACTTTCAGACGGTCGATGCGTTCGTCGGTCCAGGACATGCTTTTTCCTAATTCACCGGTTCTGCGCCTTGCGGGCGAACGCCCGAGTGCCTAACCGGATTGATATGAACACCCAATCCCAAAGCGCTATCGTGAACGAGCCGGGCGTGCCAGTCATCCGCAATATCAACTTGGTCGGGTTGAAGACCC
>JAQGKX010000160.1 GCA_028289885.1 Sphingomonadales bacterium
TCGATGCGACCGACGAACAGCTTGATTTCCCGGTCATTTTCGCCAGCGGTCGTAACGGATATGCAGGCGATACGCCCGACGTCCGCGAGGGTACGCTGACCCCGTTGTTCGAAACCATCGTCAAGCATGTGCCAGCCCCTTCGGCCGATCCCGACGGTCCGTTCAAATTTCTGGTTACGCTGCTCGACCGCGATAACTTCCTCGGTCGTATCCTCACCGGGATGGTCTTCTCGGGTTCGGTCAAGACCAACATGGCCATCCATGCGCTCGACCCGGACGGCAAGATCGTCGAGACGGGCCGCGCGTCGAAGATCATGGCGTTCCGTGGTCTCGAGCGTATCCCCGTCGATGAGGCCAATGCGGGCGACATTATTTCGCTGGCCGGCCTGACCATCGCGACGGTTGCCAACACGATCTGCGACCCGAGCGTCACAGAGCCACTTCATGCACAGGCCATCGATCCACCAACGCTGTCGATGCGTTTTGCCGTGAACGATTCGCCAATGGCGGGTCGCGAGGGCACCAAGGTCACGAGCCGCATGATCCGCGACCGTCTGTTCCGCGAAGCCGAATCGAACGTTGCGATCAAGGTCACCGAATCGTCGGACAAGGACAGCTATGAAGTTGCCGGTCGCGGCGAGCTTCAGCTTGGCGTTCTGATCGAGACAATGCGTCGCGAAGGTTTCGAACTCGGCATCAGCCGCCCACGCGTGCTGTTTTCCGAAGACGAAAACGGCGGCAAGACCGAGCCTTATGAAGTCGTCATCATCGACGTCGATGAGGAATATTCGGGCACCGTGGTCGACAAGATGAACATCCGCAAAGCCGAAATGACCGACATGCGTCCTTCGGGCGGCGGCAAGACCCGCATCACCTTCAGCGCCCCGGCGCGCGGGATGATCGGCTATCATGGTGAATTCCTGTCCGACACGCGCGGCACCGGGATCATGAACCGGCTGTTCGAGAAGTATGGCCCGCACAAGGGCAAGATCGAAGGCCGCAAGAATGGCGTACTGATTTCCAACGGTGCCGGCGAGGCGAATGCCTATGCGCTCGGGCCTTTGGAAGAGCGCGGCATCCTGATGGTTGCTCCCCAGGAGCAGCTGTACGAAGGCATGATCGTCGGCGAGAATGCCAAGACCGACGATCTCGAAGTCAATCCGATGAAGTCGAAGGCACTGACCAACTTCCGCGTGAGCGGCAAGGAGGACACCATCCGCCTGACCCCGCCGAAGCGTCTGACTTTGGAGCAGGCCATCGCCTATATCGACGACGACGAACTGGTCGAAGTCACGCCGAAGAGCATCCGCCTTCGCAAGCGTTATCTCGATCCGAACGAGCGCAAGCGCGCCAGCCGCGCCAAGGCTGCCTGAGAAAACACGCCGCTGCCCTTACGGGTGGCGGCGTTTTTCTTTGGCCTCCGGATGAGTGTCGGCGATCCCGGCCGCGTCGATCATCCGCTTGCCCATTTTCGCGGCGGCTTTGGGTGTCATGGAAATCGCCACCGAGGCAGGACCGTCGATAATGACCACCCCTTTTTCGGCCTGGGCCTTACCCGCCTCGCTTTCGGTTTTGTGACTCATTTGCATAACTCCTTGCCAATGATTCAATGCCCGGAGGGGTAAAGATATCCATCGTCGAATTCTGCAACCGCATGGAGCGCAAGAATGTCGCTGACGACGACCTGACCGCCCTTGAATGTCACGATCTTGCGTTCGCGCAGTTCGCGCAGCACCCGGTTTGCGTGGACCGCGGTGATCCCGCAGGCTTCCGCAAGGTCGGACTGGTGTAACGGCAAGGGAAAGCTGCACCCGTCGCTCAGATCCACCATCTGCAAACGGCGACCGATTTCCGCAAAGAAATGCGCGACCCGGCCAATTGCGCCAAGACGCCCGAGCCTGAAAATCCATTCCCGATGCATCGCTGCATCCAGCAGGGTGCTGAACCAGAGCATCCGTCCGAGATTCGGATGGTCGAGGATCAGCTGCGACAGGGCGCTATGTGGATAATTCGCGACCTTCACTTCGGTAAGCGAAGCGATATCATGGTCGAGTTTGCGCAACGGAAAACCATGCAAATCAACGAAGTCGCCCGGCACATGGAGCGCTACCAGTTGCCGATCACCGTCGAGCCCATCCATATACCGGCATACGAAACCCTCGACGAGCAGCATGGCGTGGGTGACTTCATCGCCATGATGAACCATCTCCTCGCGTGCGCCGTAGCAGGTTACCGACGCGGCGGCGTCTTCGAGCGCAGCAAGTTCGGTGGCGCTCAAATCCTCGCGGTGGCGCCCCATCAAGAACTGTCTGCTCAGCATCAAGGGCCCCTTTTTGTCCGGAATCACACAACGAACCACTGGTGCGTTAGCTCCCTCCGGGCGGGCTTCACTTGATCCAGGTTATACGACAATCCGGTTCTTCGGCGCATAAGCAGATCTGGGGTGGGAGCCTTTGATGAGAGAGCAGGATAATATGGACTATTATCAAAAGCGCGCACTCCGCGAGCGCGAACTGGCGAACACATCCAACGATGCGACTGTTGCGCGTGTCCACCTCGAGATGGCTGAGCGTTACGAATTCATGATCAATGCCGCTGAAGCCACTCTTCGGTCACCCACAGGGCGCGCTGCTGGCCGATGAGAATTACGTCCCATTTCACAGCATTATTTTTTGAAAATCAAACAGGCGGTTAAGTGAATTGCTGGTAACGCTGCAACCACGGTAGGCACATGAGTGCCAGATCGAGGAAGCAGTGCGAAATGTCGGGCGTTGACGAAATCAGCCATCATGGCCCCATCGTCACCGCCGACGATCTGCCGACTCTGGCACCCGCCGCTTTGGGATCGCACGTCGTAAAAAGTCTGGTCTGGCGGTCGGGCAGCCAGATTTTCGCGCAGATTTTTACATGGTCCGCGACATTCGTGGTCATCCGGTTGCTGGCCCCCGCCGATTACGGCGTATTCGCCATGACATCGAGCGTGTTAGTCCTTCTCAGCATGCTGAGCGGTGGCAGCTTCGCCAACGCGCTGATCCGCGCGCCGGCGCTCGACCGTCATCATGTTCGCCAGGTACTTGGCCTGTTGATCCTGCTCAACGGCACGCTGGGCGTTCTGCAGTTCGTCTTCGCGCCCGCCGTCGCAGCCTATTACCGCCAGCCGATCGTTGCCGACCTGCTTCGGGCACAAACGCTGATCTATATCGCCAATCCCGCGCTCGCGCTGTCGGTCGCGCTGCTCAGTCGGCAAATGAATTTTCGCGCCCAGGCACTGGCCAATTTCGCATCGGCATTCGCCGGGGCCGGGACTGCCCTGACCGGCGCGCTGTCGGGATGGGGTGTCTGGACGCTTGTGTTCGCGCCGATTGCGATGATCTGGACCCGAACGATCGGCATGTCGATCGCCGTTCGGCTGGATTACATGCCCAGCTTTCGCTTCAAGGGCGCTGGAGCGACCATGAGTTTCGGGCTGGCGGTCATCACCAGCCAGCTCTTGTGGTTCGTCCAGACCCAGTCGGACATTTTTATCGGCGGGCGTGTTCTCGATGCTCGCCACCTTGGCCTCTACACCACGGCGCTGTTCCTTGCTCAGTTGCTGACGAGCAAGTTCGTGCCGCCAATGAACGAGATCGCCTATTCCGCCTATGCCCGGCTGCAGGACGACAAGCCTTCGATCGCCGCGGCGTTCGTGCGATCGACGGGGATGATCATGCTGGTATCGCTGCCATTCTATGCGGGCATGGCGCTGACTGCCGAACCGCTTGTCCTGACCATCCTCGGGCCGCATTGGGCCGATGTCGCGCCGCTGATCCACACGCTGGCGTGGGTCATGCCGTTCGTGACGATGCAGATCCTGTTTGCACCCGTCACCAATGCGCTCGGAAGGCCGCGGCTGGCTGTCTATAGCTCGCTTGCGGGTGCGATCATCATGACGACCTGCTTTGCCATAGGGGTGCATCGCGGGGCCGCGGGCCTCGCCGATGCCTGGCTGATCGGGTTTCCAGTACTTGCAATCGCCACTGCGGCAATGTCGCTGCCGGTGATGGGGCTCGCGCCGCTGACATTGCTGAAAGAAATCGCACGTCCGCTCATGGCCGCAATCGTGATGGCCATCGTTGTGGCCACCGTTGATGCCGGGCTCCCGGCACTTCCGCCAATGGCCCATCTGGCCATATTGGTCGCTTCAGGGCTGATCGCGTTCGCCGGGGCAGCGCTGATGTTTGCACGTCCGATCCTGGACGACATACGGCAACTGGCGCGGCGAACGCGCGGATAGCTATATCGTGCGGCGACCACTGACAAAGTGAACGACGACCATGATGACGGCCAGTATGAGCAAGAGGTGGATCAGTCCGCCAGCGACATGGAAGACGAGAAAGCCCAGCAACCAAAGGACCACCAGGACTGCTGCGATCGTTCCAAACATAAACATACCTTCCTGTTAAGAATATAGGCCTGTTCGGGTGGGGCCATGGACAATGAACGCGTTGAACGATCACGCGTTCCCGTGGAGGCTATCCTACGAGGGCGAACCCTTGTCCGGCACAGGCTGCGCATCCGTTTCGGGCGGGAAGTCGCCTTCCTCGTCGGCACCGAAGCTCGGCTGTGGCGTACGGGCTTGAGCCTTGCGCTTGCGGAGATTTTCGCGGAGCGCCGCCGCCAGTTTCTCAGGGTCCGCACGTGCCATTCGACATTGATAGTCGGTCACGTCTTGACCCGTCCACCCGCTTTGTTCATACGCGCGCCTCTATTGACGGGGTTTCCGGTCAATGTGCTGCCGTAGCTCAGTGGTAGAGCGCATCCTTGGTAAGGCTGAGGTCGTGAGTTCAATCCTCACCGGCAGCACCAGCATTCTAATGAAATCAATTAGTTAACCCCCTGAAGGGGCAGCACGTCCTAGGTTCAAATCAGGGATATTCTTGGGTTAAGGCTCGAGCGTGCATGAACTTATAGGCCCGAGTGCGTTTTTTGATTCTGCAAAAACGTGGGTGAAAACAGCCTGAAATGCTACCAGCTCGCTCATTGGCCGCCTATCGGTCATCCTCTTGCCGCCGGGCTTTTCGCGAACCGGCCGCGACCAAGCGGCGGAAGTTCCCGGTCATCAGGCGCTCGGCTTCCCTGGAGGACATCCCCTTAAGTCCGGCGAGGTCGCGATAGACTGAACCACCGCCGCCGGGGGCGAGGGGAACCCCTTCCGCCATCCCGAATGGCCCGTCGGTCTCGGGCAGCAGGCGATCGACCGGCATGGCGTCAACGGCGTCGCGTCCCGACCTGCTAGCCATCATGCCCGACCCGACCGAAAACCAGCATCCCAAGCTGGCGGCACGCTCGATGATCGCGCGCTTCGCCGAGAACCAGTGGAGAACAAATGTACCGGCGAGGGGCTCGAACTCCAGCATGTCGAGCAGCATCTCGGCGGCGCCGCGGCTATGGAGGGAGATAGTCCTGCCCCCTGCGGCGGCGCAGGCGTCAAGAATCTCGTGCAGCACCTCGGCCTGCGTTGAAGGTGTCACGGTGCGGCGGTGAGCCGTCGAGTCCTACCTCACCGACGTATTCGGTGGTCGGCAACAGGTCGTGGAAAAGACGCAGCTCTCGCCGACGGCCGGGCGATCGGTTCTGGCGCGACGCGGTTCAAGTTCCAGGCGAGCTGACGCCGGCAGCTGGCGCCACTTTAGCGCGAAGCTCGGTGAGCCGCGCCATTTAGCCCGTCTTATTCGCGAGGGCGCTACAAAGAGTGCGCCATTTTGTCCCAAGGGGCGTTCGCCGCGACGGCGACGCGCAGAAGCGTGGCGCTTGATCAGCGCGGGTGACGGGGGTTTTCGGGGTTGCGTAGACAGGGTTGATGCAGGCGGCACGTGCCGCGCCGATCAGGGTCCGGCAGTGCGCAATGTGAGCGAGATGCTGCGGAAGAGTGCAGCATCGGGGCAACCGGTGGCGAAGGCGATGCGGATGCGGCTGGCGGTTTCGACGACGCGTGCGGCAACCTTGAGCAAGCGCAAGCGGACGGTCGAGAACTCGGCATTCCGAAGCGGGCTGGTTGCCGGCACGGCCTGGCGGACGGCCCACATCAGCCAGTAGGCGGCGGTATGCAGGATGATCCGCATCTGGTTGGCATTGGCGGAACGGCAGGATGTCCGATCGCTCTTGAGCTGGCTTTTGTGGAGTTTGATCAAGTTTTCGG
>JAQGKX010000183.1 GCA_028289885.1 Sphingomonadales bacterium
TAATTCCGCTCTTGGTCTTCAACTTGGGCATTTTCGTCCTTTCAATTTCAACGGTTTCAAATCGCCGTGGCAGCCCTTCTGGCCAGGCGATCGTCGACAACCGTTCGTTGTGAAGCGTGCGCCTGTAGCGAAGGGTAGCGCGAAAGGCAACGGGGAACCTCGTGCCAAACCGTGGGTTTTGCCTCAGATGGCCGAGGCAGACCCCAGATTCAGGCCCCAAAGGGCGCGGCTTGTCCGACAAGTGCCCGACTCGGCAATCGCTGTGCCACTGGCGATTCTCTCGGCGTTGCTCGGCCTGATCGTCCTTGCCTGGGCAGTCCTGTACATTACCAAGGGCCGGTTCCTGCGCCACCCGTTCGAACGCACCGTCAGCAGCTTTCTCCAGCGCGACGTGCGGGTCTCGGGCGATTTCCAGCTGTATTTCGATCCGCTCGATGCCAAACTCGTTGCCGACGGCCTGACGATCTCGAACCCGGCATGGCGCGGCGGCCAGTTCTTCAAGTCGCAGCATATCGACACGCGCATCGCCACCCTGCCGCTGATATTCGGAACCCGGCGGGTAAAGTGGCTCGACCTGACCAACGGCACAGTCGATCTTGCATGGGACGCGGCGCATAGGCGCAATACTTTCACGTTCGGCGACCCAAATAAAAAGGGCAAGCCGTTCGAACTGCCCAACATCCGCGCCGCGCAGATCGTCGGTACGCGCATTTCCTATCTCGATCCGTCGCTGTTGCTGAAGACCAACATCAAGGTTGAAACGATCCGGGCGACCGACACGCGGTTTGCGGGCGATATCCGCTTTACCGGAGACGGTACGATGCGCGCCAAGCCATTCACCATGTCGGGCAGCCTGATGTCCCCCAATGCAACGCTGGCGGGCGGTTCGAACAAGCTGGCGCTGGCACTCCGCTCAGGCACGACGGCGCTCGATGTTTCGGGCACGCTCCCCGGTGCGACCGTGCTCGAGGGTGCCGATCTGAAGATGGTCGCGCGTGGTCCGAACCTTAGTCTGTTGTTCGATTTCCTCGGCGTCGCAATTCCCGACACGCGCACCTATCGCGTGACGTCCGACCTGACGAAGCAAGGCATAGACTGGAAGTTCACGCGCCTCGCCGGACGTTTCGGTGACAGCGATCTTGGCGGCAGCATGACGGTCTCGGTACCGGTCAACGCACGGCTGAACATCGCCGCCGACCTTCGCACGCGCACGCTCGACATTATCGATGCCGGGCCGTTTATCGGCTACGAACCCGCCAATCTGGAGGCTGGCAAGGTCGCCATTCCGGTAGCGGGCATCCCACGCATCCTGCCCGACGCGCCGCTCCGTATCGAGGCAATCAAGCGTTTTGACGCCCAGCTTAAATACCATGTGCAAAACATTCGCGCCAAGAACGTACCGATCTCCAATGTCGGCCTCGCGCTCGACCTGAACGATAGCATCCTGAAGCTGTCGCCGCTGACCTTCGACGTTGCGGGCGGGCATCTCTGGTCTGACATTTCTATCAATGCGCGCGGCGCTCCGGTGCGGACCGCCTATGACATCCGCCTGTCGCCCACGCCGATGGGCAAGCTGCTTGCGCGCTTCGGGACCGACCAGTCGGGTACGACTGGCACGGTAAAGGCGCGCATCCAAATGAGTGGGGTGGGGGATTCGGTACGCTCGTCGCTGGCAAGTTCCAATGGCCGGATTGCGGTAATCATCCCGCATGGCACCTTCTGGACGCGCAACATCCAGCTCGCCGAGCTCGATTTGGGAACCTATGTCCAGAAGATGCTGATGGATAAGCTGAAGAAGCCCGTTGAGATCAACTGCGGGCTGATCGGATTTACCGTGAAAAACGGCCTTGCCGCCGCAGATCCCATACTGATCGATACGACCAGGAACGTCATCGCCGGACGTGGCGGCTTTTCCTTCAAGGATGAATCGCTTGATCTGGCGTTCCGCGGCGACGGCAAGAAGTTCAGCCTTTTCTCTGCCCAGTCACCGATCGGGCTGAGTGGTCATTTCGCCAAACCTGGCATCAATGTCATCAGCAAGGAATTGCTTGGTCGTGCGGGGGCCGGGGTCGGACTGTCACTCGTCGCCACCCCGCTCGCGGGGATATTGGCTTTTGTCGACATTGGCGATGCGAAGTCGGCTCAGTGCGGTCCGATCCTCTCAGGGGCGACGGCCAATGCACAGCGGACGACCAAGGGTCAGCCACGGCAGGATGTCGGGAACGGCACGACCAGTCAGGTAAAACCAAAAAAGAAGTTCCTCGGGATTTTCTAGCCCATTGCTTCGAGTATGTCGTCGAGCCGCGCCGGATCGCCGACCGCGATGACGTCGCCCGCACTGTCGGCATTCAGCGGTTCGCCCGACCAGTCGCACATCGTGCCACCAGCCCCCTCGACGATCGGGATCAACGCGGCGAAATCATAGAGCTTCAGTCCAGCTTCGACGACCAGGTCGATATGCCCCGACGCGACCAGCGCATAATTGTAACAGTCGCCCCCATAGACGATCCGCCGTCGCGCGACCTTCGATGCCAGAGCCACGAAATGTCCGGCCTCGTCCTCACTGAACAAATTGGGGCTGGTCGTCGCCAATATGGCCTTGTCGAGTTCGCGACACACCCGCGTCCTGGCCCGCTCTCCATTGAACAGGGTTGGCCGTCCGGCCGCGCCGAGCCAGCGTTCGCCAGCGATCGGCTGGTCTATGATGCCGAGGACTGGCCAGCCCCCCTCCATGAGGGCGATCAGCGTCCCGAAGATCGGGCGTCCGGCAATGAAACTGGTCGTGCCGTCAATCGGATCGAGCACCCACTGACGACCTGCACCCTCGCGAACGGTGCCATATTCCTCGCCGATAATGCCATCGTTTGGGCGCTCGACCTCTAGGATCGCGCGCATCGCGGCCTCCGCGGCGCGGTCGGCCTCAGTGACAGGCGACGCGTCGGCCTTGTCCTCAAGCGTGAACGCCTGCCGGTAAAAAGGGTGAATGGCCGCGCCCGCCGCATCGGCGAGTGCAGTGGCGAGTCTGATATCGTCGGGGGTCATGGCGTCGCTATTGCCGTCCTGCTATGATGCGGCAAGCAAAAGGGGACTCGCAATGCCGGTTCGACCCGCAATCATGCCATGCCTGCTCTACGACGACGCCCCTGCCGCCATCGACTTCATCTGCAACGCCTTCGGCTTTACGCGGCTGGCCATCCATGCCGACGGCGAAACCGTCCACAACGCGCAGCTTGCCTATGACGGGAATGTCATCATGCTGTCCTCGGGCAGCCGCGATGGTCGCAACGAATTCGGCATGACACCGATCGGCAATCTGAACGGCCAGTCGCCGATGTGCATCTGCATCGTCGTCGATGATCCCGACGCCCATTTCACCGTGGCCGAGTCCGCCGGCGCCCGAGTCATCCGCGCGCCTCACGACAACGACTATGGCAGCCGCAGCTATGAAGTGCGCGATCCTGAGGGCATTGTCTGGAGCATCGGCAGCTACGACCCGTGGGCCGCCAACCCTTAATCGAACAGGCTGGAAACCGAACTTTCGTCGGCAATGCGCTTGATGGCTTCGGCAACCAGCGATGCGATCGGCAGCATGCGGATACGCTTGGCACCGGCGACCGCCTCGGGAGGCTGGATCGTGTCGGTAATAATCAGTTCGGTCAGTTCCGACCCCTCGACCCGCGCCACCGCGCCGCCCGACAATACGCCATGGGTGCAATAGGCGACGACGTCGAGCGCACCCGCCGCACGCAGCGCGGCGGCGGCGTTGCAAAGCGTTCCCGCCGAATCGACGATGTCGTCGATCAACACGCAGAATCGACCGGCGACGTCACCGATGATGTTCATGACTTCCGATTCGCCGGGCTTTTCGCGGCGCTTGTCGACGATTGCCAGGGGGGCGTTGTCGAGGCGTTTAGCCAGCGCGCGGGCACGAACCACACCGCCAACGTCTGGCGAAACCACAACCAGATTATCGGTCGGAAAGCGCGCCTGAATATCGGCGGCCATGACCGGTGCGGCAAACAGATTGTCGGTCGGGATATCGAAGAAACCCTGGATCTGACCGGCATGGAGATCGACCGACAGCACGCGGTTGGCACCCGCGACGGTGATCAGGTTGGCGACCAGCTTTGCCGAAATAGGGGTGCGGGGGCCGGGTTTGCGATCCTGCCGGGCATAGCCGAAATAAGGGATGACCGCAGTGATACGCTTGGCCGATGCACGTTTCAGCGCATCTATGCAGATCAGCAGCTCCATCAGATTGTCGTTGGCGGGAAAGCCTGTCGACTGCAGGACGAACACATCCTCGCCGCGAACGTTCTCATGAATCTCGACGAACACTTCCTCGTCGGCGAAGCGGCGAACGCTCGCTTCGGTCAGCGGCACGTCGAGATAATCGGCTATTGCTTTCGCAAGCGGCAGATTGGAATTACCCGTCAATAGTTTCATGGCAATTTCCCCGCCCGACCGTTGCGCCGGTCCTTTAGAGAGCGTCGGGCAATGGGGGAAGGTGGCTTGTGCTAAATCATGACAATTTGGAGACTATGACATGGCCGAAAAATCTGCCGAAAAGTTTGAACGTCATCGTCAGCCATGGACGTCGGAAGAAATTCAGAAGCTGCATCGGCTTGCTGCGAAGGCTATGTCCTTGAAAGCTATATCGAAAGCGATGACCCGCAGCGAGGAGTCGATACAGGCGCGCGCAAAACTCGATGGATTGAAGGTGAGCAAATTGCGCTAAGGCACCAATATCGTGTCCACGGCTACCGGCAGGGTTTTCGGATAATCGGTCGTATAATGCAGCCCGCGACTCTCATGCCGTGACAGCGCCGACCGCACGATCAATCCTGCCACTTCGACCAGATTACGCAGCTCGATCAAATCGGGCGTCACCCGGAAATGCCCGTAATATTCGGCAACCTCCGACTGAAGCAGCGCAATCCGGTGCGTCGCCCGCTCGAGTCGTTTGGTCGTGCGAACGATGCCGACATAGTCCCACATGAACCGCCGGATCTCGCGCCAGTTATGCTGGACGATGACCTCCTCGTCCGAATCGGTGACGCGACTCTCGTCCCACGCGCGAATCGGGGGCGGCGCGATGCCAGGGTTGGCGAGAATGTGTTTCGCGGCTGCTCCACCGAACACGAAACACTCGAGCAACGAGTTCGACGCCAGCCGATTCGCGCCGTGCAGGCCGGACTGGCTGACTTCCCCGGCGGCATAAAGACCGGGCAAATCCGTGCGACCATCACGGTCGATCAGGACGCCGCCGCAGGTATAATGCTGGGCGGGAACCACCGGGATCGGCTGCGTCGTGATGTCGATGCCCAGCGTCAGCAGCTTGGCGTAAATCGTTGGAAAATGATGCGTGACGAACTCGGGCGGCATGTGGCTGATGTCGAGGTGGACATAATCCAGACCGAGTCGCTTGATCTCATGGTCGATCGCCCGCGCCACGATATCGCGCGGTGCAAGTTCGGCGCGCTCGTCGAAGTCGGGCATGAACCGGCGACCGGCTTCGGGGCCGCTCGGGATCAGCAAGCGCCCGCCTTCTCCCCGAACGGCTTCGGTGATCAGGAAATTCTTGACCTCCAGATTGTAAAGGCAGGTCGGGTGAAATTGCATGAATTCCATGTTCGAAATCCGCGCACCCGCACGCCACGCCATCGCGATACCGTCGCCGGTCGCCCCGCGCGGGGCGGTCGAATAGAGATAGGTGCGGCCCGCGCCCCCCGTAGCGAGGATCGTGGCGGGTGCGACGAATGCATCGACATGGCCCGTTTCGCGGTTGAGTGCATACACTCCCCAGACATGGCCATCGCCCGAGTAGCGTTCGGCATTACGCCCTGTGATCAGGTCGATCGCCGCCATGTCGGGGATTAGCGTGATATTCGGGTGGGCAACTGCCGCACGTTCCAGCGCCTGTTGCACTGCCCAGCCGGTCGCATCGTCGACATGGACGATACGGCGGTGGCTATGGCCGCCTTCGCGCGTCAGATGGAGGGCGTCGTTCTCCACATTGAAGGGAACGCCCAGTTGCTCGAGACGCTCGATCGCGCGCGGGGCGTTTTCCACCACGAATTCGACGATGGCACGGTCGTTAAGACCTCCACCCGCAATCATCGTGTCCTGGATATGGCTTTCGAACGTGTCACCCGCTTCAAGCACCGCCGCAATACCGCCCTGAGCCCAGCCCGTTGCGCCCTCCGACAGCCCGCCCTTGGCCAGAACCGCGACCCGCTTGTGCGGCGCGAGGTTCAGCGCCGCCGTCAGCCCAGCCGCACCCGAACCGACAATGATGACGTCATAGTCCTTAGCCAATCGCCCCGACCCGCGTGAGAGTGAGGAAAACATGCTCGAGGTCGGCTTCACGCGTCGAGACATCGACGACGCCCAGCCCCGCATTACTGACCGCAGTCAACACATCGCCTGCGTTGAATTTCGCCTTTGAATAGGTGATCGCCAGAACCCGGTCGCCCTTCAACGTGACGCGCTCGAACACGGGAGAAGACAGCGCCTCGGTCAAATCACGGTCCACCGTGACCTCAACGACCTTTTCCATAGCCATGCCGAGCAGCTCGCGTGTCGGCTTATTGGCGATCAACTGGCCGTGATTGATGATGGCGATCCGGTCGCACAATTCCTCGGCTTCCTCGAGGTAGTGTGTCGTTAGGACGATCGTCACACCCAGCGCGTTCAATTCACGCACATAAGCCCATAATTGCTGGCGAAGTTCAATGTCCACACCCGCCGTCGGCTCATCCAGGACCAGTACCGGCGGCGAATGCACCATCGCCTTGGCCACCAGCAACCGCCGCTTCATGCCGCCCGACAGGGACCGGGAAAACGCGTTGGCCTTGTCCTCCAGATGCACCGCGCGCAGCAACTCCATCGACCGGCGCTTCGCTTTCGGCACGCCATAGAGCCCCGCCTGCAATTCCAGCGCCTCGAACGGCGAGAAAAACGGGTCGAACAGGATTTCCTGCGGCACGATTCCGATGCTCGCCTTCGCATTGCGGGGGTGCTCGTCGATGTCGAATCCCCACACGCTTGCCGTGCCGCCGGTTTTCTTCACCATGCCGGACAAGATGTTGATGATCGTCGACTTGCCCGCGCCATTCGGCCCCAGCAATCCGAATATCTCGCCGCGTGGGACGTCGAAGGTGACGCCCTTAAGCGCCTGCTTGCCCCCGGCATAGGTTTTCTCGAGAGCGTCGATCTTGATGGCAGCGTCGGTCATGGTTTGCCCTACCCTGCGTTCGACAAGCGCGTAAAGCGCAGCGAAGCATTGATTGCACATTAACCATCGCTATTCACCACAGCTTACCGGGCGCTGGGCTAGATGGATTTGCGTGGGGACCATTCATCAACATTCGATTTCGCGTGCCATTGCGTGCGCGCTGGCAGCGGCAGGCTGCTGCACCGCCATGCCTGCACAGGCGGCGGCCACGGCGGCAAAGGCAACCGTCATCACCATTCGCAAGCTCTCGCTGTTGAATTTGTCCGATCTCGATTTCGCAACAAACATCGCCGGAACCGCTGCCGGAACCATCGTCATCGACCCCGACAACGATACGCGCTCTACCACTGGCGGAACCATCGCCGCGGGTGGCGTTCCACAAGCGGCCAAATTCTATACCTATGGCGGACCGCTCCAGAACCTCCAGGTCAACCGCGGCCCCTATCCTGTTCTCGCCCGCGTCGGCGGTGGAGCATCGATGACGGTGACCGAACTGACGCTCAACGGCCCGGTCCTGCGTTTCCTGAATGCCGCGGGCCTGCTGGACCTTCGCGTCGGTGGAACGCTGGCTGTTGCCGCCAACCAGATGCCCGGTGCCTATACTGGCACTTTCCAGATTATCGTCACCTATTACTGACGAATGCCCTTGCCGCATCGCTATTCGTTAACCGCTTTGCCCTTAGGACTGGCGCTATGTTGAGCATCAAAGCACGATTTCTGGCAATCGCCGTAGCGTCCATGTTCATGCAGGACGCTGCGATGGCGAAAACAGCCACAGCTACCGCCACCGTTGTGACCATCCGCCCGATGACGTTGGTCAAAACGAGTGACCTCGACTTCGGCGCGCTGATTCCATCGGCATCGGCGGGCACCGTGGTGATCGATCCAACCAGCGGCGGGCGTACCACGACCGGCGGGGTCAGCGCTGCGGGCGGAGCACCCTCTGCCGCGCGCTTCACCGGGACCGGCATCCTGAATCTGGCGGCGTTCATAACGCTGCCGACGTCGATCACGTTGACCAACGGTGGTGCGGGCACGATGACCGTCAGCAATATCACCACCAACGGCGGCACGACGCGCCTGTTCACGGGCGCGGCAATCGACGTGCGTGTCGGCGGCACCTTGGGTGTGGCCGCCAACCAGGCGGTCGGCGATTACGTGGGCCAGTTCAACGTGACCGTCTTCTATCTCTAGGCGGCGTCCTTTTGCGGGCCCGACATCATAGACGCCGCATTCCCGCGACGCTAAGCAAGCGGCTATGACCGACCAGCCAGAAATCATTCGTACCAACAGCGCCCGCGTCGTCTGCGATGGGTCGGGCGAAATAGCGCCCGCACTGGGTCACCCACGCGTGTGGCTTGAGATCGACGAGCGCGGTTATGTCGATTGCGGCTATTGCGACCGCCGCTTCGTGCTGACCGGCGGCGATGCCGATCACGCTCCGGATGATATTTCCGAACATGGCGAGGATGCACTCGGCCGATAACCGTCCTATATCGGGCAAATGACCAGCCTGACCGATCCCCGCAGCTACCTCTATCGCGAGAACCAGCTCACCCCGGACGCCGCCCAACGGCTTACCGCGGACGCGCTCGGCAAGTGCGACGATGGCGAACTTTACCTTCAATATCGCGCGACCGAGAGCTTCGGCTTTGACGATGGTCGCCTGAAGACCGCCGATTATGGCACCGAACACGGCTTCGGCCTGCGTGGCGTGTCGGGGGAGACTACCGGATTCGCCCATTCGCAGGACGTCAGCGAAGCGGGCATCCGTCGCGCCGCCGAAACGATGCGCCTGCTCGATCCTGCTAAACAGCAGCCTGCGCCGGCCCCGCGCGGCAACAACCGCCACCTTTATACCTCAAGCGACCCGCTCGGCCTGATCCCGTTCGCGCGCAAGGTCTCGCTGCTGCAGGAAATCGACGCCGCCGCCCGCGCCCGCGATCCGCGCGTCGTGCAGGTGTCGGCCTCCTTGTCGGGAAGCTGGAGCGTCATCGAAATTGTCCGCGCGGACGGGTTTGTCGCGACCGACATCCGCCCGCTTGTGCGTCTGAACGTCAGCATTGTCGTCGAAGCCAATGGCCGACGCGAGAGCGGTTCCTACGGCATGGGCGGACGCTATCTCTACGACCATCTGTTCGAACCCGCGACATGGAACCGCGCTATCGACGAAGCTTTGGCACAGGGCTTGGTGAATCTTGAATCGGTTGCCGCTCCGGCTGGTGAAACGACGGTGCTGCTCGGACCCGGCTGGCCCGGTATCATCCTGCATGAAGCCATCGGTCACGGTCTCGAAGGTGATTTTAACCGCAAGGGCAGTTCGGCATTTTCGGGCCGCATCGGCGAACGGATCGGCGCGCCCGGCGTTACCGTGATCGACGACGGCTCGATCGCCGACCGGCGCGGTTCGCTGACCATCGACGACGAAGGCACGCCCACACAGGAAAACATCCTGATCGAGGACGGCATATTGAAGGGCTATATGCAGGACCGCCTCAACGCGCGCCTGATGGGCGTCCCCGCCACCGGCAACGGCCGCCGGGAATCCTATGCCCACGCCCCGATGCCGCGCATGACCAACACCTTCATGCGCGCGGGCAACGATGACCCGGCAGAGCTATTGTCGCGCGTAAAGTCGGGCATCTTTGCCAAGAGTTTCGGCGGCGGGCAGGTCGACATCGTCTCGGGTAAGTTCGTTTTCAGCTGTACCGAAGCGTACAAGATCGAAAACGGCAAGATCGGCGCTCCGATCAAGGGCGCAACGCTGATTGGCGACGGCCCCAGCGTCCTGACCCGCGTGACCGGCATCGGCAACGATTTCGAACTCGACGAAGGGATTGGCGTGTGCGGCAAGGGCGGCCAGTCGGTGCCCGCCGGTGTCGGCCAACCGACCCTTCTCATCGATCGTCTGACCGTCGGCGGCACCGGAGCCTGATGGTGCTTGTCGAACTCGGCAGCTATCCGAACGCGATGGAAGCCGCGATGGTCCGGGATCGCCTGCAAGTCGAAGGTATCGACAGCGTTGCTTTCGACGGCGGCATGAACATGGCGGACAGCGCGGGGTGGGTAATACCGGTGCGGGTCATGGTGCTCGACGAGGATCTGGAAGTCGCGAAGGCTGCGATCGCCTGATTAGGGTTGAAATTCTTAACAGATACCGATCCATCTGCACAATCTTTAAGCAAGTCTGGTCGCGCGTCTGCCCAATGATGAGCCATTTGACGTATTGAATACCGTTTGCAAACGCACTGCTGCAGTTCGCGTCGATCTGGCACGGCTCTTGCTGCACTGCACCTTGGAATATAACCATAAAGGGGGCGGCATGAAACTCGTCGTTGCGATTATCAAACCGTTCAAGCTGGATGAAGTGCGCGAAGCACTCACAGAGCTTGGCGTCACGGGCATGACCGTGACCGAGGTAAAGGGTTTTGGCCGTCAAAAGGGCCAGACCGAGATTTACCGCGGTGCTGAATATTCGACCAACATGGTGCCGAAGCTGAAAGTGGAAGTCGCCTGCGACTCTGCACTGGCCGAACGCGTCGTCGAATCGATCCAGGCTGCGGCCAACACCGGCGCGATCGGCGACGGTAAGATCTTCGTTCTCGATATCGGTCAGGCGGTGCGCATTCGTACCGGCGAAACCGACAATAACGCACTTTAAGGGGCAGGGGGAAAGATGAAACTTTCGCATAAAATAGGTCTGGGACTCGGGGCGCTTGGCGCTGCGACGATCCTGGGGCAGCCCGCATGGGCTCAAGCCGCAGCGGCAGCAGTCGCTGCGTCGCCAATTCCCGCCGCAACCGTGAACAAGGGCGACACGTCGTGGATGCTGGTATCCTCCGCGCTCGTGCTGATGATGTCGGTTCCCGGCCTCGCATTGTTCTACGGCGGCCTCGTCCGCACGAAGAATATGCTTTCGGTTTTGACGCAGGTCTTCATGATCGTCTGCGTTGTCGCAGTGATCTGGGTCACATGGGGTTATTCGCAGGCATTTACTGGCGGCACGACGCCATTCACCGGCGGATTGAGCAAGCTCGCGCTGATCGGTGTCGATGCCAATTCGCAGGTCGCGACCTTCTCGAACGGTGTCTACATTCCTGAATACGTCTACATCTGCTTTCAGATGACGTTCGCTTGCATCACGCCGGCACTCATCGTCGGTGCCTTCGCAGAACGTGTGAAGTTCAGCGCGCTGATGCTGTTCGTCGCGCTGTGGGTGACGTTCGTGTACTTCCCGATCGCTCATATGGTCTGGTATTGGGACGGTCCTGACGCCATCGCCGCAGCCGCTCTCAAGGGCAAGGCAGCACTCGATGCCGTCAATGGCGAAGCAGGCTACCTCTACCAGATGGGTGCGCTGGACTTTGCCGGTGGTACGGTCGTGCACATCAACGCCGGTATCGCAGGCCTGGTCGGCTGCATCATGATCGGCAAGCGCACGGGTTATGGCAAGGACGTCATGGCGCCGCATTCGCTCGTCATGACGATGATCGGCGCCTCGCTCCTGTGGGTCGGCTGGTTTGGCTTCAACGCGGGATCGAATCTCGAAGCCAACGGTGTCACCGGCGTCGCCTTCATCAACACGTTCGTAGCCACCGCTGCGGCGGGCTTGAGCTGGTTGCTGGTCGAACAGGTCGTCAAGGGTAAGCCATCACTGCTCGGTGCCGTCACCGGTGCCGTTGCCGGACTGGTCGCCGTTACGCCTGCTTCGGGTTTTGCCGGCCCCATGGGCTCGGTTGTCCTCGGCTTCCTCGTCTCACCAATCTGCTTCTTCTTCGTCACGACGGTGAAGTCGAAGTTCGGTTACGATGATTCGCTGGATGTGTTTGGTGTTCACTGCATCGGCGGAATCTTCGGTGCGATCATGACCGGCATATTGGTCGCCCCGTCGCTCGGCGGTCAGGGTCTTGCAGACTATGCCACCAAGCCCGGATCGATGATCGCAGGCGATTATCACATGGGTGCGCAGGTCATCATCCAGATCAAGGCAGTGCTTGTCACCCTGCTGTGGTCCGGCATTGGCTCGGCGATCCTCTACTTCATCATCGACAAGACAATCGGCCTTCGTCCTAGCGTGGATGTCGAGCGTGAAGGGCTTGATCTCGCCGAACATGGTGAGCGCGCCTATCACTATTAACGAGCTTGGGCTGGCGGCGACGGAACCTCTCCCCGATCGTAGCCAGCCCAGACCAGGTTCCTCCTGCGAACGACTGGGCCGGAGCGCGCATAGCGCCCCGGCCCTTTTTCGCTTCAGCAGTAAGCTTTAGTTCTTGGCCGCAAGCATATCGACCAGCGCAGCCACCGGGGTCAGGTCGTACCCCGCCGCATTGGCCTTTTCGTGGAGCGTCGCAGGCTCATCGCCCAGTTTCGCGCGCGCCAGCGACCATAGCAAAGTCGAGCGTGTACCCGAGCGGCAATAAGCCAGAACCGCTCCATCGGCACCCTCCAGCGCGGTCGCCATCGCATCGAGTTGCGGCTGGCCGAAACCGCCTTGCCCGACCGGAATGGCGACATAGTCCAGCCCCGCCGCTCGCGCAGCCGCTTCGATCTCGGCACCCTGCGGCTCGTCCGGGGACTCGCCATCGGGCCGGTTGTTGACGATCAGCGTCACCCCCTGCGCCTTGGCATCGGCAATATCGGCGGCGGTGATCTGCGGCGAGACCATGACTTTTTCGTCGAGCGTTCTGAACACGGTTACAGTCCTCATCAGTTGGATTTGATCACGGCAAGAAATGCCTCACCATAGGCATCGAGCTTGCGCGTCCCGACACCGCCCAGACGTCCGAGTTCACCAAGCGTCGTCGGTCGAACCGTCGCCATCTCGCGCAAGGTCGAATCGTGGAAGATCACATAAGGCGGCATCTGTGCTTCGGCCGCCAGTTCGCGCCGACGCGCTCGTAGTGCCTCGAAAAGCGGATCACCGACCGGGTTTGCGGGCTGGTCACTCCCGCGCCGCCGCCTGTTCTCTCGGCGCGGCGGAATGGCGATCGCGAATTCGGCATCGCCCTTCAGGATCGCCCGCGCCTCGGGTCCGAGTTCCAGCCCGCCATGCTCGGTCTGGCCGAGCGCATCACGAAGGAGCAGCGCGCGGGCGACCGGCTTGACCATCTCGGCCTCGTCACCAGTAACGATGCCGAAAACGCTCAGCCGGTCGTGGCCGAGTTTCAGGATCTTCTCGTTCGACTGGCCGGTCAGCACCGCCTCGATATGCTGGACCCCAAACATCTGCCCGGTGCGATACACGGCCGACAACAGCTTGCGCGCCAGTTCGGTCAAATTGGTCCGCGCCGGGGGATTGAGGCAATTGTCGCAATTGCCGCAATTCTCTGCGGGCGTTTCGCCGAAATGCCGGAGCAGGATCGCCCGCCGACACGTTCCGGTCTCAACCAGATTGGCGAGCGCCGACAATCGCGTCCGTTCGCCCGCAATCCGATCATCGGGAATCTCGCTCAGCCGCTGCCGGGCGCGCGCGAAATCGTCCGCGCCCCAGAATAGCTGTGCCGCCGCCGGATCGCCATCGCGGCCCGCGCGCCCGGTCTCCTGATAATAGGCCTCGATCGATTTCGGCAGCCCGGCGTGGGCGACGAACCGGACATCGGGCTTGTCGATCCCCATGCCGAACGCGATCGTCGCGACCATCACCATATCCTCGGACTTCACGAACGCCGCCTGGTTGGCCGCGCGCACCGAAGGCTCCAGCCCCGCATGATAAGCCCGCGTCGGACGCCCGTTCAGCGCCAGTTGCGCCGCCAGCTTCTCGGTCTGCGCGCGTGTCTGGGCATAGATGATTCCGGCTCCCGGCGTCTCGGCGACAAAGTCGCTGATCTGCCGGGTGGTCCCAGCGCGCGGGGAGATATTATAGCGGATATTAGGCCGGTCGAACCCTGCGACGATCAGGCCATCGTCCGGAATCCCAAGCTGTGCCAGGATATCGGCGCGGGTATGTTCGTCGGCAGTCGCGGTCAGCGCGAGCCGTGGCACCTCGGCAAAGCGATCGAACAACGGTCGCAACAGCCGATAGTCGGGCCGGAAATCATGCCCCCATTCCGAAACGCAATGCGCCTCGTCGATGGCGAACAGCGATAGCCGTCCTCGCGACAAAAGATCGCGAAAGCCGTCCCCCGAAGCGCGCTCCGGCGCTGCATATAACAGGTCCAGGTCGCCGCTTTTGAAACGCGCAATCGTTTCGGCCTGATTGGTGTCTGCAGATGTCAGCGTCGCGGCCCTGATCCCGACCGCCTCCGCCGCGCGCAACTGATCATGCATCAGCGCGATCAGCGGCGAGATCACGACGCAGGTTCCGGGAAACATCAGGCTGGGCAACTGATAGCAAAGCGACTTGCCCGCACCGGTCGGCATGATGGCGGCAGTCCGCTGCCCCGCCATGACCCGGTCGATCACCTGCCGCTGGACGCCCCGGAATGCAGAAAAGCCGAATGTCGTTTTGAGGGTATCGAGAAGGTCGGCCATAGCGCCCCTTAGCGAATGTGGGCGGGTGGCGTCGAGCGGATTGGGCGGTTAACAACAGTGTGCCTGAGTATTCTGCTATGGGTCCAGTGTGATGAGTGCCTGCAATTCACGGTCCTGAACGCCGGAAAGCAACACAACCGCAGCGATTGCACCCACAAGGCACATCAGCATGTCCCATTGCGTGTCCCATGGATCGCCCTGCGTTCCGAGGAACTGGTCAGCACCTTGGCCGAGCGCCAAGGCTGCGCCGAATTCGATCAGTTCGTAGCTCGCGCTCACGGCAAGGCAGCACGCGATCACCAGACTTGCCAGCAGCCTTCCCGGGCGCATGCCACCAAGGCGCACGAGCAATTCGCGGAACACGATAGCGGGCACGAACCCCTGCAAGAGGTGGCCAAACCGATCATATGGATTGCGCGACAGGCCGAGCCAATGCTGTAGCTCGAACCCTATTGGAACGCGTGCATAAGTGTAGGCACCGCCCATCATCAGCGCCAGCCCATGCAGTCCGATCAACAGCATCGCAAGCCCAGTCAGCGAGAACTGCCTCCGCGTTGCCCAGAGCACGGCGACTGTGATCAAAGCGGGTGCCACCTCCATCCACCAGGTTGCGCGGTCGTACGGATGCCAACCGGACATCACGAGCACACATCCCCATATCGTGGTCAGCAAGGCCAGCCGTGTCACGGCGTGCTGCTGTTGAACTCCCGTCGTCATAATGCCGCTCCCCCCTTACCCTGCGTATCTACCTTGAGGTGTAATGCAACCGAAGGTGAGGATGGCTGACCGATGCAGGGTACCAGGTATGTTGCCAACCTTGTGGCCGCGCACTGTCGATCCCGCCGGGTTTTGGACGCGGATCACCCCTTCCGATGGTAAGGATGCCCGGCAATAATCGTCGTCGCGCGGTAAAGCTGCTCGGCCAGCAACGCGCGCACCATCAGGTGCGGCCACGTGCTGGCACCAAAGGCGATCTTTCGATCCGCGCTGTTGCGCTCGGCTTCGGTCAGGCCATCTGCGGCACCGATCAGGAAGCGCGCCTCGCGTATGCCCTCGTCGCGCCATCCTTCGAGCAGTTTGGCGAAGGCTGTCGAACTTAGCTGCTCGCCGGTTTCATCGAGCGCGACTATCCGCGCCGGAGCAATCAGGTCCACAACCTTGCCGCCGGTTTCCGGAAGCTCGGTGATCGCAAACGGCCAGACGATCCGCTTGGCATAACGCGCGACAAGGTCGGCTTCGGGACCGCGCCCGATGCGGCCCCGGGCGACGATGTGTAGCTTCAACGGGGTGCCTTAAAAGGCTGGCCCGGCGACGATCGGCGCGTCGGTCAGCGACCACATCCGCTCTAGATTATAGAAGCTGCGCACTTCGGGGCGGAAGAGGTGGACGATCACGTCACCGGCGTCGATCAGCACCCAGTCGGCGGCGGGAAGCCCCTCGATCCGGGGCGAGCGCCTGAATTCGGTCTTCATGCGCTGGGCGATCTTGGCCGCCATCGACGCGACCTGACGCGTCGAACGGCCGCTCGCGATCACCATATGATCGGCAATCGACGATTTGCCTTCGAGCGGGATCGTGATGGTTTCGACCGCCTGATCGCTGTCGAGCTGCTCCAGGATCATGGCATGGAGCGCGTCCACAGAATCCTTTGGCGAATCGGTGGGCAAAACAGGCTGGCTGATGGCAGCTACGGGCAAGGACGGTCCTTTGATCGGGGAAAACGCGCCGTGCGCGATCCCGTGGATTGGGTTGATAAACGGCGATACCATAGGGGATCGGCCCGGCGCAGCGCCGTGGCGGAGCTTGGATCGGGGCGGAAGTGCAGCAGCACGAGCGCCGGCGGTCTCCATTGCGTCCATCGTTGTGCGCTGCCTGCGCGTCGGA
>JAQGKX010000205.1 GCA_028289885.1 Sphingomonadales bacterium
AGCAGGAACCTCAAGTGTTGCTGTGGATTCATGACGGCGGCGGTGCTTCTATCAAAGCGTTATAAATGCGCAGGTTCTTTCCATGGCCGATACTCCAGCCCCCATTATGTAACCAGGTGCGTTCATGCATTGTAGCCTGCGCTGCGTAAAATAGCGGAATGCCTGACCCGGCTCCCGCTGTTCAAACGCACCGGACCGGGACCAGTGCCTTGATCCATTATCTCTACTTCGAATCATCGGAGCGGAGTCCGGATGGACGACCGGCAGCTGGGGCGACCCTACACACAGGGCCGCTCCAGTACGGGTCAGTTGGCTTTCGTCGAAACAGTGACCCGGGTTCTTTTTGTCACCGTGTGCCGAACTTGCCGATGAATGACATGATGCGCGACCGGGCGTTTTGTAACACGGGGAGCAGCGGATGAGTGCTCTTCTAACTCCGTAGTGACAGTCGTTGCCTGGTGCGCGGGCGCAGCAACTACGACCGGAGTTGACGCACGCGCGGCATTGGCCTGAGCTGTAGCGACAGCAGCCGACTGCTGCGCCGCATCGGCGCGGGCATTTGCTGCTGCAGCGTCTTCGTGTGCAGCAGCGGCGGTTGCCTCCAAGGCAACGCGCTGTTCGCGGTGATCCGCGGCACGGTTCTTCTGTGTTGTCCCGATCGCTTCATCCGAAAGCTGGGTGGCGCGAATAGCCTGTGCGATCGATTCCTCTTTATGGCCTGCTGCATAGGCTTCGTGCGCGGCACGAAGAGCTGCCTGAGCCTGAGCCTGAAGCCGTGGTGTTTCCCCAGTGGCACCGATTTTGTTGGCAGCCTCAACCTTGGCGTCGGCAGCTGCCATTGCTTCTTTTGCGCGATCACCTTTACCCTCGGCGAGTGCCGGCGCAGCCATGAGCAATAACGCGGACATACAAAGGCCGCGAGTTAGCAATAACGAACGTTTCATGTATTTATCCCTTTGTTGACTAATCGACAGGTGCCGACAGGCGATCTTACCTCTTTTTGGTTTTACCAGGCTGAACAGTCTGTCGTCCTTTGTTAATCTTCACTCCGGGATGCAGAGTTCGCCTCGTCGCAGCCTGTGACCCCGATTGGGCCATAATCCATAGCGCGCATGCACTTCTGGCGGCCGACGCAAGCGACACGTCAAATGCAGGTTCCGGAAGGTGTGCCGCGACCAAGCATTCATACGGGGTGCTGATGCGATTGTGCACTGCACCAATCCTTAATAGCCTTGAACTATGTTCCATCTACAGTGCACTCCTGACGGGCAGGCTCCCACATGAATTTACTTCGCCGTTTGGTATCCAGCTGGGACGGGAAAACCCGAGGACGCTTGCATAGCTCTGCCGTTCGCGCTGCAGATGATAAGGCCTCTCTCGCGCAGAACCGGCTCTACAGCGCCATCAATGCCTTGCCGGAGGGGATCGTCCTGCTTGACGCGGAGGGCCGATACATTCTCTGGAACAACAAATATGCCGAGATCTATCACCGCTCGGCCGATCTGTTTCAGCCCGGTGCCCGACTGGAAGATACGCTGAAGGTCGGCGTCGCACGAGGCGATTATCCCGATGCAATTGGGCGGGAGGAAGAATGGCTGCGCGATCGATTGGGTCTGCTTAGCAATCCCGGCGTTCGCCACGAGCAGTGGCTGTCCGATGGCCGCTGCATCATGATCGAGGAACGACAGACAAGCGATGGCGGCACCGTTGGCCTTCGCGTCGATATAACTGACATGAAGCGACGGGAGGAGTCCGTTCGGCTTCTCTTCGAAAGTAATCCCGTTCCCATGTTTCTCTACGACAGCGTTGGTTGCGTTCTTGTTTCTGCCAATGCCGCAGCGGCACTGCATTTCGGCTATGATGCCGCGCAACTTCCTGGCTTGCCCGCGAAAAACCTGTTTACGCCGGACGACTGGCATGACGCGCGCCGGGCGCTGTCAGGTGGCTTGCCGCATTCGGATCATATCTGGCGACAAGTTCATCGTGATGGCCGCGAGCTTGAGTCAATCCTGTTTACCCGGCAGCTCGACTTCGACGGGCGGCCTTCAGTTTTGGTATCGATCTTCGATGTAACAGAACGGCGGCGGGCTGAAGCCAAAGTAGCTCATATGGCCCGGCACGACGAACTCACCGGCTTGCCTAATCGTGTTCATTGCCGTGAGGCTCTGAACGAGATGCTTGCCGAGGCCAGGCTTGCCGAACGATCTGTCGCGATCCTCATGCTTGATCTGGATCATTTTAAAGCGGTGAACGACACGCTGGGCCACTCGGTTGGTGACAGCCTGCTTTTCAGCGCAGCTGAACGGATCCGGGAACTCGCAGGGCCAGAGGCCTTCGTCGCGCGTATCGGAGGCGACGAATTCGTGGTTCTTGTCCCGCTCGAGAGAAATTCCGAAGGCGCCCTGGTAATCGCGGAGCGGTTGGTGTCGGGGATGGCGGGCGCTTTCTCGATATACGACCAGTTGATCACGATTGGTGCAACAATCGGCATCGCAATGGCTCCAGACGACGGCGACGACCATGAGTCTCTTCTGAAATATGCCGATCTGGCCCTTTACTCAGCTAAATTAGCCGGTCGGAGCGGGTGGAGCGTCTTCAGTCCAGACATGGACATAGCCGCGCAGCAGCGTCGGCGCCTGGAGAGCGATCTGCGACGGGCGGTCAGGGAAGGCGAACTTGCCGTTCACTATCAACAGCTGGTCGATCTGCAATCGGGAGAGATTGTAGGCTATGAGGCGCTGCTGCGATGGCACCATCCGGAACGCGGCCTGGTGTATCCTGACGAATTCATTCCGTTGGCAGAGGAGATAGGATTGATCGACGTGATCGGTCAGCACGTTCTGCAAACGGCATGCCGGGACGCAACTCAATGGGCTCCTGGAACAAAGGTTGCCGTCAACCTTTCGCCCGTTCAGTTCCGCTCGTCGAACGTCCTACAGGTCACCATGCAGGCTCTCGCGAGTTCAGGGCTTGAACCATCTTGCCTGGAACTCGAGCTCACCGAAGCTGTCCTTCTTGAGAAAAGCGCAAACGTCTTGTCCACGATGACGGCCCTGCGGGCACTTGGTGTGGGATTGGCGATGGATGACTTCGGGACTGGATATAGCTCCCTGAGCTATTTGCAGAATTACCCGTTTAGCAAGATCAAGATCGACGGCTCGTTCGTGCAGAATCTGAACACTCGCACCAACTCACAGGCCATCGTCAAGGCGATAATCGGCATCGGGCACAGCCTCGACATGACTGTGACCGCAGAAGGCATCGAGGACATGGAAGTTCTGGATTATCTGAGAGCGGAGGGGTGCACTCAGGGGCAGGGCTATTTCTTTGCCAAAGCCATACCAGCAGCTGAATTGACGAGCGAGACACAACGTACAAGCAATAAGGCTGCCTAGGCTGGCACCGTCAAGCCGCTGGCCCTGACCTGAATGGATTTTTGGGCCTTCCTGCAGGAGGGGGCCTCGCCATCGGTCCGACGATAACCTGCAGCATTGCGAGCGCCCGGCCAGAGTCCAAGTGCATTGGCAGGCGCAAACGCGATCGAGTAACGCTTAGTGAACGGCGGGAACGACGATATTGTGTTGCGGACGAAGCTGCTGCAAGACTGGTGGCGACTGCTCAACGGATGGCAGGAAACGTGGATGGGCGAGGGCCCTGCTAGCCTGCTCATAGGCGTAACCAAATGACAAGATGCGCGCGTCGCTCCATTTGGTACCCATAAAGCTGAGACCGACCGGCATTCCGCGCACCACTCCCATGGGCACGGTCAGGTGCGGATAGCCGGCCACCGCCGCCAGATTCCCCGCGCCACCGCCGCTGAACTGGTCGCCGTTGACAGCATCGATCTTCCAGGCTGGCCCGACAGTCGGCCCGATCAATGCGTCGAGCTTGTCTGCTGCCAGGAGTCGATCGATGCCATTAACGCCGGCGGCGGCGAGGCTGTCCGCGCGCGCGGTCTTGTAAACGGGGTCGTCTAGCCCCTCTGTCTTTTCAGCATCGATGAACGTCTCCTGCCCAAAAAGTCCCATCTCCTGCGCAGCGTGTGACTCATTAAACGCAATGACTTGTGCCAGTGTCCGGGTCGCGACCGAGGGTGGCGTTGTGGCGAGATAGGCGTTGAGCCCAACCTTGAGCTCGGTCCTGAGGACCCGCGTTTCATTCTCTCCGATCAGCTTGTCGTCGAACGTCTTTATCTCGACCAGGATCGCCCCTTGCGCTCTGAGTATTGCGAGCGCCGCTTCGAGGGACGGATCTAACTGTGCAGTTGAAGCAAAGCGCATGACGCCGAGCCGTGTGCCGCGCAGGGAATTGGCGCTCAGCGCCGCGGCATAATCCACCAGATGAGCATCCGCCGAGCGCGTGGCGGGATCGGCTGGATCGCTTCCCGCGATAACGCTCAGAAGCACGGCTGCCTGATAAACTGTGCGGGTAATCGGGCCTGCGGTGTCTTGGCTGACGCTGATGGGAACGATGTGAGTGCGACTGACAAGGCCAACGGTCGGCTTGAATCCGACCACACCGTTAAGCGAGGCGGGACATGTAATTGATCCGTCGGTTTCGGTGCCGATCGCGTAATCGACTTCACCCGCCGCCACCGCCGCGCCGCTACCGCTCGAAGACCCGCATGGATTGCGGTCTAGAGCGTGGGGATTGCGCGTCTGACCACCGACTGCGCTCCAGCCCGAGATTGAATGCGATGAGCGGATGTTCGCCCATTCAGAAAGATTGGTCTTGCCGAGGATCACGGCCCCGGAGCGGCGTAATCGCGCGACCAGCGGGGCGTCGCGATTGGAGACATTGGCTGCAAGCGCAAGGCTGCCCGCAGTTGTGGGCAGCGGCCCGGCTACCTCGATGTTGTCCTTGATAAGCACCGAAACCCCTGCAAGAGGGCCCCGCAATCCAATCGCGTCTACGTTGCGCGCCTGTTGGATAGCCGTCGGATCCAGCGCAATCACCGCATGGATCATGGGGTCGAGCCGCAGCACCCGGGCTATCGCTGCACGGGTAGCTAGCTCAGCCGGGCCTGCAGCCCAGACCGGCACGCTCGGCGCAAGCAGCGCCACAGATACGGCGAGGCTCGATCCAACTGATTTAAGGATCGGATAGATCGATCAGTACTCCTGCATGTAAACCGTCCAGTCTGGCATTCCCAACGGTCATGATGGCGGCTCGCTTTTTGAACTCTAACGAGCGTTTTCGGGTAACGAAACTGCAAATCAAC
Organism: Sphingomonadales bacterium; assembly: GCA_028289885.1. Classification (GTDB taxonomy): domain Bacteria; phylum Pseudomonadota; class Alphaproteobacteria; order Sphingomonadales; family Sphingomonadaceae; genus Sphingomonas_O. The sequence goes on from JAQGKX010000205.1 coordinate 5,222, forward strand.
ATGGCCGAAATTGAGCGCGTTGCCCAGGGCGGCTCGATGGCGACAGCCAACGCGGCGGTTGTTGCAACGCTCGTCGGAAGCTTGTTCCGAGGCAGATTGCGGCGGATTCCAATCTTATCGCAGATATCAAGTAAACTGACGATCGCTCACGGATGTCCGAAAGCTACGTCATTCATACACCTGTCTTGCCAGTGTCGTGCTCCTATCATGATGTTTATTGAAGGCGTTCAGGTTCCCAAATCGGGATCCGCTTTCGAGTGATCTTGCCAAGGTTGAGATGCCATGAAGAAAGCCATTTTCGACCTGTTGCCGCCCGCAACTATCGCGGTGATCCTGTTGTTATGGTCGATTGCGCCTGCCGCATGGATTGCAAGTTCATGGTCGATCATAGTTGCAGGGGTCCTGACCACAGCGTTCGTGCTCGCACTTGAGGGCTTTAGCGAGCGGCACGCGGAATGGCGCATGACCAAGCGGGAGTTCGCCACCGACCTCTTCTACGTCATCATGGGTTATACGGTCATTGCCTGGGCTTCGATCAAGCTCGCCGAGGATCCGTTGAAGGCAGCTAAGAAGTCCCTGGGTATCACAACCGAATGGGCCATGCATCTGCCCTTTCTGGCGCAGGTCGCGCTCGTGGTTTTTCTGATCGAGTTCGGCCAATATTGGATGCATCGGCTGATGCACAATAGTTCGTTTTTCTGGTCGACCCACGCGCCGCATCATCACATCACGCAATTGAACGCAATGAAGGGTTCGGTGGGTAATCCGCTTGAACTGTTCCTGATCAGCCTGAGCGTCGTTGCGTTGTTCGATTTGCCACTCGCTGCCATATTCTGCGCACTGAATATTCTCACCGCGGTAGCGACATTCGCTCACGCCAATGTCCGTTCCGATCCGCCGATCTGGTATTCGTTCTTTTTCACGACGATACGGAATCACAGCCTTCATCATACGGCGCTGAGCTATGAGGATACCCGCTGCAATTACGGCAACTCGCTGATCCTTCTCGATCGGATATTCGGTACCTATCGTGAGGGTGAATCGGCAATCGTGGGTCAGGACGATCGCAAGAGATTGACGATATGGGAGCAGACGATATTTCCCGCCCGACCGTTGATCGAGAAGGTCAGGGCGAACGGTGTCCGTAAAGACTCTCAATCAAATGTCCTGACGGGCTGATATCGGAAAGTGAACCGGCGTCCGATTGCTGCGCCTGGTAACGACTGGAAATGCACATGAAGAAAAACTGGGTCCTCGCGACCGTTGCAGGCTGTGTCGCCCTGACGCCGGCATTGGGGGCCGCTCCCCGTGAACATGTTATCAGCGTTCCCGGTTTTGCCGACTTCCTCGCGGTCGATGGATCGACGGTATGGGCAACCAACAAAGGCCGGGTCGAGCAGTGGTCGAAAAGCAGAAAGCTGGCGGAAACGGCCATGGCGCACCCTTGCGGTGCCATGACGATAGCGTCGGGATCGCTGTGGGTTGCCGATTGCAAGGACAAGACGCTCAATCGTATCGACCTGAAAACTGCAAAGATCGTTGCCGTTATTCCGACTGGCCTCGGTGGTCCCGATGGCGAGTTGAACGTCGTGGCCGGAGCGGGATCGATATGGCTGGCAAGCGATGCAACAGGCATGATCGCGCGCGTCGATCCTGTCGGTAACGTTGTGACTGCTTCGGTTAAGGTCAATCCGGGCAGCGTTTACCTCGCGTTTGGTTTTGGGTCGCTGTGGGCGGTCAGTGCCGTTAGCCAGACCATCCAGAAGATCGATCCGGAAACGAACGCGGTAATCAAAACCACCGAGTTGGGTCGAGCGCCGGGTTTCCTCGCCGCGGGTGAAGGTAGCGTCTGGGTTCAGGAGCAGGGCGACGGCACCGTGGCGCGAATAGATCCCGCGACCGGTGCGGTCTCCGGTCGTGTTAAGGTCGATGAAACTCTGAAATATGGCGATATCGATACAGGTGGCGGCAAAGTGTGGCTGCGCACAACCGCGGGCCAGACGTTCGTCGTGATCGACCCCAAATCGCTGGAGATCCGGGCGCGTGTCGGCGCGGCATCCGGTAGCGGCGCGTTACGCTATACAAAGGCCAGCGTGTGGACATCAGCCCACGACATACACACGCTGTCACGGTGGAAATCGCCTGCGAAAATCGGCAAGTAAGCAGCTTGCGCTCGATCAGGGCCGGGGTTTGGGAGGGCGCGGATAGATGATGAAGTCGCCCTCATTTCCTATCACCGGCGTTTGATTCATACGATGGACGGCAGCTTGAAGCCGCGCCGGGGCGGATGCCGACAGTTCCAGACTATGCTCGTCGGGATGGGTGGCAGCTTCATTCGCATAATCCTTGCCAGGCGTATTCGTCATTTCGATATGCGCGCCCAGCAGCATCGCGATCGGGTGCGCCTTTGCAAACGCTGCGACGCGATCCGCGCTCGCTGCAAATACCGCGAACTGGTCGGTCGGCACATAAAGGCGTCCGGCGTAAAGCATGTCGCCTGAAAACAGCAATCTTGTCCGGGGATCGTAGACCATGATGTGCGCTGGCTCATGCCCCGGCGTCGGGATGATCGAGAGCGCCCGCCCTCCCAGATCATAGGTGGCGATGCCGTCCGGCCAGTGCGCCACCCCGAAGAAAGTGGCGACATCCTCTGGCTTCAGCCCGACAACTGTCGTGTCGGGTCGTCCGGCGAACTCGCTGTCGCCCTGATGATGATCGCCATGGCTATGCGAATGGGCAACGACGAGCGGGATCGACTTGCGATGGTTGCGGGCGAGCCATTGCGCGATCAGCGCGTCGATCGTCGGGCGAATCTTCAGCCCGCCCGATCCGCTGTCGATCAACAACGCGCGATCCTGACCGAACAGCAGATACAGAAACGGAGCCTCGAAATTCGTGCGCACCGATTGCCGGAGGACGAAGGTGTCCGCATCATAACGCTGGACCTGAATTTGCGGCTCGGATGCCGCGGTGCCGTCGATCCAGTGGGCGAAGGGATGGGCGGTGGTGGGGGCTACCGGGCCGGCAGCGCACAGCGTGACAAGGGCAAGAGACAGGGCGCTCAAACGATTACCAGCTGACATTTTCAATCTCCTGATCCGCAAAGCAACAGAACGGCGTTGCACATCCAACAGAGGTATGTTTTATTACTGATTAGATCAAACGTAATAATTACCTGCCCGCCCGTTCGGTACACCGCGATCCATCTGGAGAATCAACAATGGCGCACTGGTTCAACAAATATCCCATTGTGGCGGTGATCTCGGCGTCGCTGATGATCGCGTCCTGCGGCAAGTCCACGGTGCCGCCCCCGGCGCGGACCGAGTTCAATGTCGGCTGGTCGATCTACGCCGGGTGGATGCCATGGCCCTATGCGCAACAGGCCGGCATCGTAAAAAAATGGGCCGACAAATACGGCATCAAGATCAACATCGTGCAGGTCAACGATTACGTCGAATCGGTGAACCAATATACCGCCGGCAAACTCGATGGCGTGACGGTGACCAACATGGACGCGCTGACCATTCCTGCTGCCGGCGGCAAGGACACCAGCGCGCTGATCGTCGGTGATTATTCGAACGGCAATGATGGCATCATGCTGAAGAACGCCACTTCGCTCGCCGACATCAGGGGGCGCAGCGTCAATCTGGTCGAGTTTTCGGTGTCGCATTATCTACTCGCCCGGGCGCTGGATTCGGTGAAGATGAGCCTGACCGATGTGAAGACGGTCAACACCACCGACGCCGATATCGTCGGTGCGTTTGCATCGCCGGCGGTTACCGCGGCCGTCACATGGAACCCTCAGCTCAACGAAATGAAAAAGGTGCCGGGCGCATTGCTGGCATTCGATTCGTCGAAGATCCCGGGCGAAATTCTCGATCTGCTGGCGGTCGACAGCGCGACCCTGGCTGCCAATCCCAATCTCGGCAAGGCACTGGTGGGGATATGGTATGAAACGATCACGCTGATGCAGCGGCAGGATGCCAAGGGTAAGGCGGCCCGCGCGGCGATGGCGAAGCTGGCAGGATCGACCCCCGAATCCTTCGACGCCCAGCTTTCGACCACGCATTTGTACGGCACCCCGAAGGAAGGTGTAGCAGCCGCTTCAGCGCCCGACCTCGTCGCCACGATGACGCGTGTGCGTGACTTCAGTTTCTCGAAGGGATTATTCGGTCTGGGAGCCAAGGCGCCCGACGCGATCGGCATCTCATTCCCTGCGAACAAGACGCTCGGCAATCCGGCTAACGTGAAATTGCGCTTCGATCCGAAGTTCATGCAGTTCGCCGCCGACGGCAAGCTCTAGGACCGTGCGGCTGGTCAACATCCGGCCAAAGCGTGGGCTGACGTTGCTGCTCGGGGCTGCTCCTCTGTTGCTGCTGGTGCTTGCCTATGTGATCGCGTCGGCCAGCCGGCACGCGTTCAACCCGGCCGACAAGATACTGCCAACGCCCGGCGCAATGGTCGATGCCATGCGCTCGCTGGTGCTGGTTCCCGATACCATGACGGGCAATTTCCTGTTCTGGTCGGACACTTTTGCCAGCCTCCAGCGACTCGGGTTGGGGCTGGCGATCTCGACAGTCTCGGCGCTGCTCGTTGGATTGGTGCTCGGCCTGATTCCGACCGTGCGCGCAACCCTTGGGCCGTTGGTCACGACGATCGCGGTCATCCCACCGATCGCGCTGCTGCCGATATTGTTCATCGTCTTTGGTCTGGGGGAGACAGCAAAGGTCGCGTTGATCGTGATCGGAATCCTGCCGCTCATGATCCGGGATATCGCCGCCCATGTGGAGACACTGCCCCAGGAACAGATGCTCAAGGCGCAGACGCTGGGCGCGAGTAGCTGGCAGCTTGCGCTTCGGGTGGCGCTGCCACAGGCAATGCCACGACTGATCCACGCGATCCGGCTTTCGCTCGGGCCTGCGTGGGTATTCCTTATTTCCGCCGAGGCGATCGCTTCGGATGTCGGGCTCGGCTACCGCATCTTTCTGGTGCGACGCTATTTGTCGATGGAGATCATCCTGCCTTATGTGGCGTGGATCGCGCTGCTGGCGATCGCGATGGACTGGACGTTACGCCTGATCAGCGAGCGCGGCTTCAAATGGGCGCATCCGGCCCGATGACGGGCATGCTGTCCCTCCAGAATGTCTGGGTCGAATATGGCGACAAGATCGTACTGGAACGCGTCGATCTTGAAATCGCCGAGCGGTCGTTTGTATCTATTGTCGGGCCTTCGGGTGCGGGCAAGAGTACGTTGCTGAGACTGTTGCTGGGTCAGGAAGCGCCGACGCGCGGACAGATTTTGCTCGATGGAAAGCCGCTCAAAGCTGAATGTGGCCCCGACCGGGGCGTGGTATTCCAGCGTTACTCGGTTTTCCCCCACCTCGACGCGCGGCGGAACGTCTTGTTCGGTCTTGAGTGCGCGGGTGCCCCGATCACCGGCCGTTTGTTTGGCGCGGCTCGGCGGGCAGCGTTGGAGCAGGCCGACGAAATGCTCGCAGCTGTCGGTCTCGGTGATAGCGGCCATGTTTATCCCGCGCAGATGTCCGGCGGGATGCAACAGCGCCTTGCGATTGCACAGGCGCTGGTGAAACGCCCGCGCATATTGCTGCTCGACGAGCCCTTCGGTGCGCTCGATCCCGGTATTCGTCGCGACATGCATACACTCATCACGCGGTTATGGCGGGAGCACGCGCTGACGATTGCGATGGTGACGCATGATATCTCGGAAGCGTTCACCCTCGCAACGCGCGTGTTGACGCTCGACAAGCGTCGCCACGACCCGCACGCCCCCCATCGTTATGGCGCAACTGCCATCTACGATCTCGCTCTGGACCGCCGCATAACCGCCGAGGCAGCAAGTTCCAGTATTACGATTGACACAAATCATAATAATTGAGACACTCGACTCATGAGCGATGAAACCACTTCAACCGGCCTTTCGCGACTCAGCATGAGCCTGCCGTCCGACCTGTTCCATCAGCTCGATCTGATGGTGCAAGAGCGTGGCCTGCCATCGCGGTCGCAGCTAATTTCGGAACTGATCCGCAACGCGCTGGCCGATCATGGCGAGGCTACTCACCCGTCGGCGCTGCTCGCGGGGACGATCACCTTGGTCTACCGGGCCAATGTCGGGCGCGTCCGTGAACAGCTTGCACAGACGCAGCTTGATTATCTGAAGGAGGTCATTTCCGCCCAGCATGTCTTCCTCGAAGACGATCAATCGCTCGAAGTGCTGCTGGTGCAGGGCCCCGCGACCAGGCTGCGCGATCTCTGCGATGCGCTGCGTAAGGTGCGTGGCGTGCAGCAACTCCGACTGTTCACGACCACCGCCTTGTTACCGCCGCTGCACGAGCAGGTCAGTTTCAAAAACGGCAAAGCAAGGAACGCCGCCTGATGGTCGCACTCAACGATCCGCTGGCCGCCCGCGCGCATGCCCGGGCGATGGAAGGCACCGTTGTCGAAGCGATGCCGATCATTCCCCCAATGGCTTCCGACCTTCCGACCGGCGTATCGTCCGATGATCTGCTTTGGGAAGAGCGGATTGCGGGCGGCGGCTATGCGTCACGCGTGCTGCCGCGCGGCTCTCGTCTAAGGCTGATCGACCTTGAGGGGGACGCCTGTGCATCGATCCAGTTATTCAATGCGGAGATGCCGACCGAGCGCTTGAACGTCGCTGATACAGTGAAGATTCAGTGGAACGCCTATCTGGGTGCGGGCAAGCTGCTGCTGTCGGACATGGGGCGCGTCCTGATGAGCATCGTTGCCGATGATGCCCAGACTCATGATGCATTCTGCGGTGCCGCCAATGCAGCGTCGAATGCGCGCACTTACGGAAACGGCAGCAATTCGGGGCCATATCCAAATGCCCGGGACCGGTTGCTGCTGGGCGTTGCGAAACATGGGCTTGGCCGTCGCGACGTTCATCCCTGCATCAACCTGTTCAAGGGCGTCAGGATCGAGGAAGACGGAGCAGTAACTCCTGTTATTGGGCCATTCGCAGGCGGTCGCACCGTGACGCTGCGCGCTGAAATGGACCTGATCCTTGTCGTCGCCAATTGCCCGCATGTCCTCGACACGCGCCCGTGGAGCGTCACCGCGCTGCGTGCGACGGCGTGGCGCGGGCCGGTTGCCGACCCCGACGACCCCATCCGGAATGCGACACCAGAGGGCCGCCGTGCCTTCCTGAATGTCGACGATTATTACCTTCGCTAGGAGCCGATGATGGCCGATTTATATCTCGAAGGTTTGGCAGGTGCGGTCCTCCACGATGAAGTCGTGCCCGCCCGCGCGCCATGGTTGCATCGTATAGAGGCGGGTCAATCGCTGCGGATCGTCGATCTCGAAGGCAATCAGGCCGTCGATTTCCTGCTCTACGCAGCAGCCGACGATGCCGAACGCTATAGCGCGCAGGACACGATTGCCGCGCAGGCCAATATTTTCCTTCGCACAGGTGCAGCGCTTTTATCCAACGAAGGCCGTGCGATGATGACGATCACAGGCACTGCGGTCGATTATCATGATACGATCGGCGGCGCATGTTCGTGCGAGTCCAACAGCTTGCGATATGGTCATCATACCAATGCGCAACATTCCTGCGTCGACAATTTTCTCGATGCCAATTTGCGTGATGGCCGCGGCAAGCGGGACATGGTTTCCAATATCAACTTCTTCATGAATGTGCCGGTCGAACCGGACGGCGCGCTTGGCATCGTCGATGGGATTTCCGCTCCGGGCCTGACCGTGGATTTGCGTGCGGAGATGGACGTGATCGTGCTCGTGTCGAATTGCCCGCAAATCAACAATCCATGCAACGGGTTCAATCCCACGCCCGTCCGCATGATCGTTTCGGCATGAGTTTTGACACTGTCCTGATTGCCAATCGTGGTGCCATCGCCTGCCGTATTATCCGGACGTTGCGCAGCATGGGGTTGAAATCGGTCGCCGTCTATTCGGATGCCGATGCCGGATCGCTCCACGTCGAACAGGCCGATCAGGCGATCCGCATCGGTGCCGGACCCGCCGCCGAAAGCTATCTCGACGTTGCCGCCATCCTCGCCGCTGCCAGAGAAAGCGGCGCAGGAGCGATCCACCCCGGCTATGGTTTTCTTGCCGAAAATGCGGCCT
>JAQGKX010000207.1 GCA_028289885.1 Sphingomonadales bacterium
GGTTCGGGCAAGACGACGCTGTTGAACTGCATCGGCGGACTCGACGAGCCGACCAGCGGCACGGTGGTCGTCGACGGCATCGAGGTGACCGGCTGCTGCCATCATCGAAACTGTAACGATCTTGCGCATATTGGTGCTCCCTAGATAACATGACCGGGCGGCATTTGCCGTTAATACCCAAATCGAGGTGGGTATTAGCTTTTCTTTAGACCGGTCTCAAGCAGATTGTTTCCGTCAGGCCGGAAAGAAAATCCGGAAGCCCATCGTAAAGTGCGGAATCGAAAGCCGAAATCGACGCCGCGCTGCCCAATTTGGTGACGCTCGTTACCGGAAACTCAGCCAGTCCGCAGGGCACGATGCCGCCGAAATGCGACAAATCCGGCGAAATGTTGACGGAAAACCCGTGAAGCGAGACCCAGCGACGCACGCGAATGCCGATGGCACCGATCTTTGCCTCCTGTCCCGCATCATCGGTCCATATGCCGATCCGCCCGGGTTCGCGCCGCGCCTCGATGCCCAGTCTTCCCAACGTCGCTATTACCCAGCCCTCGACCGCATGGACGAAACATCGGACATCGCGACCGCGTTTGTTCAGGTCGATCATCAGGTAACCAATGCGCTGGCCCGGCCCGTGATAGGTGTAGCGCCCGCCGCGCCCGGCCTTGAACACCGGAAACCGGTCGTCCAGCAGTTCGGCGATATCGGCACTCGTCCCGGCGGTGTAGAGCGGCGGGTGTTCGAGCAGCCAGATGCATTCGCGCGCCGTCCCCTCGGCAATAGCGGAGGCGCGGGCTTCCATCCATGCCAGTGCTTCGGGATAGGGAACAAGCCCTTCCGAAACCTTCCATTCGATGTCGTGCCCGTCGGTCATGCTCGCGTCTTGCCACCGGTCGCGGGGCACGGCTAGAGCGGACCTCGATGAACGAATACGGGGTATGACGATGATTTCCATGAATATCGTCTGGGAAGACACGGCAGGATTTATCCGGCACGAGGCAGGGCTGGTCATTCCGCTGGCTCTGGCAACCTTGCTGGTCGGCGATGTCGCGAATACGCTGGTCGATCCCGGCGTTGCAGGCATGCAGCCCAACCCGATGCTTTCATTGCTGACTTTTCTCGCCGTGCTCTGGACGATCGTCGGACAACTGGCGATCATCGCGCTGGTCCTGCGTCCAGGCAGCAGCGTCGGTGAGGCGCTTCTGCTCGGGATCCGCCGCCTGCCGACGCTGATCGGCGCGGCGTTGCTGGTCGGGATCGGGGCGACGATCGTCCTGATTCCTGCGGTCGTTGCTTTGCTCCAGAGCGGTGTCGATCCTGCCAACCCGGCCAGTTTCGCCCTGCTGCCGGGCTGGGTTTCGCTTTATCTGCTGGTGTTCGCCTGTGTCGCGGTCTGGCTCAGCTTGCGCCTCAGTACCCTGAACCCGTTGATCGTCGACAGGCAGCCAGGGATCATCGCGGCGCTGAAAACCGCCTTCGCCATGACCCGCGGCGTGATCGCACGCCTGATCCTCGCGGCGCTGGTTTATTTTGCGCTGACGATCCTGCTGACGAAAGCCGTGCAGTTCGTCCTCGGCAGTGTCTTCGAACTGCTCGGTCGGGCTATCAATTCGCCTTTTGTCGCCACGGTCTTGACCGCACTCGCTACGGGGACCGTGTCCGCTGCCCTGTCGATGGTCGCGGCGGTCTTTCTCGCAATGCTTTATCGGCGGCTCAACACCGGAATCTGAGGTGCGCTGTCGGCGGGCATGTGCCCCGTCAGCCGTGGGTCGGCAAAAGTCTCAAGCTCGCGCCGGAACGCGGTGAAGCCCTGCGCGCGATAGAAACTCAACGCCGATGGATGATCCAGCGTGCAAGTGTGCACCCAGACCCGCGTGATGCCCGATCGCCAAGCCCGCGCCTGCGCCTGCGCCATCAGCCAGCGGCCATGACCTTTGCCGTTCAGTTCGGGGATCAGTCCGAAAAACGAAATCTCGCATGTCGCGCTCTCTCGGAAGTCGAGTTCGAGCATGCCGATTTCTATTCCCGCCGGATCGACCACCGCGTAAACCTCTATCCCGACGTCGCCGATGATCGCCTGCAATGCGTCGTCGGGCATGATTTGCCGAGAAAACCACATCCACCGTTCGCCCACCCGCTTGAACAGCGCACGGTATTTGCTAGGTGTCGGTGTTTCCCACCGGACCAGACGCAGCCGACTGTCGGGCATCGGGCGGGGCAGGGGGGCGCGTTGTCATCTCAAGCGATGTCACCACCGCCGCGACCTCATTATCGGGAACCGGGGTCAGGCCCATGGAGTCAATCCCATGTCGCCACCGGAGGCAGGCTCATCAATATCGCATCGACGTTACCGCCGGTCTTCAGTCCGAAAGCCGTTCCCCGGTCATAGACCAGGTTGAATTCGGCATAGCGCCCGCGCCATGCCAGCAACGCAGCCTTGTCGGCATCGGTGAAGGGCAACCCCATCCGCCGTCGCACGATCCGGGGATAGACGTCGAGAAAAGCCTCTCCCACAGAGCGCGTGAACGCAAAGCCTTCGCCAAAGTCGCCCTCCAGATGATCGTAGAATATGCCGCCGACGCCACGATGGACGCCACGGTGTGGTATATAGAAATAATCGTCGGCCCAATTTTTAAAGCGCGGATAGTCGCCAATGTCGTGCGCGTCGCAGGCCGTTTTCAGGGTGGCGTGGAAATCGTCCGTGTCCTCGGCGATCGGGAGCGCCGGGTTCAGATCGGCTCCGCCCCCGAACCAGCGCTTGCCGGTCACAAGGAATCGGCAGTTCATATGGACGGCGGGAACCTGAGGGTTGGCCATGTGCGCAACCAGACTGATCCCGGTCGCGAAAAATTGCGGGCTTTCGCTGGCACCGTGGATCGTCCTGGCGAATTCGGCCGCGAACGACCCGCCGACGGTGGATACGTTGACGCCGACTTTCTCGAAAATCCTGCCTTTCATCAATCCCTGAACACCGCCGCCGCCGTGCCCGTCCGGATCGTCGTCCCGGTTCCACGGCTTGTAGGTGAAGCTGGCGTCGCTTCCTGCTTCGCGTTCGATGCTTTCGAACTCGGCGCAGATCCGGGTTCGCAATGCTTCGAACCACGTCCGAGCAGCCAATTGTTCGGCGTCCAGTTCGATCATTTAGGCAGCCCTTCGGTCTGGCGCAGTGCTTCGGCAACGGCGATTCCGCAAGCGACTGAAAGGTTGAACGAGCGTACTTCGGGCCGAATCGCGATACGCAGACGGGCATCGCAGATCGCCGCGACCTCCGATGGCACCCCCGATCCTTCGTTGCCGAACAATAATATGTCGTCTGGTTTGAACGATGCACTGTGCAAGGCATCGCTGCCATGCGTGGTCATTAGCATCAATCGACCGTGCCGCTTTGCCATAAAGGCGTCCCAGTCCGGGTGCCGGATCAGTTCGACATGATCCAGATAATCCATTCCTGCGCGCTTCAGCCGCGCGTCGGAAAACACGAATCCGCAGGGTTCGATCAAATCGACCCCCACACCAAAACACGCCGCGAGCCGTAAAATGGCTCCGACATTGCCCGCAATCTCGGGCTGATAAAGCGCAATTCTCATCGCCGCCGCTTAGGACAGGGACGCTGTCGGTAACAATAGCGTGAATTTCGCATTTGCAATGGCGCGGGGGTTTGCAACCTCTGGGGGACGCGCTATCAGCGCCGCATCCGCTAGTCTGTGGCTGATGCCGGGGGCGCATCTTATTGCAAGGGCTTTTAACGCATGGCCGAAACGCCGGTGATCGACAGCAGCAATGCTGCTATTCAGGGTGAACCCGAACTTCGTCGTCGCGATTTCCTCAATATCGCAGCAATTAGCTTTGCCGGTGTTGGTGGTGTCGCGATCGTGGTTCCGCTCATCAACCAGATGAATCCATCAGCCGACGTGCTCGCGGAAGCGACCGTCGAGCTCGACGTGGCCAAGATTGCCGAAGGTCAGGCGATCAAGGCGATTTTTCGCAAGCAACCGCTTTTCGTGCGTCACCTGACCGCGAAAGAGATTTCAGAGGCCAACGCGGTTCCCGTGTCGTCGCTTCGCGATCCGCAGACGCTGGCGCAGCGGACCAAGCCCGGCAAGTCGCAGTGGCTGATCACCATGGGTGTCTGCACCCACCTTGGTTGCGTGCCGCTGGGCGCTGCAGAGGGGGAGCCTCGCGGCGAATTCGGCGGTTATTTCTGCCCTTGCCACGGTTCGACGTACGACACGGCAGCGCGCATCCGTAAGGGGCCTGCGCCGAAGAACCTCGAAGTTCCCGATTATGTATTCCGGTCCGCAACGGCCGTCGAAGTCGGAGCCAAAGTATGAGCTTTCCCTGGGCCCAGCATTACGCGCCGAAGCATCCGTTCATGCGTTACATGGACGAGAAGCTTCCGCTGCCGCGTTTCATCTATAACGCAGTCGGCGCCGGATATCCGGTCCCGCGCAACCTGAATTATTTCTGGAACTTCGGTGTCCTGGCGGGCGCATCGCTGATGATCCAGATCATCACCGGCATCGTGCTGGCCATGCATTACAACGCCAGTGCGGTCGGTGCATTCGATTCGGTCGAGCACATCATGCGCGACGTCAACGCCGGCTGGTTCCTGCGTTATGCCCATGCCAACGGCGCGTCGATGTTCTTCATCGTCGTTTACCTGCACATCTTCCGCGGGCTGTTCTACGGTTCGTACAAGCCACCTCGGGAGATGATCTGGCTGCTCGGCGTAGTCATCTTCCTGCTGATGATGGCAACCGCGTTCATGGGATACGTCCTGCCATGGGGCCAGATGAGCTTCTGGGGTGCCAAGGTTATTACCGGGCTGGTCTCCGCCAGTCCTCTGGTTGGTACGACGATCCAGCAGTGGGTGCTCG
>JAQGKX010000013.1 GCA_028289885.1 Sphingomonadales bacterium
GCGTGGCAAGGATTGAACTTGCGACCCCTGCGATGTCAACACAGTGCTCTACCACTGAGCTACACGCCCACGCTGCGGCGCTCCTAACCGGGGGTTGCCCGGCTGGCAACGCCTAAAGTTTGGAAACGGCGCGATCCTCGAACATCCGGTCGACTTCCATCACGAGATCGCGGAGGTGGAACGGCTTTGAAAGCACTTTCGCCTGGGGCAGGGCCTGCCCCGCGCGCAGCGTCACGGCGGAAAATCCGGTGATGAACATGACGCGCATATCGGGTGCTTCGATGGCGACCTTTTGAGCCAGTTCGATGCCGTCCATTTCGGGCATGACAATGTCGGTCAGCAGCAGGTCGAACCCTTCGCCGGACATGACGTGTTCGAGCGCGGTCGTCCCGCGATCGCAGGCAACCACCGCATAGCCCGACTTCTCCAGCGCGCGTACCAGGTACACGCGCATCGCGTCGTCATCTTCGGCCAGCAATATGCGGATCATCTTTGTTCCCGAAGCGACCATCGGTGCCGCTCGTCCAGCCGATATGCGCGCACCCGTTAACATTTTCCAGTGTCTTGCCGACGAATTCAAACCTATGTCCCAGATCATGACAAGCGCCTCCTTCGATGTCTTCGGGTCTCTGGTGCCGGTGTCGCCGGTGATCCTGTCGGTGCCCCATGCCGGTCGTGATTATCCCGACCTGAGCGGGCTGGTGCGTCATCCGATAGACAGGCTGCGCGCACTCGAGGATCGTCATGTCGATCGGGTAGCCGAAACGGCAATAGCAACCGGAATCGGGGCGATAATCTCGCGGATGCCGCGGCTGTGGATCGACCTCAACCGTGCGGAAAGCGACCTCGACCCCGCGATGGTGACCGGCCAGCATGGCGGCGGGGCACCGTCAACGGCCCGGATGCGTGGCGGACTTGGGCTGATTCCCCGTCGGCTTGGGGAACTTGGCGATATCTGGCGCGGCGGCATGGCGCAGGACGATGTCGGGCGGCGGATCGACGGCCATTACCGTCCGTATCACGCCGCCCTGTCAGCCATGCTTTCCCGTGCCCATGATCGGTTCGGCGTGGCGATGCTGGTCGATCTCCACTCGATGCCGCCGCTGGTCGGTCCTGATAAGCCTGTCATCGTCCTGGGCGACCGTTTCGAGGCGACCTGTGCCCCCCGGTTAAGCGCCGTAGCCGCCACGGTATTTGCCGGTGGCGGATATGATGTTGGGATGAACGATCCTTATGCAGGCGGCCACATCGTGTCGCGCCATGCCGACCGTTCCAGAAACATCCACGCCCTGCAGGTGGAGGTCGATCGCAGCCTCTATCTCGATGACGCCTTCGACCGGACTGGTGCAGGCCTGCCAGCCCTGCAAGCCGTCATCGCGCAACTCGTCGATACGCTTGCTGCAATATTGACATCACCGATGCAGATCGCAGCCGAATGACGGGCCAAAACGCGGACGCACTAGCCACATAAAAAAACCACCCCGCACTTACGTGCAGGGTGGCCAGGTTCAGGGAGGAGGCGCATCCTCGGATGCGCCGACCGTGGCGCGAAAGGGGGGGAACGCAGCGCCGGTCCTCTCGTAAATAGGTCGATCACAATCGAGATTCAAGCACAACATCCGCATAATTTTGCAGTGCAGCTATGTGCCGGTTTCAGGCCGGAACGGGAGAAGGCAACACGCCCTGTGCAACCTGGCGACCAAAGATTTCACGCATCAGGGCCAGTGAAAACAGGTGCGCGTGAATCAGCGGTAACAGGCCCGATTTCATCATCTTGCGAAGCGTGTCGCCGCGCAGGTCGCGCAGCTTCTCTTCCGACACCATCTGGAAACCGCGATATATGAAAGGCTGTGTGTTTTCTTCGGTCTGGATCGTGACTTCACCGTCGATCAGCAGGTCGAGTTCCTTCAGTTCCGCCACGAAAGCGGCAGTCCGCTGTCCGGCCTGTTCGAACTGTTCGCAGAACGCGAGGATGGCGGTGACCGCTTCGCTCGGCTGGTCGCCGTTAAACAGTGGCTCACCCTCCTCGAACGCACCCACCGCACCGGCTGTGGGATCGACGCACAACGACAATTCGTCGCTGTCGGGCCGCAGCCGGGCCAGCATATACGGATAACGGCGGATATAGGCGGGCAGATAGGCGTCCTGCACCATCATGCCGTCCTCGCCGAAGAATGTGTTCACGCCTTCGTTCAGGCCCATCAGAGCCAGCGGCACAGGGTTGTCGCCGGTCGCGAAAATGATCGGGTAAAACCGTTGCGCCACGGCGAATTCGTCGATCGTGATCGGCACCGCATGTTCGGCGCGCGCGAAATGCGCGCCTTCGAGTGGACGGGTGTGCCAGCTGCCATGTTCCTGCGAGGAAATGGGCATCAGGTCCTTGTAGAACAACGGCAGTGTGTTTTGGGGGGCCTGGCTGGCCATCGGCATGCTCCGGAACGATAAAAGATGGTCGCCGCCCTATGTCGCGCGGGCTTCGCGCGCAAGAGACAGCCCGAACGCGGCGGTTAAATCAATTTTCCGGGGTTCATGATGTGCAACGGATCGAGCGCATTCTTGATCGCGCGCAAGGCGGCAATCCTTGAGGGCGGGGACAGGCGGACAAGCTCGTCGCGCTTCATCTGGCCGATGCCATGTTCGGCTGAGATAGAACCGCCCGCTTGCGTGACGAGGTTGTGGACCATGCGACTGGCAGCTTCTCCGACGTCCGTTCGCCAGCGCGCGCCATCGACCCCGGCGGGGGCGCGAACGTGGAAATGGACATTGCCGTCGCCCAAATGTCCGAAGCCGCTCGCGCGAACGCCGGGAAAGGCCGCCTCTATCGCACGCGCGCCTTCGATCATGAAGGCCGGCATTTTATCGACCGGCACCGATATGTCGTGCTGCATGGCGGGACCGGTCGCGCGTTCGGCATCCGAAATCGAATCGCGGATTCGCCAGAACGCCTCCGCCTGCGCTTCGCTTGCCGACACCACGGCGTCCTCGATCAGGTCGTTTGCGAGTAGTTCTGCGAGCGACTCCGCGGCATCGATGCCGACATATTCGATCAGCACGTGCCAGCGATGCCTGCCCGCCAGCGGTGCGCGCGTGCCCGGAATATGGGTCAGGACGGCAGAGAGCGACTCGTCGGGCAAGATCTCAAAGCTTTCAATGGCATCGCCCGCCCGGCCCTCGATCAGCCGCAGCAACTTCAGCGCCGTGGCCGGGTGATCGACCCCGACCCAGGCAACCGCGCGGTCGGCCACGGCGGGCACCAGTCGCAACGTTGCCGCCGTGACGATGCCGAGTGTCCCTTCGGCACCGATCAGCAACTGCGTCAGGTCATAGCCGCGATTGTCCTTCTTCAACGCCGCCAGCCCGTCATAAATGGAGCCGTCGGGCAGCACTGCCTCGAGTCCCAGAACCAGCGTGCGCATCGTCCCGAACCTCAGCACCTGCGTGCCCCCGGCGTTCGTCGAGACGAGTCCCCCGATCGTCGCCGAACCCTTGGCTCCCAGAGATAGGGGAAAGCGTCTTCCCTCGACTGCCGCCGCATCGTGCAGATGGCTCAGGACCACGCCTGCTTCGACCACCGCAATGTTCGCTTCGGGGTCAATTTTGCGGATGGTGTTCATGCGGCGCAGGGACAGGATCAGGGCAGACCCGTCGGCTGGCGGCGTTGCCCCGCCGACCATCGACGTATTGCCGCCTTGGGGTACGAGTGGCACGCGGTGCCGACCCGCCAAGGCCACGATCGCCGCCACCTCCGCAGTGTTGGCGGGAGCGAGGATCGCCGCCGCTTCCCCATGGTAGCGCCCGCGCCAGTCGGTTAGCCATGGCGCAATGTCGTTTGCATCTTCGACGACGCCCCGCGTACCAAGCAATTCCCTTGCCGCCGAAATCATCGAATTAATCGCCCGTTCAACCATTTGACCCCATGCCACAGCCAGAGTGGAAACCCGCGATTGACGATATTTGCCTACGCCCTGCTCGCATTAGCGACAAGCGCCGTCCCGGCAACGGTGCCGAAAGCTGCTCCTGCGGCTGCCGAGGGTGTGTCCGCGTTCGATCTGGAAGGCGTCGAGTTTGCCCAATTGTCGATCCAGCAGCGAATCTTCATCCGGATATTTCCAAAGCGCCAGCCACCACCGCCCCCTCTCGAACACCGCCCGCGCTGGCATGAGAAAAAGGGTCCGAAATGCGTCGCGACCACCGGCCTCGGCGGATTTGCGATTACGACGCCGGACAGCATCGACCTGTTTCTGAAGGGCGGTGGCCGCTTCCGCGCGCATCTCGAACGCGACTGCCCATCGATCGCATTTTATTCGGGCTTCTACATCCGGCCCACCGACGATGGTCGGGTTTGCGTTGGCCGCGATCCGATTCACTCGCGGGCGGGTGGTCAATGTGAAATTATCAGCATAACGCGACTGGTTCCCGACCGCTGATCCCTGTTTTGCTTGACTTTCGACGGGTGCGCCGACAACGCCAGAGCGCTCTTTCACGCACATCGGAATGATCCGCTCAGAATGATACGCCCAGCATGAATTTTGCCGATCTCGGCCTTTCCGACGAGCTCCTTCGCGCCGTAAACGAGTCGGGGTACACCGAACCGACCGCGATTCAGGCGAGCGCGATCCCGAGCGTGTTGATGATGCGCGACCTTATCGGCATCGCGCAGACCGGCACCGGCAAGACCGCCAGCTTTGTGCTGCCGATGATCGACATATTGGCCGAGGGTCGCAGCCGTGCGCGCATGCCGCGCTCGCTTATCCTTGAACCAACGCGCGAACTTGCCGCGCAAGTCGCTGAAAACTTCGAGAAATACGGCAAATATCACAAGCTTTCGATGGCGCTGCTCATCGGTGGCGTGTCGATGGGCGACCAGCTTGCCGCGCTCGAAAAGGGCGTCGATGTTCTGATCGCGACCCCGGGCCGCCTGATGGACCTGTTCAATCGCGGCAAGATCATGCTGAACGGCTGTTCGCTGCTCGTGATCGACGAAGCCGACCGGATGCTCGACATGGGGTTCATTCCCGATATCGAGGAAATCTGCACCAAGCTGCCGCCGAATCGCCAGACGCTGCTGTTTTCGGCAACCATGCCTCCGGTAATCAAGAAGCTTGCCGACAAATTCCTGACCAATCCGAAGCAGATCGAAGTTTCGCGGCCCGCCAGCGCCAATCTGCAGATCGAGCAATTCATCGTCGAATGTTCGTCGCGGGGCAAAAAGGACGCGCTGATCGAAATCCTGCGCGCCGACGATGTAACGACCGCGATCATCTTTTCGAACCGCAAGACCACGGTGCGCGATCTCGCCTCCAGCCTGGCGCGCGCGGGGTTCAAATCCGGCCAGATTCAGGGAGACATGGATCAGGGCGACCGGATCAAGGAACTCGACCGCTTCAAGGCCGGTGACATCACCGTGCTGGTCGCATCCGACGTCGCGGCCCGCGGCCTCGATGTGAAGGGCGTGAGCCATGTCGTGAACTACGACGTGCCTTGGCATCCAGATGATTATGTCCACCGTATCGGTCGCACCGGTCGTGCAGGAGCCACCGGCAAGGCGTACACTCTGGCAACACCCGAGGACGCCGAAGCCGTCGCGAATATCGAGAAGCTGACCTCGACGAAAATCCAGCGCGTCAAGAAGGTCGAAGCGGTTACAGCCCGCGCGCCCGAACCGTCATCCGACGACGCACCGGTCGAAAAGAAAACCCGCGCACGCAAGCGTCCCGGCGCGAAGCCGAACGAGCCTGCCGCGGCCCCGGAGGCGCGCGAGCCACGTCCCGCCCGCGAGCCACGCGAACCCCGCGCCGAACGTGAAGCACGACCGGAACGTGAGGCTCGGCCAGAGCGCGAACCGCGCCAGCCACGGCAGGAACGCGAGCCTCGGCCAGAACGTGCGCCACAGCCTGCGCCGCGTTCGGCGTCCGATGATGGGCCGGACGATGGCTGGAATGGACCGATGCCCGACTTCCTGAACTTTAAACTCGGCGGCTAATCGTCGGGCTTACGTTCCCGCGAACAGGGTTTTGGGAATATGCGTGATCCGGCACGCCAGATCGGCCTCTCCCGAAGCGACCACATAATAGTCGCCAGCGTCGGCGATGCCTGTCGTGAAAACGACGTCGCGGATGTACATCTGGTGGTCGATGGGTCGGGTCATGTCAGCATCAGCCTCCAGCAACGGCTCATGCTGGGTCCGGACCACAATGCTGGGATCGTCGCGATCCAAGATCGACCAGTAAGTGCGATATACACCGACGATGCCGTTGGGTTCGACGCCGTGCCAGAGGGTCAGCCAGCCATCATCTGTAAGGATCGGTGGTGCGCCCCCGCCGATGCGCGCCGTGGCGACCGTGGCGGAATGGGGTCGGATACCGGGCTTGCGATACGGTTTCCAGAAATGCCCGTCGGGTGACAGCGCGAGGTTGATCGAAGGTCCGGAACGCCATTCGCTGCCCGGTGAATAAGCGAAATACAGATCGCCCAATGGCCGCGTCTGCGCCCAGTAATGGCCATCGATCAGCCCCTCGAAAATCAGCATATCCTTGTTCTGGTGGTCGAGGACAATATCCTCGAATTGCCAGTCGAGACCGTTTTCCGAACTGTAGAGCGTGGTGCAATGGCGTTCGGGGCTGACCGAACAGGTCGTCATCAGATATTTGCCATCGACCCGACTGATCCGCGCGTCCTCCAGCCCATAGCATTGGAAATCATGGGTCGGCGCAATGATCCTGTCATAGTGGATGGCGATGCGCTTAAGTCCGTCGGGGCTGAGTTCGACAGGGAGCAGCCATGAAAGCGACGTCAGCGCCATGACTTTCCAGCCGCCGCCCTGAAGCATGAACTTGCGCGGGTCTGCGGTGTTGGCGAGTTCGAGCGGCCAGGCGTCGCGGAAATACTCCCCCGCCTCCCACCGGATGGCATGAACTTTCCCATCGACGATCGGATGCCGCAGCGCCTCCGCCACCCGCACCATCATCAGCAGATTGCCGTTCGCAAGGCGCGTCAGCCCCGGGTTGAACGCGCCGAGCACATAGGTTTCAACATCAAGATGCCCGGCAAGCGGGGAGCGCGAAAGGTCGATGTCGTCAGGAACGAAGACCAGGCGATCGACTTCGTGCTTCACTCATTACTCCGCATTTGGCGCGCGAGCGCATTTCAGCATGCACGTCGCGCGCCGCGGTGTCAGCCTTATTGATCGGCGGTACCCGGCTCAGCCATCTTGCGATGCCGTTCGGCGAGGACCGCCGCCGGGGTGACATGCGCCATTGCGACTTCGATCTTGTTTTTCCAGCCCGAAACCACGCTGGCCTTGCCCGCGAACAATGCGTCCCAACCGTCCTTGGCAACGTCGGCAGGGTCGGACTTGTTCGGGTTCACCCCGACCGAAGTGTCCATCATGTCGCCACGGTCGAAGAACTCGGTCTCAACCGGTCCGGGCATCAGGGTCGTGATCGTGACGCCCTTCGATTCCTTGATCTCGTTGCGCAGCGCATCGGTGAAGCTGTCCACGAACGCCTTCGATCCGTTATAGACCGCCTGAAAGCTGCCGGGGATAAACCCGGCGATCGATCCGGTGACGAGGATTTTTCCCTCATCGCGCGCAACCATGTCTTTCAGGACATTCTGCATCAGGTACAGCGTACCGGTTATGTTGGTGTCGACGACATGCCGCCAGTCGGGCACCCGCTGGTCGAGGAAAGCATGGCCGAGACCATGGCCAGCGTTGGCGCAAAGCAGGTCGATCTGGCGACCGTTTGCGGCGGCCAGCAATTTATCGACGCCTTCGATGGTGGAAAGGTCGGCCTCGACCGCGTCCACCTTGGCACCGTTGCGACGGAAATCTGCAGCGGCGTCGTTGATCAGTGCTTCATCGGCAACGACGAGCAAATCATAGCCGTTTTCAACTGCAAGCTGGGCGAGTTCGAATCCGATGCCGGTCGATGCACCGGTGACGATTGCGAATTTATCAGACATTTAAATGATCCTCTCAGGCCGTGACCATGCCGGGCTTCAGCACGATCTTGGTGGCCTCGTTCTGGTTGTCGTGGAAAATCTTGTAGCCCTCGGCAGCCTGTTCGAGCGGCAGGCGATGGCTGATCAGGAAAGTCGTATCGATGTCGCCTTCCATGATGGCGGCGAGCAACGCGGGCAGGTAACGCTGGACATTGGTCTGCCCGGTTTTCAGCGTCAGCCCCTTTTCCATGAACGCGCCGAGCGGGAATTTATCGACGATGCCGCCGTAAACCGCCGGCATCGACACGCGACCGCCCTTGCGGCAGGCAATGATGGCCTGACGGATCGAATGAATCCGGTCGGTGCCGAGGAAAGTCGAGGCCTTGATCTGATCGACGACGTTATCGAC
>JAQGKX010000069.1 GCA_028289885.1 Sphingomonadales bacterium
TTGACGACCCCAACGACAGCGCCACCGCAGACACACTTCCCGGAACAATGATCGTCGGTGACGACGAAATCGGAGACGATATGGAACGCCAGCTCATCACAGGCATCGCCCACGACAAGAACGAGGCGAAGATCACCCTGACCAACGTGCCCGACAAGCCCGGCGCGGTGGCGCACATCTTTAGCCCGCTTGCTGCGGTCAACATCAACGTCGATATGATTATCCAGAATATCGCGCATTCGACGGGGTCGACGGACGTTACTTTCACCGTTCCCCAGGCCGAACTCAGCCGCGCTCTCGACACACTCGAAAAATCGCAGGCCGCCATCGGCTATGCGACGCTGGTCCATGATACCAAGGTCGCCAAGATCTCGGTAGTCGGCGTCGGCATGCGCAGCCACGCAGGCGTCGCTTCGACGATGTTCTCTGCGCTCGCCGATCGTGGGATCAACATCCAGGCAATTTCGACAAGCGAGATCAAGGTCAGCGTGTTGATCGAGGAGGACTACACCGAACTCGCGGTGCGTGTCCTGCACACGGCCTATGGCCTCGACGCGGAGGAAACGGTTTGAGCCGCCTCGACACGCTGATGGCGCGCGGCACCGCATTCCTCGGCAGCGAGGTCGCGATCATGTGCGGCGCAATGTCGTGGATCAGCGAGCGCCATCTGGTGTCCGCGATCTCCAATGCAGGCGGCTTTGGCCTGATCGCTTGCGGCGCGATGACACCTGCGCTGCTCGACACCGAGATCGCCGAGACCAAGAAGCGTACCGACAAGCCGTTTGGCGTCAATCTCATCACCATGCACCCCGACCTGAAGGCGCTGATCGCGGTTTGCACCAAACACCGCGTTACTCATGTCGTATTGGCTGGTGGCCTTCCCCCGGCCGGCAGCATCGATGCTATCAAGGGTTCGGGCGCAAAGCTGATTTGCTTTGCACCGGCGCTCAGCCTTGCCAAGAAACTGATCCGATCCGGAGTCGATGCGCTCGTAATTGAAGGCAGCGAGGCGGGCGGTCATATCGGCCCGGTTTCGACATCGGTTCTGGCGCAGGAAATCCTGCCCGAAGTGTCGAGCCAGGTTCCCGTCTTCATCGCTGGCGGCATCGGTCGCGGTGAGGCGATCGCCGCCTATCTGGAAATGGGCGCGGCGGGGGTACAGCTCGGCACGCGCTTTGCCTGCGCCACGGAAAGTATTGCCCACGCCAACTTCAAGAAAGCATTCTTCCGCGCCTCGGCCCGCGATGCTGTTTCGAGCGTCCAGATCGACCCGCGCCTGCCGGTCATCCCCGTCCGCGCGCTGAAGAACGCCGGAACCGAATTGTTTACCGCCAAGCAGGTCGAGGTCGCGCGATCGATCGATGACGGCGGCCTGGCCATGGCCGAGGCCCAGCTTCAGATCGAACATTATTGGGCAGGTGCCCTCCGTCGCGCGGTCATCGACGGCGACGTCGAGAACGGCTCGCTGATGGCTGGCCAGTCAGTCGGGATGGTCAAGACCGAAGAACCCGTTGCCGACATCATCGCTGCGCTTGTCCGCGAGGCATCAGTCGCGCTCGATAGCCGGGCCTAATCGGATCGGTGCCGATTTGAAACGCGTATTTAGCGGATGCGCATAGTCGTTTTTAGTATTACTTTGAAACTTATAACGATATTTCGTTTTGTAACAGTAATGACTTGAACAAGTCTTAATACTTTATTAGGCGATTTCTGGGTCTGAACCCTGAGCGACTGCCTCGCGCTATGCGATAGAGACGGCTTTCGCTGTCGACTTTGCATAAGGAAAATATTTCATGGCTAAATCAATTATCCTCCTCGCGGGGCTTGCTACGCTTTGTGCTGTTCCCGCCGGGGCCCAGACCGTGTCCATTCCAGTCAGCTTTGCCGGTCTCGACCTTAACTCGGCAGTCGGCCAGGACGTTCTCAACCGTCGCCTCGACCAGGCCGTGCGCTCGATTTGCGGCACTGCCGACGCGCGCGACCTTGCGGCAACGATGGCGACGCACAAATGCACGATCGTTACGCGCGCGTCGGCTCAGCCTCACCTTGCCATCGCGATTGCTGCCTCGCGGCCGTCGATGCAGGTCGCCAGCACGCGCTGATCCTGCAGCCCGGATCGTGTAATCCGGTCGATTGGCACATTTCGGTGACAATCGACCGGGCCACAGGTTGGAAGCACGCTTGGCATCTGATAGCGCATCCCGATGCCATCAGCCGCCGCCTCCGCCCGCGAAATACTTACCCGGCTTCACGAGGTCATGGCTGCGCGCACCGGCGCTCAGGCCAAGCTCAATCACGTTGCGGGAATCATCGCCGAAGCACTCGAGAGCGAGGTTTGCTCGATTTACTTGCTGCGGGACGGTGAACTCGAACTCTATGCGACGCGCGGCCTCAATCAGGACGCCGTTCACGTCACGAAGCTGGCACTTGGCGAAGGCCTGGTCGGCACGATTGCCGCCAATGTCGAGACAATGAACCTCGACGAAGCCACAAGTCACCCCGATTTCGCGTACAAGCCCGAAACGGGTGAGGACATGTTCCACAGCTTCGCCGGCGTGCCAATCGTCCGCCGCGAAGAAGCTGTCGGCGTGTTGTGCGTCCAGCACGTCGATCCCCGCCGCTATGCCGAGGTTGAGATCGAGGCATTGCAGACTGTTGCGATGGTGTTGAGCGAGTTGATCGCCAATGCCGGGCTGGTCGATGAAAAGCGTCAGGGTGCGGATCGCATCCTCCAGACCCAGATGGTGCGACTCCCCGGCCTGAAACTGGTCGAGGGCATGGCGCGCGGCAACGCCGTCTATCACCAGCCACGCATCGTCATCGAACAAACCGTCGCCGAGGACACCGAGGCCGAGCGCCGTCGCGTCTATTCCGCCTTCGACAAGATGCGCGAACAGATCGACCGTATGTCGGCACAGGCCGAATTCGGCCTCGACGGCGAAACGCGCGAGGTCATCGAGACCTACAAGATGTTCGCCTATGACGAGGGCTGGGGCCGTCGCATCAACGAGGCCATCGATTCAGGCCTGACCGCCGAGGCCGCGATCGAACGTGTCCAGCAACGTACCCGGATGCGGATGCGCCAGATCGACGATCCGTTGCTGGCCGACCGGATGCACGATCTCGAGGATCTGGCGAACCGGCTGCTGCGGATCGTGTCGGGCCAGCTCGGCACGGCTGCTCAAGCCGGGTTGCGTCAGGACACGATACTGATCGCACGCAACCTCGGTCCCGCCGAATTGCTCGAATACGACCGCCGTCGCCTGAAGGGGGTCATCCTCGAGGAAGGCTCGCTGACCGCGCATGTCACCATCGTCGCCCGTGCGATGGGCATCCCCGTCCTCGGTCGCGTCAAGGACGTGCGGCGCATGATCGTCGATGGCGACCCGCTGTTGCTCGACGGCACCGAAGGCAATGTCGTCGTCCGTGCCAGTCCTGCGATGGAAGAGGCATTCGATTCCAAACTTGTCATTGGCCAGAAACGTCGCGCGCAGTTCGCGGCGCTTCGTGACCAGCCGTCGGTGTCCAGGGACGGCACCCGCATCACGCTGATGGTCAACGCCGGTTTGCGCGACGATGCCGCCGCGCTCGACATCACCGGGGCCGACGGCATCGGCCTGTTCCGCACGGAATTCCAGTTCCTCGTGTCGGCCACCCTGCCCATGCGCCAGCAGCAGCAGCGCCTGTACCGCGACGTGCTGGAGGCTGCGGGCGACCGCCCGGTCGTCTTCCGCACCGTCGATATCGGGGGCGACAAGGCATTGCCGTACATGCGGCAAGAAGAAGATCAGGAGGAGAACCCAGCAATGGGCTGGCGCGCACTTCGGGTTGCACTCGATCGCGGTGGACTAATGAAGCCACAGGCGCGCGCGCTTCTGGAAGCTGCGGCGGGCAAGACGCTCAACGTCATGTTCCCGATGGTTTCCGAACCCTGGGAATTCGACCAGGCGCAGGCAATTTTCGAAGCGCAGCGTTCGTGGTTGCACGATCGGGGCAAGCGCGGGCCGGCCGCGGTCAAATATGGCGCGATGCTCGAGGTTCCGGCGTTGGCAGAGGTGCTCGACTTGCTCCTGCCCAAACTCGACTTCCTGTCGATCGGCACCAACGACCTGACGCAATTCCTGTTTGCTGCCGATCGCGCCAACCCGCGACTCGCCGAACGATACGACTGGTTAAGCCCGGCAATCCTGCGCTTTCTGTCGCGCATCTCCAAAACGGCGCACGAGTACGGGGTTCCCGTCGCCGTTTGCGGCGAAATGGGCGGCCGTCCGCTGGAGGCGATGGCCTTGCTTGGACTCGGCATCGAACGGCTATCGATCACGCCTGCCGCGATCGGACCGGTCAAAGCCATGGTCCGCTCGCTCGACATTGCGGCGTTACGTGCTGATATGCCCGGATATCTTAGCCATCCTCCGGGCGACATGCGCGCCGCGATGGCGCAATGGGCAAGCAGCCATGATGTAGAAATTGCCTGAAACACGGCATCAACCACGACGAGCCGAAGGCGGAACCAATATTCATTTGAGCCTGTTGGTTGACATCATGCCGTCCGATTTGTGACATAGGATACACCGTCGCGCGATGCCGCTACGCGATGGGGAGATAAAGATATGGTCGACGGCGAAACCCCGGAACAAGGTTTGTTCCCGATGTCTGTCGGAGAGCGGCTGCGCGCAGCACGTGAAGCCGCCGGGCTCGATCTGAACGACGTGAGTACGCGAACACGCATCCCACTGCGCCACCTGGCTGCGATCGAAAAGAGCAACTACGCCGAACTGCCTTCGCAGACCTATGCGCTGGGTTTTGCAAAGTCATACGCCCGCGCAATCGGCATGGACGAAATCGCCCTGGCGACCGACCTCCGTATCGAACTTGGCCGCACCCAGCCCGGTGCCCGCGATGCGAACGTCTATGAACCCGCCGATCCATCCCGCGTCCCGCCTCGTCTGCTCGCATGGACTGCCGCACTCGTCGCGCTGATCATCATCGTCGGTTATGGCGTGTGGCGCGGGGGTTATTTCGATGGCAGCGATGTCGTCACGCCTGTCCCGGTCGCGGAAACGCAAGCCCAGCCAGCCGCCATAGCAGCAAGACCTGCTCCCGTTGCTGCAGCCACCGGGCCGGGCCAGGTCGTGCTGACAGCGATCGTGCCCGTCTGGCTGCGCATCACCGATGCTGCCAAGACCACCGTTTTCCAGAAGGAAATGGCGGCAGGCGAAACCTATCAGGTGCCGCTGACCGCGAGCGATCCAAGGATATTGACGGGGCGCGCCGATGCGCTGAAAGTAACGATCGACGGCCGCGAAGTTGCGCCGCTGGGTGGAGCAAAAACGACCATTCGCGACGTCGGTATCAGTGCGGCCGCCTTGAATGCGCGCGTGGGCGCATCGACATTGCCATCCGGTACGGCTGCATCAGCGGTTGCGGATTTGCGGTCGCCGGTGCAACATTAACCCAATCTGGGTGGGGATTTAACAATGCGATCAAAGATCTGGGCTGCGGCATTTCTTGCCGGGACGATGCTCTGTACGCCAGCCTTTGCACAATCCTCTGGTGCCTCGGCCACCGGCGCGTCCGGCCTGCTCGACCAGCGCGTCGTAAAGCTCGAGAAAGAAATGAAAGCGGTCCAGCGTTCGGTGTTTCCGGGCGGCACCCCGGTCCAGCCCGACATCGTCGGAAACACCGGGCCGACCATCCCATCGGGCAACGCGGCCTCCACGCCGATTGCCGACCTGACTTCGCGTATTGAATCACTGGAGAAAGGGCTTGCGTCTCTCACGGGACAGGTCGAGCAAAACGGCTATCGTGGACGTCAGGCCGACGAAGCGATCAAGCGTCTTGAGACACGGATCGCCACGCTCGAAGGCCCTGTTTCCACCGCATCCAGCGATGGCCCGGCAGCGACGTCGTCTGCGGCTCCTGCGCCTGCCACCGCGCTGGCACGGCCGGTTCCCGCCCCGGCAAAGCCGCCTGTTGCAAAGGCCGATCCTGCTCACCGGGCCGCCGTAGCAGCGGTCGAAATGCCGTCGACGGGCGACGCGGCAGAGGACGACTATACCTATGGCTATCGGCTCTATCTCGCGAAATTATATCCCGAGGCGGAAGCCAAGCTGAAGGAGTTCGTAGCCAAATATCCGACGCACAAACGCTATAGCTATGCCCAGAACCTGCTGGGCCGCGCCTATTTCGACGAAGGCAAGCCAGCCCTCGCCAGCGTCGCGTTTTACGACAATTACCAGAAAGCGCCGAAGGGTGAGCGCGCCGCCGAAAGCCTGACATGGCTTGGCCAGTCGCTGACAAAGCTGAAAAAGCCAGCCGACGCCTGCAAGGTTTATGACGAACTTCAGGATGTCTATGGCGCGCGACTGGCTCCCGATCTGAAGGCAAAGGCAGCCAAGGGACGTGCCGACGCCAAATGCTCTGCCTGATGACGCGGTCGCGCGGTTTCGTGACGATTTCAGGGCGCTCGTCGGGCCAGCCGACGACGGTCTGATCGGGGTCGCGGTTTCGGGCGGTCCGGACAGCGTTGCGCTGCTGTTGCTTGCGGTTACCGCCTTTTCGGGGCGGGTCGAAGCGGCAACGGTGGATCATCGCCTGCGTGCTGCGTCGGGGCACGAAGCTGGCTTCGTCGCCGAATTGTGCGCGACACTGAATGTTCCGCACGAGATCCTGACGCTTGAGGGGCTGGCGCGCGGCAATGTGTCGGCATCGGCCCGGGAGGCCCGCTACGACGCTCTCGACGCCTGGGCGGATCGGCGCGACATTGCGTGGCTGGCGACCGCACACCATGCCGACGACCAGTTGGAGACGATGGTCATGCGGCTCAACCGCGCGTCAGGGGTCGCCGGGCTTGCCGGGGTGCGCGCGCGCCGGGGTCGGATCGTGCGTCCGCTGCTGGACTGGCGACACGCTGAACTGGTTGAGATCGTCACATGTGCGGGTGTCATCGCGGTCGACGATCCGTCCAATCGCGACGACCGCTATGATCGCGCCAGGTTGCGCAAGGCACTTGCGGGTGCCGATTGGCTCGATCCACAGGCGATCGTGCGAAGTGCGGCTGCGCTCGACGAAGCCGATCGCGCATTGGACTGGGTGATCCTGAAATTCCGCAGCGAACGGTTGGTCGATCATGCCGATGCCTGGACCTATGACGCCGTGGGGCTTCCGGCCGAGTTACGCCGCCGCGCCTTGATCGACTGCCTTCGCGTGATCGATCCCACGGGCCGACCACGGGGAAGCACGATCGAACGGTTGCTGACCGCGTTACGCAGCGACGCCGTCGGAACGATCGGTCGGGTGCGTTGCAGCGCACGCGAAGGTGTCTGGCGCTTCACCCTCGCACCTCCGCGGCGGGCCAAAGCGCACAGCGCACGCGATTAGCCGTCGCCGTTCCATTGTCATTAATCGAATCTCGCCTATCTTGGAGTTGGAAGGCGACACATAGTTATGAACGACGACAAGCAACCGCAGGGCAATCCCTGGATGAAAAGTCTCTTGATCTGGGTCGGCATCCTTGCCGCGCTTGCGGTTTTTGTGTCGATATTCGACGGCAGCACGCAAAAGGCGGCGGCTTCGGGCATCCCCTATTCCGAATTCGTTGCGAAGGTCCAGGAAGGCTCGGTCAAGTCGGTCGTCATCTCCACCAACGAAATTTCAGGCAATCTGAGCAACGGTGAAGCCTTCCGGACTTTCCCCGTTCCCGATCCTGAACTCACTGCCCGCCTGACCAAGGCGAACGTCGATTTCCGCGGCAAGCCCGAGGAAACGGCGAGCATCTGGGTGTTGTTGCTCTACCAGGCGCTCCCCTTCGTCCTGATGATCGGCCTCGCGTTTTTCGTGATGCGCCAGATGCAGAAGAATGCCGGATCAGGCGCCATGGGTTTCGGTAAGAGTCGCGCCAAGATGCTGACGCAGAAGGAAGGCAAGATCACTTTTGCCGATGTCGCGGGCATCGACGAAGCGCGCGAGGAACTTCAGGAGATCGTCGAATTCCTGAAAGATCCTTCCAAATTCGCGCGTCTCGGTGGCAAGATTCCCAAGGGTGCCTTGCTCGTCGGTTCGCCCGGCACCGGCAAGACGCTGCTCGCCCGCGCTATCGCTGGTGAGGCGGGCGTGCCGTTCTTCACGATTTCCGGTTCCGATTTCGTCGAAATGTTCGTCGGCGTCGGTGCGAGCCGTGTCCGTGACATGTTCGAACAGGCCAAGAAATCCGCGCCTTGCATTGTCTTCATCGACGAAATTGACGCCGTTGGTCGCCATCGTGGTGCCGGCCTCGGCAACGGCAATGACGAGCGTGAACAGACGCTCAACCAGTTGCTGGTCGAGATGGATGGTTTTGAAGCCAACGAAGGCATCATCATCATCGCGGCGACCAACCGTCCCGATGTGCTCGACCCTGCCCTGCTGCGTCCCGGTCGTTTCGATCGTCAGGTCACCGTGCCTCTGCCCGATATCGGCGGCCGTGAGATGATCCTGAACGTCCACATGAAGAAGGTGCCGATTGCACCCGACGTCGATTCGCGGACCCTCGCGCGCGGCACTCCCGGTTTTTCGGGTGCCGATCTCGCCAACATCGTCAACGAGGCAGCGTTGCTCGCAGCCCGCCTTGGCAAGCGACTGGTCGCAATGGCACAGTTCGAGGCGGCAAAGGACAAGGTCCTGATGGGCACCGAGTGGAAATCGCTCGTCATGACCGAGGACGAGAAAAAGATGACCGCCTATCACGAGGCGGGTCATGCTCTCGTGTCCTTGCTCGAACCCGCGACCGATCCGATCCACAAGGCGACAATCATCCCGCGCGGTCGTGCGCTCGGCATGGTTGTCTCGCTCCCTGAGCGTGACAGCTATTCGTATCACCGCGACAAGATGTATGCCGATCTGGCAGTCACGATGGGCGGTCGCGTCGCCGAGGAACTGATCTTCGGTCACGACAAGGTGTCATCGGGTGCGTCGGGCGATATCCAGCAGGCGACGAAGCTCGCCCGTTCGATGGTCACGCGCTGGGGCATGTCCGAAAAGCTCGGGCCGCTTCAGTATGAAGAGGCGCAGGCCGAAACTTTCCTTGGCTATTCGCAGAGCCAGCGCGTCAACATGTCGAACGAAACCGCACAGATGATCGACAGCGAAATTCGGCGGCTGGTCGATGGTGGCTATAATCAGGCCAAGACGTTGCTGACCGACAATATCGTCAAGCTGAAGACGCTGGCCGAGGCGATGCTCGAATATGAGACGCTTAGCGGCGACGAGATTGCGGCATTGCTCAACGACGGCATCAAGCCCGATCGGAGCGGCATCGATCACAACAAGCCACGCGCGCTGAACACTGGCGGATCATCCATTCCCAAGACCCGCCGTCCCGGCAAATTCGGCGATCCCGCACCTCAAGGTGCGTAGTCGCCTCACGCTGATCGATTCGGCCTGATCAGTCCATCAGGCCCATCGCCAGCAGCAACACCGTAAATGTTGTCAGGGCGACGAACGAAAAGACTGTTAGGGCAGCCGTCCGCCAAAGCGCGGACGGCTTGGTCAGGCCATAAGCGGCGCGAAGCTGGGCGAACATGTGGACAATCGGCACGGTCAGCGCCGTTACGACGATAAAGCCGTCCGCAATGCCGACCGCGCCTGCGATGGTCAGCACCACGACGAACAGCACCATGAACGCCAGCGAATAGGTCACGAAGATCGCGTGATCGTATAGCTTGAACTGGGGTCGCCACAGAAACAGCAGTGCAACAAAGGGCACTGAGATCGGGATGAGCGCCCATGAGTATTTATAGGCGCTTGTCTGTAGCTTATAAATCATCAGGCCGGGGTTCTTCGCGGCTTTCTGAACTCCATTGTCGAGCCTTTTCCAGCCGGTCTTCACATTTTCGACGAACTTTTCGGGATCGGTATCGTCCTGGAAAGCGCTGCGAGTCGCCTTCACGCCAGCTTCGGCCTTTTGAAGCGCATCGATTTGCTTCGCTATCTCCGGTGTCGGCGTGACCGCCTGCTGCGCCAGGACTGCGGCCAGCTTTGCGTCGATCTTTGCAACGTTCGCATCCAGAGCAGCGACCGTTTGCCGGTTGGTCCCCGTTGGATTGTCGGGAACGTCGATCTCGCCGACAAGATTGTGGATGACCGCGAACAGGAGGAACACCGAGAATAGGAACAACGCCATCGGAGAAACGAATCGCGCGCGCTCGCCGTCGATATAGCGACGGGTCAGCACGCCGGGGTGGAGTGCCAGCATTGGCAATGTGCGCCACACCTTGCCTTCGAAATGGAAGACACCATGACCGATATCATGGCCAAGCGCGGTTAGCGTCCGGTGAACATGTGCGTTCTGGCCACAAGCACTGCAAAATGACCCGTTCAGGGCGGCTCCACAGTTCAGGCATGCTCCGTGCACAGGTGCGCCCCAGTCACCGGCACCGCTTTCGCCATGCCCCGGCTCGACGGCTCGCCCGACAATTGCTCCTGTCACCAGATCACCCGCGGTTTCGAATGCCTCAGTCATACTCTATGCCCCGGTTGTTCGACCCAATTTTGCGCAGTTTAATGTGTTGTGCTAGCCGCGCACGCATGGCCCGCGACGATATCGATCCCACCACGCTTATCGCCGACATGGCACGACGCGCCCGCGCCGCATCGGCCATTCTTGCGCGGGAAACGAGCGCCCGCAAGGCCGGCGCCCTGATGGCCGCGGCAAAGGCGATTCGCGCCGCCGAGGAGGATATACTCGTTGCCAATGCTCAGGACGTAGCCGCGGCGCAGTCCAACGGCCTGTCCGCAGCGATGATCGACCGGCTCATGCTCGACACCGGCCGACTGGCTGGCATCGCCGCCGGGGTCGAAGCGGTGGCGAACCTGCGCGATCCTGTCGGCATGGTGATCGACGAGAGCCTGCGTCCCAATGGCCTGAAACTGTCACGCGTACGCGTTCCGCTCGGCGTCATCGGCATCATTTATGAAAGCCGTCCCAACGTCACGGTCGATGCCGCGATCCTCTGCCTCAAATCGGGCAATGCCGCGATCCTGCGCGGCGGTTCGGAAGCGATGCGCACCAACCGGGCGCTCCACGTCGCCCTGATCGCGGGTATCGTTGAAAAAGGCCTCCCAGCCGATGCGGTCCAGCTCGTTCCGACGACTGACCGGGCGGTGGTGGGCGCCATGCTCGTCGCGCAAGGGTTGATCGACATCATTATTCCGCGCGGTGGCAAGACGCTCGTCGCCCGCGTCCAGGAGGAGGCGCGCGTGCCTGTGCTCGCCCATCTCGATGGCCTGTGCCACACCTATATCGACGTTGCCGCTGACCCAGCGAAGGCAATTGCCATCACCGTGAACGCGAAGATGCGCCGTACCGGTGTGTGCGGCGCGACCGAGACGCTGCTGATCGACCGCGCTTATGCTCATTCGGCTGCGGTCGTTGCCGCGTTGCTGCAGGCCGGGTGTGAGGTTCGTGGCGACAGCGAAGCCCAGCAGCTCGATGGGCGCGTCACGCCTGCGACCGACGAGGATTGGGACACCGAATATCTCGACAATGTCTGCGCGGTTGCGATCGTCGATGGCGTGTCGGGTGCGCTTGGTCACATTGCGGCCCATAGCTCGCATCATACCGAAGCCATCGTCACCGAAGACGCCGCGACCGCTGAGCATTTCCTCAGCGTCGCCGACTCGGCGATCGTCATGCACAATGCATCGACGCAATTTGCCGATGGAGGGGAATTTGGCCTTGGCGCGGAAATCGGCATCGCCACCGGTCGCCTCCACGCGCGCGGCCCCGTCGCACTCGAAGGGCTGACGACGTATAAATGGCTGGTTCGCGGCACTGGCCAGGTGCGTCCCTGATTTCGAATGGCCTGATTACGAATGGCCTGATCTCAAATGGCCTGATCCCCACCGGCCTGCTCGGCGGATCGTTTAACCCCGCGCATACCGGCCATCGCGCGATCAGCCTGTTTGCGATGGACGCGCTCGCGCTCAATGAAATGTGGTGGCTGGTGTCGCCAGGGAACCCACTGAAGTCCGACATGGACGACATGGCCCCCCTGTCCGCCCGGCTTGCTTCGGCAAAGGCAATGGCGCGCCGATCGCGTATCCGTGCCACTGATATCGAAACCCGACTCGGCACGCGCTACACTGTCGATACCGTTGCTGCGCTTGTCCGGCGCTACCCGAACCGACGCTTCATCTGGATTATGGGGGCGGACAATATCGCCCAGTTCCACCAGTGGCGCGACTGGCGGAGGCTGGCACGAAGCGTGACGATTGCGATTATAGCGCGTCCGGGCTATAGCAATCATTCCGCCGCGAGCCCTGCGTCGGTCTGGCTGCGCCGTTTTGTCCGACGCGCAGGCAGCGCGCAACACTGGACGCAATGGAGACCGCCGGCGCTCGTGCTGCTGCACTTCCGCCCCGATCCAAGCTCCGCCACGGCGCTGCGCCGGGCCGATCCCCTATGGTATCGCCGTT
>JAQGKX010000094.1 GCA_028289885.1 Sphingomonadales bacterium
TATGGTAGCGGAGGAGGGACTTGAACCCCCGACATCAGGATTATGATTCCCGCGCTCTAACCAACTGAGCTACTCCGCCCTACCGAGCGAAGCGGCGCTATAGGAAGCTGTTTCCGGGCGGTCAACATAAGGAAGTTTTGTGCTTGACCTTAACGTGAACGGAAACTAGCTTCTGCACATGGCAAGCCACGGTTCTCACGCAACGCTCGAAACGCCGGATGTTCACGAGCGCCATTCATATTCAATCTCCGATTTGTCGGAAGAATTCGGCGTTACAGCGCGCGCGCTCCGGTTCTACGAGGATGAGGGCCTGATCGCCCCTGTCCGTCGCGGCACGACGCGCATCTATACGGGCCGCGACCGCGCCCGCCTCGCCTGGATACTTCGGGCAAAGCGGGTGGGCTTCTCGCTGGCCGACATTCGCGAGATGATCGATCTTTACGACGTTGGCGACGGTCGCGCGACGCAGCGGCACGTGACGATCGAGCGCTGCCTGGAACGTATTGCCCTGTTGAAGCGTCAGCGGGCCGATATCGACTCGGCAGTGGAAGAACTCAGCAAATTCGTCGAGATGGTTGAAGCCGCCGACGCTGAAGCGAAAATGCCCGCCTGACGTTGTTCGCGCGCGGCCAATAAATCCCCGGAGAGACAAGATGCCACAGTACACTGCCCCCGTTCGCGACACGCGCTTCGTCCTCGACGCCGTCGTCCGCCTCGATAAATATGCCAACCTTCCTGGTTTCGAGAACGCGACGCCGGACATTGTCGAAGCGGTCCTGACCGAGGGTGGCAAATTTCTGTCCGAGACGATTTTCCCGCTAAACCAAGTTGGCGACCGCGAAGGCTGCACCCGTCACCCCGATGGATCGGTTACTACGCCCACCGGTTTCAAGGCCGCCTACGATGCATATAAGGCGGGCGGCTGGAACACGCTCGACGCGCCCGAGGAATTTGGGGGACAGGGCCTGCCCCACGTCGTGGCGACCGCGTTCACAGAATATATGAGCAGTGCCAACCTGGCATTCGGCATGTATTTCGGCCTGACGCACGGTGCCGTTTCGGCCATTCTCGCCAAGGGTTCTGACGCGCAGAAAGCGCAGTACGTGCCAAAGATGGTGTCGGGCCAATGGTCGGGAACGATGAACCTGACCGAACCACAATGCGGCACCGACCTTGGCCTGATCCGAACCAAAGCCGAACCACAGGCCAATGGCTCGTTCGCGATCACCGGCACCAAGATTTTCATATCGTCGGGCGAGCATGACCTGACGGAGAACATCATCCACCTCGTCCTCGCCAAGACGACCGGCGCGCCCGACAGCGTGAAGGGCATATCTCTGTTCATCGTGCCGAAGTTCCTCGTCAACGAAGACGGTTCGCTGGGAGCCCGCAACGGCGTCGTCTGCGGATCAATCGAGGAAAAGATGGGGATCCACGGCAATTCGACCTGCCTGATGAACTATGACGGCGCGACCGGTTTCCTTGTCGGCGAGGAGATGAAGGGCCTCGCTGCCATGTTCATCATGATGAATGCGGCGCGCCTCGGCGTCGGGATACAAGGACTTTCGATGGGTGAAGTGTCCTACCAGAACGCCGTCCAGTACGCGAAGGACCGCCGTCAGGGCCGCGCCCTTACCGGCCCCGCCGAGCCTTCGGAAAAAGCCGACACGTTGTTCGTCCATCCCGACGTTCGCCGGATGCTGATGGAGGCGAAGGCCGTCAACGAAGGTCTGCGCGCGCTGATCCTGTGGGGCGCGTTGCAGGTCGACCTGACCGAAAAGGCGCAGACCGAGGAGGAGCGCCAGCAGGCCGATGATTTGATCTCGCTACTGACCCCGGTGATCAAGGGCTATGGCACCGACAAGGGCTATGAGATCGCGACCAACGCCCAGCAAGTCTATGGCGGCCACGGCTATATCGCCGAATGGGGCATGGAGCAGTACGTCCGCGACGCGCGTATCGCCCAGATTTACGAAGGCACCAACGGCATACAGGCGATGGACCTCGTCGGGCGCAAACTTGGGCGGAACGGTGGCCGGGCAATCCAGTCGCTGTTCGGCATCATCGCGACCGAAATCGCGGCGGCGAAGACCAACCCCGACCTGTCCGACTTCGCAACCCAGTTCGAGCGCGCGACAGGAGAGATGCAGGCTGCGACGATGTGGCTCGTCCAGAACGGCGTCGCAAACCCCAACAACGCAGGTGCAGGCGCGATGAGCTATCTTCACCTTACCGGGATCGTCTCGCTCGGCCTGATGTGGCTCCGCATGGCAACAGCTGCTCATGCACAATTGGCGGCAGGTCAGGGGGACAAGCCATTTCTCGAAGCCAAGCTGGTTACTGCGCGTTTCTTTGCCGAACGGATCATGCCCGATGCAGGGGCGCTGCGCCGCAAGATCGAGGGCGGTGCGGAAAGCATGATGGCGCTTTCCGAAGAAATGTTCGAAGCTGCGTGAAATATTCCAAGGGAGAGAGAATCATGTTCAGTCATATCATGGTCGGCGCGGACGATCTGGCGGCTTCCAAGAAGTTTTACGACGCGCTGCTCGGGACGCTCGGCGTGAAGCCGGGCAATCAGGATGACAAGGGACGGGTGTTCTGGCTGGCACCAACCGGGATTTTTGCGGTCAGCAAGCCAATCGATGGCCAGCCCGCGAGCTGCGCGAACGGCGGCACGGTAGGTTTCGCCGCCGACTCTCCCGAACAGGCCGATGCCTGGCATGCGGCTGGCGTCGCAAACGGCGGAACGGCATGCGAGGATGATCCCGGGATTCGGTCCGGGGATGCGGGAAAGATGTACCTCGCCTACCTTCGGGACCCTGCAGGCAACAAATTATGTGCGCTTCATCGTTTGCCCGCCTGATCCGGATAGGGGGTCAAGGCTTCAGAGCCTGCCCTTCGACCTTCCGGAAAAAACAACTGCGCTCGCCGGTGTGACAGGCCGGCCCCGCAGGCTCGGCGATGATCCACAGTGCGTCCTGATCGCAGTCGATCCGAAGCTCGCGGACGCGCATCACGTTTCCCGATTCTTCGCCTTTTTTCCAGATGCGCGACCGGCTCCGCGACCAGAAATGCGCGATGCCGGTCGACTGGGTCAGCGCCAGCGCTTCGGCGTTTAAATGGGCGACCATCAACAGCTCGCCCGAGGTCACATCGGTGACGATCCCGGTAATTAACCCGTTGGAATCCCACGCGGGATCCAGTGTCAAACCCTTGTCTCGTTCCGTCACGTCAATTATTCCTGTTACAAAAGCGAGACATTCGCGAACTCCGTCCCTATATGCGCGGCATCCGACGCCGACAACGGACACCCAAAACTTGCTGACAA
>JAQGKX010000103.1 GCA_028289885.1 Sphingomonadales bacterium
TTGTCACTGTAAAGAACGGTTTCGCACGCAATTTCCTCCTCCCGAACAAAAAGGCGCTGCGTTCGAACGCTGCCAACCTGAAATTGTTCGAAGCAAACAAGGCGCGCATCGTCGCCGACAACGACACACGTCGTGGTGAAGCCGAAACGGCTGCACTCACGGTGAATGGCGCGTCGGTTACGCTGATCCGTCAGGCATCGAACACCGGCCAGCTTTATGGTTCGGTTGCGGTGCGTGACATCGTCGAAGCTCTCGAAAGCGAGGGCCACAAGGTCGGCAAGAACCAGGTCATCCTGGACAAGCCGATCAAGGCGATTGGCGTCTATGACGTTCGCGTCCAGCTGCATCCAGAAGTCGCTGTGACCGTAAAGGTCAACGTGGCACGCAGCCCAGAAGAAGCCGAGCTCCAGGCTCAGGGCGTCGATGTCATGGCATCGATGTTCGAGAAGGACGAAGCTGGCTTCACCGAAGATTACGATCCCAATGCCGAACCTGGCGAGATCGTTTCGGATGCTGAAGAAGCTCCTGCGACCGAAGCTTAAGGGCTTTTGGTTTGCTAAAGTAAAAGGCCCGGCGGAGCGATCCGCCGGGCCTTTTTTTGTTAGGTATTTTAAGCTGGGATACGCGAAAATAGCTCGGCGAAGACGGTTGTCGGTAAAAGCCGAGGTCGGGTAGGACAGGTCCGACTTTCCGCCGTTGGCTTAACGGCTATGTTGCAGGGCTCAATAATTCTTGTCACGGCCTCAATTTCGCATTGTTTTTCACAGTCTCCCCATTCATGAAACTGAAA
The DNA here is from genome assembly GCA_028289885.1 of Sphingomonadales bacterium. Lineage (GTDB taxonomy): Bacteria > Pseudomonadota > Alphaproteobacteria > Sphingomonadales > Sphingomonadaceae > Sphingomonas_O. The sequence goes on from JAQGKX010000103.1 coordinate 791, forward strand.
CTGTCACAGACCGTTAAGCGTGTGCGGGGGTAATTTGTGGAAACTAATCCAGTGGCGTCGGACGGAGCTGAACTGGCGGCTTCGCACGCAGCCTATATTCTGGTCGTCGAGGACGAGTTGTTTGTCCGGTTGCTGATCAGTGATGCGCTGCGAGAGGCTGGTTATAGGGTCCTTGAAGCATTTAATGGCGACGAAGCCATCGACATTTTAACATCCGGTGCCCACGTCGATGTCATCCTAAGTGATGTGCGAATGCCCGGGTCTGTGGATGGCTTGGGATTGCTTGCATTCGTCAGGAAGAACTTCCCGGACCTTCCGGTCGTGATCTCTTCAGGCCATCTGGCCTCGACACTTGCCTTTGAATATGGGGCGAATGAGTTTTTGCCTAAGCCATATGCAGTTGCGCATGCGGTTGCAGTGATCAAAGCTCAACTGGAGAGCTTTTGATGAGTACGCCGGTTGATTTGTCTTCAATCCTCATCGTCGATAGCGACATCATTTCGCGCCACGCAATCGCCGAGTATTTACGACACTGTGGTTACGCGGCGGTTGAGGCTGCCAATACGGATGAGGCGCTGCTCGCAGTTGCTGAACCGTCTTTATCAATTGATATCATTCTCTGCGACGTGTCCGCCGTTGGCACGCGCTCCGGGTTTGAGCTGGCAAGCTGGGTGCGGGGGAACCGGCCTGAGCTTGAGGTCAAGCTGACCGGTAATGTCGATAGCGCAGCGATTGCGGTCGCAGAACTTTGCGAGAGTGGACCGCACCTTGCGCGGCCCTATGAACCTCAATTCGTCGTCGATTATGTCAAGCGTCTAAGGGCAACTCGGGACCGCCATAACGCAGAGACCGCCAATTAAATGGACGGATGTTACCGTTGCTTCAGTGATAGTTGCTTTTTAAGCACGCCTGTACTCTACTTGCCTGATGATCGTGTGTGAGGCTCGGCAAACGCCCACTAGTGGGACGAAAACACCCCTCAATCCTCAATACCCCATCAGCTTCAACACCTCACTCCGGCTCCGCGGATCATCCAGGAAACACCCGAGCAACCGGCTCGTCGTCATCGACACACCCGGCGTGCGAACACCGCGCCCGGTCATGCATCCGTGCGTCGCCTGAATGACGACCGCGACGCCCTGTGGATGCAGATTGTCCCAGATCGATTGCGCGACTTGCGCGGTCAGCCGTTCCTGCACCTGCAATCGTCGCGCATAACCGTTCAGCACCCTCGCGAGCTTTGAAATGCCGACAACCTTGTCCTGCGGCATATAGGCGATCGACGCGGTGCCCACGATCGGTGCCATGTGATGTTCGCAATGCGACTGGAACGGGATGTCCTTCAGCAGGACCAGTTCGTTATAGCCGCCGACCTCCTGAAAGGTCCGCGAGAGGTGATAGCCGGGGTCCTCCAGATAGCCCTCGCAATATTCCTTCCACGCCCGAGCCACGCGCTTCGGCGTGTCGAGCAGCCCTTCGCGCTCCGGATCGTCGCCTGACCACGCAATCAAGGTCCTGATCGCGTCCTCGACGTGCTTCGGAACCGGCAGCTTGTCTTTTTCGTGGTGGGCGTAGTCGGCATCAGCCAAGTTCTGCGTTTCCAAGCGACTGATCTCCATTGTCATGTTTTGCCGCAACCTCTGGGCGACTTGGTGCCACAGTCAAGTGGCACGAGCGCATTTCAAGCTGGCACTAGCGAAAGCGACACGGGGGGCTGGCGGACGGGGGGTGTTAGGCCGTAGCATCGCGTAATGGATACGGACCATTGGACATCAACGCTCCGGCGACATCCAGATAGTCGCAAAGCCGATATTGCGCGGGCAAGTCGATGAACATTGCCAACAGCCGTGTGCATCAGATGTTTCCTGTGCTGGACGACGCCCAGATGGAATCGGCGAAGCGTTTTGCCTCCGGTCCGGCAAAAACATTTGCGGCCCATGAAAGCGTATATGCCATTGGCGAACGGGGTGCGCCGTCGTGGCTGGTGCTCGACGGCACCATCGAAGTGGTCCGCCGCGATGGTCTCAACCATGAGGCTCCGGTAACCATCCACCACCCCGGCCAATTCACCGGAGAGGTCAACCAACTCGCAGGCCGCCCCTCGATCGCTGCCGGTCATGCCGGACCGCAGGGGTGCACCGCCCTGCCCTTCGACCCCGCCCATCTGCGCGCATTGATGGTCGGATCGGCGGATGTCGGCGAAATCGTAATGCGCGCGCTGATCCTGCGGCGCGTCGGATTGATCGAGGAGAGCGGCGCAGGCACGATCCTGATCGGTGTACCCGGCAGTGCGGACATCGTGCGATTGCAGGGGTTCCTCACACGCAGTGGCTATCCGAACATGGTCCTCGACGTTGCTTCGGACGCAGAGGGGAAGGAGCTGGTCGATCGGATCGGCGTGCTGCCCGACGAACTGCCGCTGGTCATGTGTCCGAACGGCAACCTACTGAAGAAGCCGACCGATGCCGATGTTGCTGCGTGCCTCGGGATGATGCCGGTACTCGATCCCGATGTCGTATACGATGTTGCCATCGTCGGGGCCGGACCTGCAGGCCTTGCGGCTGCGGTCTATGCCGCGTCCGAAGGCCTGTCGGTCATGGTCCTCGACGAGCGGGCGATCGGCGGACAGGCGGGCGCATCGAGCCGGATAGAAAATTACCTTGGATTTCCGACGGGCATTTCGGGTCAGGCGTTGGCCGGGCGCGCCTTCAACCAGGCGCTGAAATTCGGTGCGGAGATAGCGGTCCCGGTGGCCGCATTGCAGCTGGAATGCGGCGACGCGACCGTGGACGATCCATTGACGCTGTCGCTTCCCGCCGATCAGAGTATCCGTGCAAAAGCCGTCATCGTCGCGTCGGGCGCACGTTATCGACGTCCCGATATCGAGAACCTCGCCGTTTTCGAAGGTGCCGGGATTTCGTATTGGGCATCGCCGATCGAAGCGAAACTATGCGCGGGAGAAGAAGTGGCGCTCGTCGGAGGGGGCAATTCGGCAGGTCAGGCGGTGGTGTTCCTCGCACCGCGCGTCAAGCATCTGCACCTGATCGTCCGACGCGATCTTTCGGCGACAATGTCACGCTATCTGGTGGAACGCATCGCGGCGCTTCCTAATGTAGAGATCCATGTCGACATCGAAGTTGTTGGGCTTGAAGGTGACCGTACGACCGGGCTGAACGCGGCCAGCTTCCGAAATAGATCGACCGGCGAGATTACGCGCCGCAATCTACGCCACATGTTCCTGTTCATTGGAGCCGACCCCAACGCCCAATGGCTCGAAGGCTGCGTCGATACCGACGACAAGGGCTTCGTGATTACCGGCAAGGGAACGCTGCCTCTGGAAACCAGCAAGCGCGGCGTGTTCGCCATCGGGGACGTCCGCGCAGGATCAACCAAGCGGGTAGCCGCAGCCGTCGGTGAGGGCGCAGCCGTGGTCGCGCAAATCCATGCCGCAATTGCCCAAAGGTAGAGGTTGTAATGGGAAGGACCGGTCCCATCTCTGGTCAATGCAGATTTTCACGATCGGGTATGAAGGCCTTACGCAGGCCGAGATGATCGCCGCTCTTTCCGATGCCGGGGTTGAGTTGGTCGCCGATGTGAGGGCAGTACCATTGTCGCGCCGCCCCGGCTTTTCCAAGAATATTCTGGCGGCGGGGCTACGCGAGGCAGGGATTGATTATGTCGGGTTCAAGGCGCTCGGTACGCCGCCTGCAGGCCGTGAAGCTGCGCGGAAACATGATCTTGCGGCGCTGGAGAGAATTTATTCCGGCCAATTGGAACTGCCCGAAGCTATGGCCCAGGCTGCCCAACTGTTGGAAATGGCACGTGAGCGACCGACAGCGCTCCTGTGTTTTGAGCGGAGTCCGGACTGTTGTCACCGATCGCTGCTGGTTGCTGCGGTGATGCCTGACTCCGAAGTTCATGATCTATTTGCATGATCCAGTGAGACTGGGATGTGGACTCGCCCACATTCAAACGCAAAAGAGGCTCGGACCGGATGGTCTGAGCCTGATAGAACGTTGGTTTTGCGTATATTGATTTGGTTGCGGGAGCAGGATTTGAACCTGCGACCTTCAGGTTATGAGCCTGACGAGCTACCG
>JAQGKX010000152.1 GCA_028289885.1 Sphingomonadales bacterium
TCGGGAAGCTATGCGCGGCCCAGTCGCCGCTATGCCGTCGCGCTGGGGTGCGAGGTCGAATATGCGGCGGACTTTATCTATGGCGATCAACTCGACGTCGGCGGCGAACGTAGCGCGACGCCGATCGGGGTGTCATGCCGGATTTGCCCCCGCCGCGACTGTGAGCAGCGCGCGTTTCCGCCAGCGGGGCGGCATATCGTCGTCGATCCCGACCATCGCGGGGTAGTCCCTTACACTTTCGACTAGGCTGCGAGTTGGCGACCAGGCAGCGAGTTGGCGATCAGGCCGCGAGCTGGGTAAGCCATTCCGCAATCATTTTTTGCCCGGCGCGTTCGCTGTGCGGGCCGGTTTCATCATATTCCGAACGGAGCGCCCGGGGGCAAATGCCAGCTTCGGACAGATAGTCGCCCGAATCGGCAATCCAGGCGTCGATACGCGGATCGACGCCCATCTCCGCGTGGCACTGAAGCGCCAGCAGCGAAGTTCCGCGCCGAAAAATCTGGTTCGGATAGTCCCGCGTCGAGGCAAGCAATTCGGTCCCCGGCGGCAGGTCGAACGTGTCGCCATGCCAGTGCAGGACAGGCACGTCCTCAAGGTGAGCGACAGGAGAAGCACGCCCCGCCTCGGTCAGCGTCAATGGCGAGAAGCCGATCTCCTTGACCGGACCCGCATAAATTTCCGCCCCGAGCGCCGCAGCGACAAGCTGCGCACCAAGGCAGATGCCGAGCGTGGGCAGGCCGAGTTCGAGCCGTTCGGCGATCCGTTCGATCTCGCGTGCAAGCCATGGATAGGCGGATTGCTCATACACGCCCATCGGACCGCCCATCAGGATCAGCAGATCCGGCGACAGGAAATCGGCGTGTGCAAATTCGGGGCCGCAAACGTCGATCCGGTCGAGTTCGAAACCCGCGGCCTCGATAGGGGTGCGGTAACCGGCCAGCCCTTCATGCGGGACATGGCGGACGATCAGTCCGGATTTGGGCGGTGCTGGCGATTCGGAATTCATGAACCCCAGACTAGGGGCTTGGGAAGAAATAGAGAGTGCGTTTTGCTATTCGGCTCCCAAGCCGGACTTAAGCGCGGACGATCAGCCGGTCGAGGACGTCCTGTCCCCAGCGCCATGAGCCAAGACGTGAGTTCGCATCGATATGCCCCGCTTCACCGGCTTCGACGACATTGGCACCCCATGTGCGGGCAATGGCATAGCCGCGACCGAGGCTGGCATACGGGTCGTCCGAGCTGGCGATGACGGTGGTCGGGATGGGCAATTTCGTGAAGGCAAAGCACCCAAAGCGCCTGATCACCAAAGGCGCGTCGATCTGGCCCGGGTCGCAGGGTGCAACGAGCAAGGCCTGTACCCGGCCCGAAGTGGCGCGCTGGCTGAGCAACGCCCATGCCGCCACCGCAAGACAGCCGAGACTGTGCGCGACGAGGACGACGGGTCCCGAAACCTGATCGACGGCGGTGTCGATGCGCGCAAGCCAGCGCAAAGGGTCGGGGTCGCCTTCGCCCTGGTCGATCCGGCGACAATCGGTGCGTTCCTCTTCCCAGCGGGTTTGCCAGTGATCGGGTTCTGAACCACGCAGGCCCGGGATCAGGAGAACGGTAGACCGGGGCATGACACACTTCTCCTGTTTTGGTGGACCCAGTTGGGTCCCTTTAGAAAAATGCGGTCCGGCGATTGTGCCGGACCACAGTTAAATTCATGCCCTAGGGGGCGTCACGCACTAGACCGCTCGACGGAGAAAATGACCGACTCGATCAATTCCTAGCGATCGAGTGTAGTAACCACCAAAAAGACAGCCCTGCATAGCGGTGTTCGACAAAGCGTGGGGATTGAGCGCCAGAAATAATGGCTCAAACCTAACCTTTGGCGGCCACAGGAAAATGCACCATCGCGTTCGGCGGCTTGCCGGGTTTATGGCCGCCAAACACATCGAGAGCCAAGCGCCATGACCCAGCAGAAATTCACCGTCGTCGAACCCCGCGCGCCGAACCACCTCGATATATCGGCCGTCATCAGCGGGCTGCGCCTGGCACGTGATGTATGGCGCGCGGCGCACCAGCGTCACGCCGAACTCGGCACGCACGGCTTCCCCTCGCGGAGGGCGCTGGACCGGATTGTAGGATCGATCGGCGCGGCACTGTTTCCATTGCGGCTGGGGCCCGCCGAACTCAATCCGGACAACGAGGACGCGTTCGTGGAGGCGACGCTTGAATCGGCCCTGTCGCAGCTTGGCGCGCAGGTCCGTCTGAACGTGATCTACGCCGACCGTGAACTCGATGCGATGACGGTCGAGGATAAGGTGAACGAGATCATCGCCGAATTTGCCACGGCATTGCCGCGATTGCGACGCGTGCTCGATAGCGATGTGCAGGCGGCCTATCTCGGCGATCCGGCGGCGCGGAGCGTGGACGAGGTGCTGCTCTGCTACCCATGCCTGATTGCAGTGATCCACCACCGGATTGCGCATGAGCTTTACCGGCTGGGCGCGCCGCTGGTTGCGCGGATCATATCGGAGATCGCCAACTCGCGGACAGGGATCGACATCCATCCGGGAGCGACGATCGGCCACAGCTTTTTCATTGATCACGGCACCGGCGTCGTCATCGGGGAAACCGCGATAATCGGCGATCATGTAAGACTGTATCAGGCGGTCACGCTGGGCGCGAAAAGCTTTCCGAGCGAGGCCGACGGGCGGCTGACCAAGGGTATTGCGCGGCATCCCATCGTCGAGGACAATGTGGTTATCTATTCGGGCGCGACGATCCTTGGGCGCGTGACCATCGGCAAGGGGTCGGTGATCGGCGGCAACGTATGGGTCACCACCGACGTGCCGCCGTACACCACCGTCAGCCTGAGCAACGCCGACATGGCCACTATTCCGCAGGTCCGCTAACGCGCGAGCAAGATTGTTCGGTTAAGGGATGGCGATGACCGCCGTCCTGATCACCGTCGACACCGAGTTGTCGGCCCTGCTGCACCAGCGTGGGGCAAGTGCGCGCGTCAATTTCGAGAATTCGATATTGGGTCGGTGTCAGGCTGGCGACTTCGGCATCGGTTGGCAGATGGACGTGCTAGACCGGCATGGGCTGAAGGGGGTCTATTTCGTCGATCCGCTGCCCGCGCTGGTTGTGGGCGAAGCGGTGATTGCCGATGTCGTCGGAATGATCGTCGCGCGCGGGCATGACGTTCAGCTACACGCGCATCCCGAATGGCTCGAATGGGCGAAGGAGTCGCCGGTCGGCGGACGGCGCGGGCGGAACATCGGTGATTTTGCGATGGCCGATCAGGTCGCGCTGCTCGAATATGGCTGCGGCGTGATCGAGCGGGCGGGGGCGGCGCGACCGGTTGCGTTCCGTGCCGGGAACTTCGGGGCGAACGACGACACGTTGCGGGCGCTGGCGGCGATTGGCTTGGCCTGGGATTCGAGCGTGAACGCGGACTATCTTGGCGGCGACTGTCGGATCGACGTGATAGCTGAACGGAGTCTGCCGGTAGAACTACAGGGGATTTGCGAACTGCCGGTTTCAGGATTGTACGACCGTCCCGGACATTTTCGGCCCGCGCAGGTTTGCGCGATGTCGGGATGGGAGATGCGCGACACTTTGCTGCATGCGGCAAAGGGCGCGCATCCGGTCGTGACCGTGGTGACGCATAGTTTCGAGATGTTGTCGCGCGACCGTTCGCGACCCAATCGCGCGGTGATGGCGCGGTTCGAGGGGATGGCGGAGTATATTGCACGACATCCTGCGCTTGAGAGTGCGACGTTCGCGACGCTCCGGCCCGAGACGATGATGATCCCCGACGCACCGCGTGCCGGCCCAAACCGGGTGCGGACAACAGCACGGATCGTGGAACAGGCGATTGCCACCGTGCGGTACGAACGCAAGCTGGGCCGCGCGTGACGGCGATCGTGCTGGGTTCCGATACGCCGATCGGTCTGGCGGTGATCCGTGAGCTTGGCGCTCATGGCGTGCAGGTCCATGCCGTCAGTCGTACGGGAGCATCGATCGGCGGAGCGTCGCGCTTTGCTCATGCCGAACACATGCGCCCCGATGGACCGATTGCCGACTGGCTGCCCGAACTGATCGCGACGTCGGGCGCCCGGGCATTGCTGGCGATATCGGAGACCGACCTGATCGAACTGGCGGCGTTACCGGACGTGATCGGAGGTTGCCGGATATTGACGCCGAGAGCCGAGCCGCTGGCCAAGGTTCTCGACAAGTCGGTCACGCTGGCGCTGGGGCGGTCGATCGGGATCGACGTTTCGGCTGGCTGGCAGCCGATTGAAGGCGAGGACTTCGGGCTTCGTGCCCGAACCACGATCTACCCGGTGGTGTTGAAATGGGCCGACCCGCCTGCTGTCATCCCGATCCTTGAAACGCATGGGATCGCATTTCTGAAGGCCGAGTTCGTGATGGACGCGGCCGCGTTGACCCAGGCGCTCGGACGATATGCTGGTATTGCGCGCTGGCCGCTGGTTCAGGACTATTGCCCCGGCCTCGGCATCGGCCAGATGATCACCATGGCTAAGGGCGTGGCAGTCATGCGTTTTCAGCACCGGCGGTTGCACGAATGGCCTCCCGAGGGTGGCGTTTCGACCTTGTGCGAGGGCGTTCCCCTGCATGAACACGCCACGCAGATGCAGAAATCGGAGGCGTTGTTGCGCATGATCGGCTGGGAAGGCCCCGCGATGGTCGAATATCGGCACGATCCGGTAACAGGGCGTTATTGGCTGATGGAGGTCAACGGTCGCCTTTGGGGCAGTCTGCCGCTCGCTTCCGCAAGTGGAGCGACGTTCGCCTGGGAGCAATATCGGCGCGAGATCCTCGGGCAAGCCGACTTGTCCGCTTCCCCACGGTCGGGTTTGCGAGCGCGGTACATGATCCCCGAAACGCGTCGACTGGCGCGTGTGCTTTTTCAGAGAAGCGCCATTGCCGATCCGCTGTTCAGGGTGCGGCCGTGGCGTGACCTGTTCGACTATGCCGCAGGTTTTTTGCGACCGGGTACGCGGTACTATGTCTGGCGGCTCGATGATCCGGGTCCGTTGTGGCGCGACGTCAGCAATATCGTCAGGAAGCTTTGGCGGCGCGTACGCGGCTGACCAGCGTCCGAACGGCACGATCGATGCGGGCGAGAGCCACCCGGACATAGGCATCGTTCAACTGGTACGGATCATGGATATGCGGGATCGCTGCATAGCGCCCGAGCAGGTCGATCTGCAGCCCGGCAAAGCGGGGGTCGTGGCGCAGTCGTGCGACCTGTCGCGCTTCCATTGCCAGCAACAGGTCGCCGCCTTGAGGAACGAAGTCTCCGGCGCTCGTTGTCGTATGACTTGCCAAATCGACCCCCATGTCTCGCGCGGCATTGGCAATCGGTGGATGGGCGGGAAGGCCGGTGGTCGTGCTCAGCCCGAACGAAGCGCTGCTCATCCCGAGATCGCGGGCAAGCACGTCGGCAAAGGCGCTGCGACAGATGTTGCCGTGGCAAACGAAGACAAGGCGCTCGACCTTAGTCAGCTTGGTCTTCGGAATTGCGACCATTTGCGGATAGGACAAGGCCAGACGGACAAGGCCGCGCCATGTTCCGAACTTGCCATCGAGACGCTTACCCACGCGCAACGACGGGCCCCAGCTTGCGCGTCGCCGTCGTCCACCACGACCAGAGCAGGTCGATCGCCCACTCAACCAGCGGCTTGAGCGCATTACGCCGCAATTCGGTAAACTGCGAAACGATGGCAACGATGGCGAGCGCCACAGCCGCAATCGTGATCCCGCGAACGTTGGGCGGCAGGCGTGTCGAAAGCAGCGCCGTCACCACCAGAATAGCTGGCTGGTGCAGCAGGTAGAGCGTAAATGACCGCGCCACGCCCCACGGGATCGGCGTCCTGAATCTGTGAAGCACCCAATCCAGCGAAGGACTGAGGCTCTTCGAGGCGGCAAGGTTCAGCGCGATGCTGAAACCGAGCAGCGTGTCGGACAGGACATAGCGCGACCACGCCAGATGCCGCCACCAAACTTCGTGACCGAGTGCGCTTTCAAGCAACTGGCCACCGAGGCGCTGGACGCCGAACTGATAAAAGCATGCCAGAACCACGACGGGTTGCACGAACGCCATCCAGAGCAACCATACCGGCCACGACGCCGTCAGGCGTTCGCGATAGGCGAGCCAGCCGAGCAGCCATATCGGGAACAGCAACAGGATGAACGGGCCAGCGATCAGCGCCGCGACAAAGGTCCCGATAACGCGCTGGCGACCACGCAAATAGAACAGCGCCGCGAAGATCACATAATACCAGAATTCATAGCTAATCGACCAATAGGGCGTATTCGACAGCATCTGCACCGATACCCAGGTTTCATTGAGCATGACCGCCCCGATGCCAAGACGGAGCAGCGGCGATCCGGTCGGCGACAATCCCGTATAAAGCGCTGGATCGACGCCGTGTCCAATGCGATCGAAGACATAGGTTAGCGCAAGGCAGGGTATCGCAACCGAATAAATGCGCGTCAGCCGGGCGATGGCAAACCCCCGGGGATCGGGCTCCCGCGATCGCGCCGCATAGGGAATGACGAAACCTGACAGCACGAAAAAGATGGTGACGGCATCATGGCCGAAATCGTTCCACATTGCCCGATGAAGGCCTGTATTGGGCAGCCCGCACAGATGATAGGCAAACACCTCCAGCGCGGCGATCAGCCTCAGGAAGTCGAGATACAGGGATTGGCCACGGTGCATGAACGGCTCTTCGATGGGTCAATAGGGAGGCGTTTGGTCGCCTATGGCACGAGGTAGGCTGAAATTGCGTTAAATAATCGATTTCCCGCGCTCGCCGTCTTACAAATCCCGTATTGATCGTTATGGAACGCCAGATCGGGGGACGAAAACGATAACCGGCCAGCATCAATGTCCTGGATATGACACGCTGGCTCCGCAGATTGGGTGTTCTCCTCGATGATTTCCCGGATATTCATCGACAGGCCGATTTTCGCCTGGGTGCTTGCCATTATTGTCATGATGGCGGGGATCGGCGGGATACTCGCGCTTCCGGTCGAGCAATTTCCCGACATCGCGCCGCCATCGGTGAACGTACGCGCCAATTATCCGGGCGCGTCGGCCGAAACGCTCGAATCGAGCGTGACCCAGGTCATCGAGCAACAACTGACGTCGATCGACGGGTTGCTCTATTTCTCGTCGACGTCGAGTTCTGCTGGATCGGTCTCTGTGACGGTCACGCTGGCCAAGGGGACAAACCCCGACATCGCGCAGGTGCAGGTCCAGAACAAGGTCCAGCAGGCGTTGTCCCGGCTGCCGCAAGCGGTCCAGCAACAGGGCCTGATCGTCACAAAGGCTTCGAGCGACCCGCTGATTATTGCGGCCATCTATGACAGCAGCGACCGTGTCACGAGTGGCGACATCGGCGACTATCTCGTCTCGAACCTGCAGGACAGGCTGTCGCGCCTGCCCGGCGTTGGCGACATCAACGTCTTCGGGTCGCAATATGCGATGCGCATCTGGCTGGACCCGTTCAAGCTGGCACGCGTGCAGCTTATGCCGAGCGACATAACCGCCGCCATCAGCGCTCAGAATACTCAGGTCGCGGCAGGGCAGATCGGCGGGCAGCCGTCGCCCGACACCCAGATGCTGAACGCCACGGTGACTGCCCGGTCGCGCCTGACCTCGCCCGAACAGTTTCGCAACATCATCGTCAAGACGCAAACCAATGGGTCGGTGGTGAAGCTGAGCGATGTCGCGCGTATCGAACTGGGTAGTGAAAGCTATTCGGCGGTCAGTCGCCTCAACGGGCATCCCGGTGCGGGCATCGCAATTTCTCTGGCTCCCGGCGGCGACGCGCTGAAGACCGCTGAACTCGTGCGCAACGAGGTCAAGTCGCAGGCCAAATCCTTCCCTCCCGGCTTTAGCTATGCGTTCCCCTATGACGGGACCGACTTCATCAAATTGTCGATCAACGAAGTCATCAAGACGCTGGTCGAGGCGGTCATACTCGTCATCATCGTCATGTTCGTGTTCCTGCAAAGCTGGCGCGCGACGCTGATCCCGACGATCGCCGTTCCGGTCGTGCTGCTCGGCACGTTCGGGGTGCTCGCAGTGGCGGGATATTCGATTAACACGCTGACTTTGTTCGCGATGGTGCTCGCGATCGGCCTGTTGGTAGACGACGCGATCGTGGTCGTCGAGAACGTCGAGCGCGTTCTGGAGCATAACCCGGACATTTCGCCGCGCGATGCGACGATCCAGTCGATGAGCGAAATCCAGACGGCGCTGATCGCGATCGCACTCGTCCTGTCCGCCGTGTTCCTGCCGATGGCCTTCTTCGGCGGATCCACCGGCGCGATCTATCGCCAGTTCTCGATCACGATCGTGTCGGCCATGATCCTTTCGGTACTCGTCGCCCTGACGCTAACCCCCGCGCTTGCCGCTGCCCTGTTGAAACGGCCCGACCATGAAGCCCGGACCGAAGGCAAGGGCATCGGCGCGCGCGCACACCGGCTTGGCGACAGGTTCAACGGCTGGTTCAACCGCACCGCCGATCGTTATCGCAACGCGGTGGCGAAAATCTGGGAGCATCAAATCATCGCCCTGTCAGTCTATGCCGTGCTTGTCGCGGTGCTGGTGGTGGTATTCCTGCGATTGCCGACGAGTTTCCTGCCGAGCGAGGATCAGGGGCGCGCCCAGTTGCAATTCACGCTTCCAGCGGGAGCGACACAGGCGCGAACGATCGCTGCGGCCAAGTCGATCGAGCAATATTTTTTCGATTCCGAGAAAGCCAATGTCTCGCTTGTCTATACCGTCGCCGGGCAGGGGCAGGGCGGCGGCGGGCAAAATGCCGGGCGTGGTTTCATTGCCTTTGCGCCATGGGACGACCGCAAGGGGAGCGACAATAGCGCCGACTCCATCGTGAAGCGTGCGACGGCTTCGCTGGCAAGTTTGCGCGACGTGCAGTTTTTTGCGCTTAGTCCACCGACGGTGCGCGGATTGGGCAACTCGACCGGCTTTACACTGGAGCTGCTGAACAGTGGCGGCCTGAGCCGCGCCGACTTCACCGCACGAAAGAATGCGTTGATTGATGCTGCCGGCAAGGACGACCAGCTGACGGCCGTACGTCTGAACGGGCTGGACGATACGCCGACGCTGAACGTCAATATCGACCAGGAAAAGGTCGGTGCCCTCGGCCTGGTCCAGTCGCAGGTCGATGCGACCCTGTCGGCGGCGTGGGGCGGTAATTACGTTAACGATTTCGTCGATCGTGGTCGTGTGAAGCGCGTGTACCTTCAGGGCGATGCGCCGTTCCGCAGCAAGCCGGAGGATTTGTCGAACTGGTATGTGCGGACGGCAACTGGCGCGATGGCACCGTTCTCTGCCTTTGCGACGACGTCGTGGCGCGTTGCCCCGGTAACGCTCAGCCGCTTCAACGGACTGGCGGCGTTTGAAATTCAGGGGCAGGCCGCGTCCGGCGTCGGGTCGGGGGCGGCGATGGAACGGATTGCGGCACTCGCGGCGATGCAGCCGGGCACGACCGTCGCGTGGAGCGGATTGTCGTTTCAGGAGCGTCTGTCTGGTTCGCAGGCTCCTTATCTGTATGCATTATCGCTCGCGGTGATTTTCCTGTGTCTGGCCGCGCTGTACGAGAGCTGGTCGATCCCCGTTTCCGTGATGCTCGTGATTCCGCTCGGACTGGTCGGCGCGGCGGTTGCGATGGCGCTTCGTGGGCTGGACAACGACGTCTTCTTTCAGGTCGGGCTGCTGACCACGATGGGGCTATCGGCAAAGAATGCGATCCTGATCGTCGAGTTCGCCGAATTGTCGGAAAAGAACGGAAAAAGCGCGTTCGATGCCGCACTGGAGGCAGCGCGGTTGCGGTTGCGTCCGATCATCATGACCAGTCTGGCGTTCATTTTCGGCGTCATGCCGCTCGCGATATCGACCGGGGCCGGTGCCAAGAGCCGGGTCGCGATCGGGACGGCGGTCGTCGGCGGAACACTGACCGCAACGCTGCTGGCGATCTTCTTCGTACCATTGTTCTTCGTGCTGGTGCGCAAGTATCTTGGTGGCAAGGATGCTGCCCACAGCGAGAAGGCTGCCGAATCCGCCTGAGCTCGGCATCTTAAGAATTGTTTGACCCGTTATGATTAATAGCGTTGGTGAAGGGGTAACCCGCTCCGAGGATATCAGGATGGCAGGCAACGTCAGGCGGATTTCGGCACCGTCCAACGACCCCGACGAGCGACGTTCGTCGCCGCGGCTGGTCGTGGGCATCACGAAGATCAGCGTGAGAAAACTCAGCGAACAGCCCGCCGAGGCATCGCTCGGCGACCTCTCTATCTATGGCTGCCGTATCAAATCGTCGCTCGATCATAATGCCGGGGAACGCGTCTGGTTGCGCTTTGCCGGCATGAATCCCGTCAATGCGACGATTGTCTGGAGCGACAATGGCTTTGCGGGGTGCCGCTTCGACGTGCCGATCGACAAGGGCCTGTTCCGATCGCTGACGCTGGGAACGGTCCTGAACTGATTGTGGTCGACCTGAACTGATTATGATCAAGTTGTGATCCCCCGCCGACCATAAAGTGACTTGCCCCGACCTCGCCCTGTGTCCATGCGCTCGCCATGACTTTTCACGTGGACATGGGCGAGGATCTCAACGGCAGGGCGGTCCCGATCGACCTTGAGGAACTGCTCGCCACGCGCTTGCTGGTGCAGGGCAATTCGGGTTCGGGGAAATCGCATTTGTTGCGCCGTCTACTCGAACGCAGCGCGGGCCAGGTCCAGCAAATCGTGATCGACCCCGAGGGCGATTTCGTCACGCTGGCCGGGCCGCACAGCCATGTCGCGATCGAGGCCGTTCAGTATTCGGCGACTGAAGTCCTGCGCTTTGCGGCGCGGTGTCGCGAACACCGGACTTCGGTCGTGCTCAGTCTTGAGGGGTTGGAGATGGAGGGCCAGATGCGCTGCGCCGCCGCCTTCCTGTCGGGGCTGTTCGATGCGCCGCGCGAACATTGGTATCCGGCACTGGTCGTCGTCGATGAGGCACAGATTTTCGCTCCGGCGTCGGGTGCCGAGGTCAGCGAGGAGGTGCGCCGCGCGTCTCTGTCGGCGATGACGAATTTGATGTCGCGTGGGCGCAAACGTGGGCTGGCAGGCATCATCGCCACGCAGCGGCTCGCCAAGCTGTCCAAGAACGTCGCCGCCGAAGCGTCCAATTTTCTGATGGGCCGCACGTTTCTCGACATCGATATGGCGCGCGCGGCCGATCTGCTGGGCATGGAGCGGCGTCAGGCCGAACAGATCCGGGATCTCGAGCGCGGATCGTTCCTGGCGCTTGGCCCGGCGATCTCGCGGCGTCCGGTGGCGATCCGGATCGGTCCGGTGGCGACATCGGCGCGCAGTGGCAGTCCCATACTTTCACCGCTGCCACAGGCACCCGCAGGCGACATGAAGCAGTTCCTGCTCTCCGGTTTCGATGAGGAACCCCCGCGCTCGCTTCCAGCCCCACCGCCGCCCTTGCCGGTGGATGACGTGCTGGAACAGATCGGCCCGTTCAAGACCGAGCTTGCGCTTGAGGTGCCCGCCGTCGATCCTGCTGCACTCGGCCAACTGGTCAGCGACGTCCTGCGCGCCATCGTCGAGGATCCGTATTCGACCGCGCGACCCGCTGCCATCCTGTTCCAGGATTTTCAGGTTCGCTGCCGTATGGTCGGGGTGCAATCCCCGCCGCTCGAGCCTTCCGCCTTTGCACGCAGGCTGGCGGCGGCGCGGGCGGGAATCTTCGACGGTCTCGACACCGAATGGGCACGCGCCATCGAGACGGCCAATGACCTGCCCGATGACATGCTGGGCGCATTCCTGCTGGTCGCGCGCGCGGCGCGCGAGGGTGGCCCGTGCCCGACCGACGAGGAAATCGCGCGTACATATGGCACCAGTTCGCTCGGTCGCGCGCGGCGGGTGATGAGCTATATCGAGGGGCGCAATTTGTTCGTCATCCGGATCGATCTTGCCGGCAAACGGTCGGTGACGATACCGGCGCTTGGCTGGACGACGCTATCGACCGAAAACGCCTGACGCGGCATAGCGATGCGGGACGCAGCGACGAAGGAAGCGCAAGAGTGAAGATCGATCCTGCCATTCGCTCCCCGGCCTCGGGACCGAAGCCCTGGTACGCGCAACTTTACCTGCAGGTCGTTTTCGCAATCACCTGTGGCGTACTCGTCGGCCATTTCGCGCCTGCCACTGGTGCGGCACTGCAACCGCTGGGCGACGCCTTTATCAAGCTGGTGAAGATGGTCATCGCCCCGGTAATCTTCCTGACCATCGTTACCGGCATTGCAGGGATGCGCGACCTGAAAAGCGTCGGTCGCGTCGCGGCCAAGTCATTCGCCTATTTCCTGTTCTTCTCGACAGTGGCACTGTTCGTCGGGTTGATCGTCGCCAACACGATCCGCCCCGGTGCTGGCCTGAACATCGACCCCTCCACACTCGACGCGACGAAGGTCAGCGAATTTGCCGCCAAGGCGCATGAAAGCACCGTCACCGGTTTCCTGACGGCCATCATCCCCGATACCTTCATGTCCTCGCTGACGCAGGGCAACATCCTGCAAGTCCTGTTCGTGTCGATCCTGTTCGGCATCAGCCTAGCGCTGGTGGGTGATCGCGGCGCGAAAATCCTCGACTTGCTCGATGACGTTTCGATCGTGTTCTTCAAGCTCGTGAGCATTGTCATGAAGGCAGCACCCATCGGCGCGTTCGGGGCGATGGCGTTTACCATCGGCAAATATGGAGTGGGTACGCTCGCCAATCTCGCGTTGCTGGTCGGCACATTCTACCTGACATCGGCGCTGTTCGTGATCGTCGTACTGGGCAGCGTCGCGCGGCTCGCCGGTTTTTCGATCTTCAGGCTGATTGCCTATCTGAAGGCCGAATTGCTGCTCGTCCTCGGCACGTCTTCATCCGAAAGCGCCTTGCCGTCGCTGATCGAGAAAATGGAGAGGGCGGGGTGCCCCAAATCCATCGTCGGGCTTGTCGTTCCGACCGGCTACAGCTTCAACCTCGACGGGACCAACATCTACATGACGCTTGCGGCGCTGTTCATCGCGCAGGCCTGCAACGTGGACCTGACACTCGGCCAGCAACTCCTGTTGCTCGGCGTCGCGATGCTGTCGTCGAAGGGCGCGGCGGGCGTTACCGGGGCGGGATTCATCACGCTTGCCGCGACGCTGTCGATCGTGCCCTCGGTCCCGGTTGCGGGAATGGCGCTCATCCTCGGCGTCGATCGCTTCATGAGCGAGTGCCGCAGCCTGACCAACTTCATCGGCAATGCGGTCGCTACGGTCGTCGTTTCGAGGTGGGAGGGCGCGCTCGACAAGGCGCAGTTCGACGCCGCGCTGTCTGGCAGAGTGCCATCTGTCGAGACTGCTGGATAATCAGGCTGGCACGACCACCTCGATTGCGCGTTCGGCAACGCTGACCGTCACCGGCGTCCGTGCCAGCGGTTCGCCGTCGATCGAAATGTGATGGTGCGGGCGGGTGTCCAGCCTCAGCGACTTGCCGCGAAAATCCTGGGTATTGGCCTCGCGCGACCGCAGCTTGAAGAATTTGGCATACCAGTCCCACGCGAGCCGCATCCGGTTGCGTCCGGTCACGGCCTGCACGACGATGTCTCCGCTATCGACATCGGTATTCTCGGTCAGTTCGACACCGCCGTGGAATCGGCCATTGAAGATCCTGACCTCGGTTGCCCACATCCGATGCTCCTGTATGCCGTCGTCGACAATCAGCCGGAATGGTCGAAACCGCACGAAGCACCACACCGCCCACATCAGATAACCGACTCGCCCGAGATACTTCTTCAAATTGTGTGGCACACTGTCGCCGATCATGGGCGACAATCCGAGCGCAGCTGCGTTGACGAAGTAATCCTTGTCGATCAGCCCGAGATCGATCCGGCGTCGCCGTCCGGTCGCAATCGCGTCAATTGCACCGTCGAGATCGAGCGGCAGGCCGAGCGTTCGGGCGAAACTGTTAGCGGTGCCGAGCGGAAGTACGGCGAACACGCAATCCGTGCCCACGAGGTCATCGACTGCGCACGACAGCGAGCCATCGCCGCCGCCAACGATCACCATCGGCGCACCGTCGCGGACCGCCTGCCGGACAGTATCGTTCAATTTCTCGGGGTCCCTAACGGCATGAGCCGCCATCAGCGTGATACCCGAAGCCCCAAGCTTTTCGCGCGCCTGTTCAAACAGCGCTGCTCCTTTTCGCGAATGTGCGTTGACGATCAGCACAGCTTCGCGGGGCACAGGCTTCGTCGTCACGCCGGTATAACTGGCGGGGAAGGTGCCGTATCCGCAGCCTCGACGGTATGCCAACCCTCCGCACCCAGCGCGAAGCGCGTTTCGCTGCCCTCTTCGAACCCGGCGCCGTTCCACGGTATCACCTGGAGCAGCAATTCATTGGGGCGGTCGATGTGCAACCAGTTGAAACTTTGCGGCTCGTCGTTCCGCAGCCGCGTCGATGTCGCGGTCCCGGCCTGTATGACGAGGATGGACCCCGCTTTCTCGACCATCTTGCGTGGAGCCTCTGCATAGGTTCGGTGGAAATGACCCGCCAGCGCAATATCGACCCCTGCACTGGTCGCGCCCGCAATGGCATCGTCATGCCGACCGACCGCTTCGCTCAGTTCGCCGCCTTCTCCGATTGGCATGGCAAACAGCGGGTGGTGCGTGACGAGGATACGCATCTTGGTGGCGGAAACGTTGCCGAACCGCTCGTGCATCAGCGCGATTTGCGCATGGTTGATACGCCCGTCACGGATCGTCAGCGAACGCGCCGTGTTGATCCCGAGGACCGCGACATTATCGTCCTCGAACCACGGACAGAGGCCATCGTCGATATAGCGTTTGTACCGGTCGAGCGGAGCCGCGAACCGGCGGACGACGTCATATAGGGGTACGTCGTGATTGCCCGGAATTACGAGCAGCTTCAGCCCCATCGCGCGCAACCGGTGGAGATAGGCCGACGCCGCGCGAAACTCGCTCTCTTTTGCGCGCTGCGTAAGGTCGCCGCTGATGATGACGAGGTCGGGGCGGCGCTGTGCCAGCCAGATTTCGCTTGCGGCAACGACACGGTCGTCGTGCGCGCCGAAGTGGATGTCAGAGAGGTGCGCGATGCGAGTCATCGCCGACGAACCTCTGGATGCTGCACAAGGTTGCATCGGACCCTGGCGTGAAGCCGGGACTTAGCGGCCTTTCGATCCCAGACCCAGGTTCGAAAGCGTGTTCTGGTCGAATTTGAAGCGCAGCGTCACATAGGGTCCCGAGCGGGTGTAACGCGCGTCGCTATAGTCCCGATCATTGTATCCGATTACGTTGTAACCGACTGAGACATAACCGTTCTCGAACGGAGCGATCCCCAGCGCCGGGCCACCCGAATAGGCGATGGCGCGACCCGCCGCACTTTCGCGGACGGTGGCGGAAACGCCGAGGTCGATCTTTTCGGACAGGTCGAACTTTATGTCGGCTCCAACCAAGTTCGACCAGCCGGTCAGATCGTCGCTGTCATAGCGGTCGGCGACGTAGCGGCTCCCCCAGAATAGCGAGACTTCGCTCCGACCGAAGTAGCGGCCTTCGCTTTTCGAGGTCGGTGACCAGTTGACGCTCAGGCTGTTGATGATCCGCTTTGACACGGCATCGCCCGTGACGAGCAGGACCGAGCCGATCGCGTCGCTTTGCCCGGCGACGGCGTTCGAAACCTTGTCGCTGCGCAATTCGAGCTTTTCCAGCCAGGAAAAACGGCTGTCGTTCGGGCGGTTGGCCCAGCTCATCGCCAGCGCTGCGGATTCTGTGGTGGAGCCGCCCGATTGCCTCGCGCGGAACCAGCTGAACGTTGCCCCGAGTGCGCGACCTTCGCCCAGCGTCCGCAACATCGACGTGGTCAGGCCGTAACGGCTCGATAGGTCACCATCGCGATATTCGGCACGACCGTTCCAGCTCCAGTGCTCGCCGCGGAATGTCGCGCCGCCAGTAACTGCCGTGAAGTCTTCGGTAATCGTGTTGTTGACGCCAAGGAACCCGCCGCTTGCGACCGGTTGATTGACGTTCAACACCTTCGACGGGTCGATGCCGTGCAGGGTCTTGTTGCCGTCGAGCGTGAAGTCCACGGTCCAGCGTTTGCCGATCGGCAGCGACTGGGCAAGGCCAAAGGCGGCATAGCTGCGGGGGCCATATTCGGCCACGTCCTGCTGGTTGGCGGTCGCGACGAAACGCCCGCCCGCCCATGGTTTCAGGTCGAAGCCGATACGTGCGGTGCGGGCATCTACAGCCTTGCCGCTGGCGATCTCATACGAACCGATCAGCGTGATCGCCGATGTGAACGCATAGCGCGCCGTCACTGTGTGGCGAGCAGGAAAGTCGACGCTTTCGGTTGCGCCACCCGGAGCGAACTCGGTCTGCGCATCGAGTTCGAGGCGGTTGTCAAAGAACTTCTTCGTCGCGCCCAACTGGATGATCGTGGAATTTGCTTCCGAGCCGTTTGCCAGATGATCGTCGGCAATCGTAACGCCCGCGCGCAGGTCCATGCCCTTTGTGTGGTACTCGACCTTAGCCAATCCAGCATCGCGGCGGGCGTCGCTGCCGAGCTGGATTTCCTGCCATGCGCTGCCGACCAGCGACAGGGTCGGTGTGATGCGCAAACGCCCGTCCGCGCCGAACTTGCGGGTGCCGACTTCGGAAGCGTTCTGCTGGCCGACGCCGTATCCTGCCTGCTGTTCGCGGGCGTAAGCGAAGATGTCGTATCTGGGGCCGTGATGCTCGGCCTCGACCAGCCATGCAGTCGATCCACCAGCGCTTGTGGAGGCGACACCGGGGCGGGCCTTGCTGTCACTGCCGGCGAATTCGGCACGGATCTCGGTGGAAGCGGACGGCGTATAGCGAACATCGACGCCGCCGACGTTGGTCGTGGCCTGATCGTCCTCGTTATGGATGCCGCTTGCGCCGACCGTCAGTGTCTTTGCCGTGTTCGTCCACGCCGCGCGACCACCGGCGTTGGTGGCGCGTTGGGCGACTCCGTTGGTTTCATAGTCGGCGATGATGAACTGCGGGTCGAGCAGCGACGAGCGGCTGAGCACCGGCGACCTGAACGTCAGCGTACCGCCGACATAGTCGATGTCGTAATCGATGTGGCGGGTCAGCACCTTGCTGTCGATGATGCGGTTCGAACGCAGCCGGTCGCGCACTTCGATGGTGATCGTCTCGCTGTTCGGAAGGATATCGCGCGATGCCAGCCCATAAGGTCCGCTCAGGCCGTTGCCCTGAATTTCCTGACGTCGGTGGGTATAGGGCGTGTCAGAAGCGAACGCGGTCGCGGCGACATGCTCCGAACGATATTGCGCCTTCACGCCGTTGAAGGTGCGGACGTAGCGGGTCAGCTGCGGCTCGGCCATGCCAGTGTCGTAATCGCCGAACAGCGCGTAGAACTGGGGGCGCTCCAGACGGACATACAGCTTGCGGATAGAGGCTGCATCATAACGGCGCTCGCTGCGGTCGGCATAGACGGTGTAATAGGCCTGCGGGTCGAGTGTCCCACCGAATTGCGTGTCGTCCTGATGCTTGGCGCTGTCATAGGCCATGGTCAGCAGCCATTTGCCGCGGATCCTGCCCTTGGCATAAAGCGCGACGCGGCCACTGGTCAGCCATTCCTTGCTGTCCGGACCGAGTTCCTCAAGGCGACCCTTGACCGTGTTGAATCCTGCGGTGCCAGCGGCAAAGCCGACGACGGTCCAAGGACGATTGCCGGGGGTCAGCCACGCGTCGATCCGCTGCGTGCGGGTCACTTCACCGTCGCGGAAGGGCAGGGTGAGCGCCAGCGCGCCCGAAGCCGTCGTTGGCTCCAGTTCGATATAGGCGATGCCGTCGTCGCCCTGGACGTGCCAGACCGGGCGGCCGCGCTCAAGACCGGCAAGTTGGTTGGCTTGCTGGGCATCGGCTTCGACGGCGGGATAATAAGGGGCGGGGACGCTGAAGTCGCCGACAAGGCCGCTGTGGATCGCCTTGCCATCGCGGTCGGTCAGGCGCACCGCGATGACCGGGCGGGTGACACCATCGGCCACCAGCAGCGAACGGTCGCGCAGGAATTCGGCATGGAGCGGGCTCGCGGAGAAATGCACATCGCGGGTCAGGCGCTGGACGATGGCACCGCTCGCATCGTGAATCTCAGCGGTAAAATGCGTGTCGCGATCGGCGAGTTCGAGGGCGCGCCACAGGGTGACGGCAACGCTGCCATCGGCGTTCTTGCGTGTGCCGTCGAGCGACATCGGCTCGACGGGCTTGCCGTTGGCGAACAGGCTGACGGTCTGGCCGGGCAGGTGCTTGATAGCAACTCGGACGGCCTTGGTGCGCGGATTATGGTCGGCGGCGGGGAATAGCCATTCGACGCCGGGGGCCTGGCCGGTGAACCAGTCGTTTTCGGCACCGGCGGCCGCCGCATCGGTAGCGGCAGAGGGGCGAGCGATCGGGGTGGCGGTAAGGCGCGCACCGTTGGTCCCTGCGACGGCGTGGAAGTCAGCGCGCAACAAAGCCCCGCCCTGACCTTCTACGAAGCGCGAGATTGCGCTCCCTGCTGAACGGGCGTTTCGGGCGCAGTCGGTTGGCACCAGATTTGGTCCCAGCGTCGATGGGTCGATCTGGACGACGTGTGTTCCGGGGATGACCCCCTCGAAATGGTAACGCCCGTCGAGGTCGGTGACCGCATAGCTGCCGTCCTCCATCATCACGCGAACGCCGATGATGCCCTTTGCGACGGCGGGATCGACAGTGCAGCCGCCCTCGGTGACGCGTCCGATGATCGTCATCCGATCGGATATGCCGTCGCGGGCGATCCGAACGGCGGCGTCGGCGATTGCCGTGAAGGACCCGAAGCTGTCATGGGCCTGCGCGCGGTTTAGTGCCTGTCCCGCTTTGGCGTCGGGACGGACTTCGAGCAGATAAGTCACGACGGCGGATTTGCCGATGGCCAGCGCGGGTAACGTGACCGTAAGGTTTGCACCATCGTTACCAACCACATAGGTTGTAAGTACGCCGCTAACGCGAACCGAGTTAGGCTTAAGCCGCATTGCGACCGGCAGGCGATCTGAAACGGTGATGACGCCAGTGGGCCGGGTCATATCGCCGTTCGTGACTGTAATACGATATTGAACGGCGTCACCCGGAACCGCAACGGCGGCGGATGCGACCTTGGTGATCGAGAGCATGGCGGATGGCAGGTCGACAGGAATGTCAATGCGCACCGGTGCCGGGTCCGACAACGTGAAAATGGCCCCGTAGGAGCCAGCGCTTAGTTCAAAGGGTAGACCGTCTGGCCGCCTCAAACGGGAAAGGCCGCCGGGAGAGGACAGGGATGGTCCTATATAGGGGCTTGGTGGCTCAACGAGTAACTTGTATCGACCGGGCTTCGCGAACGGAAACCGGTAATCACCGGCAGGAAACGAATAACTAACCCCTCTGGCATCTGTAACTGTGTTACCGGTAACCAATGTGGATGGAAATGGCGATATTCCGTCATCGCCATAGACCGTTGCGGGCGATCCGGTGTCGGCATCGATCAAGGTAATCTTGGTGCCATTGACCAGCGTCGCATCCCGGCTGTCGAAAACCACGCCATAGGGATCGATCAGGACCTCGACCGGCGTGTTGGCGATCAGCGATCCGTCCGAACGCATCGAATCCAGCTGCAGCTTGTCGCCGGGCTGGAGCGAAAGCTCGCAATTGTGCTGAATGGGTTTGGGAGGCACTGGCGACGTCTTGATCAGGCCGGCGAACACGCTGGTATTCACGCCCGTTTCGCCGAGGATCAGCGTTTCTTCGTCGCCACCCGGCGTTTTCAGCGTGATAGTCAGCGTATCGACCTTCGACGGGTCGCGATTGTCGCTTACCGACGTCACGCTGACGACCAATGGTTCTCCCGCGCGGATCAGCGTCGTTTTCTCGACGTTGGCCGGGGACAGTTGCGTTCCCGCAAATGCCCCGGTCAGGTGGACGGGCACGTCGCCGTTGATGCCGCGACAGACCGTCTGCGGGACGGCGAGTTGCTGGCCGTTAGCGCTGTTTGAAAACTGGAACGTGGACAGGGTCAGCGCCGGAACGCTGCGATCGACGAGGATATCGACCCGGTTCGACGGCCGAATGATCGTAGACTTTGCGGTATCCCACTGGATCGTCGCTATATTGCTGATCGTGTCGGCGCGCGCGGGCGCGATGCTCGTGGCGGCTGCCACGGCTGCAAGCAATAGTCCGAAGGTCCTGATGTGGTTAATTGCAGTGCCCCAAAAAAAAGGCACGGCGGTCCATGGCTGGCAATCGGGTGAGCGGGGGACCCCCACGCATGTCAGTTGATCGTTGCGCGGAAGTAGAGCGTCTTGCTTGCGCCCGCAGCGACGGTCGGCAGCGTCGCCGTGACTGTTCCGCTGGTGTTGCTGCCACCGGCTACGCCATCGGCATTGCAGGCCCCGCCCGTGACCGAACCGTTGATGAAACTCCCGAAACTCGTCAGAAAAGCAAGCGTGCCGGGCAGCGTGTCGGTGATGACCACGCTCGTTGCGGCGGTGCCGCCCGCCGCATTGTTCGCCTGAATGCAATATTCGACGATGGCGCCCGGAATCATCTTTGGATTGGTCGTTCCGTTGACCGGATCGGAAATGAGCTTGCTGGTCTTGACGATCGTCAGCAGCGAGGCAGCAACGGTATAATCGTCGCGGCCCGAATATTGGCCGTCGTTCGCCGCGTCGGTTGCTCCCGCACCATCGGCGAACACAGTGTCCTTGCCCGACGTGTTCGCACCCGTTGTTGCAGTGACCAAGGCGCCCTGCGATGACGCGATACCGCTTTCGAAAGCCTGTGCCGTCAGGACGACGCTTGCGACATCGCCATTGACCGCGGTCGATGGAATGTTCGCGACGATGAAAACCGTCTTGGAAGTGTCGGCGGCAAGTTCGTCGAGATAGGTGACGGCGGCATCACCCGCATCATAGGCTCCGCTGCTGTTCGTATCGACGTACATCAACGGCGTCGTCACGTTCAGGCTGTCGATTCCGCCGTGCTGTGCCGTCGCTCCAGTCGCCTGTTGTGCGACCGCCAGGCCGAGGTCGAGCGTAGCGTTCGACGAGTTGGTCACGGTGAACGTCGTGACAGCCGCGACCTGCCCCGGTGAGATGCTCGTTGTTGCAGTACCCGTTTCGACGACGAGCAAATTGACCTTGCGATCGACGGTGAAGCTGGTCGATGCCGAAACCGCCGTCTGCGCAACGCCGCCGACCGAATAAGCCACCGATGCCGTGTTGGTGATTGTGCTGCCCGCAGCCGTACCAGCGGCGAAGGCCGGAACGCTGAACCCGGCAAGAACGAGCGTACCGAAAACGGTGCTCAAGCGATAACGATGCGTCATGATGGTCCCCCCGTGAAGGTCGCGGATCCCGTCGCGTCATCGTGACAGCGACATGATCCGCTAGATCGGCGGCGCGCTCCCCCACGAAGCGCGCCGCCGAAGTCGCGTCAGTTTATGGTTGCGCGGAAATAAAGGGTCTTGGTTGCCCCTGCGGTGAGCGTGCCGAGTGTCCCGGACACCGTGGTTCCCGAATAGGACCCGCCCAGCGCTCCGTCCGCGTTGCAAATGCCTCCTGTGACCGTGCCGTTCAGGAAGGTCGTGCCGGTGATATAGGCCAACTGGCCAGGCACGGTATCGCTGACCGTGACACCGGTGGCGTCCGCGCCGCCGACGGCATTCGCCACCTGAATGCAATAGGAGACGATCGCGCCGGGGATCATCTTCGGATTTGTGGTGCCGTTGATCGGGTCCGATATCAGCGTGGATATCTTCGACACCGATACAGCGGCGGCGCTGACAGTATAGTCGTTCTTCGCCGAATGCTGGCCATCATAGAGCCCGTCGGTCGCGCCCAGGGCATCGGCGAATACGGTGTCGACGCCAGCCGTGTTCGCACCCGTCGTCTGAACCGAAATCGCGCCCAGCGTTCCGGCCGCTCCACCGTCGCGCGCCTGTGCGGTCAACGCCACGGCTGCGACATCGCCGGTCGCCTGGCCGAGGGGCACGTTGGCTACCACGAAGATCCGTCGCGACGTGTCGGGAGCAACTTCGTCGAGTGACGTAACGGCAACATCGACACCGGGCGTGTAGCTGAGGCTGCCATCGGTATCGAAATACATCGTCGTGCCGGTGACATCGAAACTGTCGGTGTTCGAATGCGCGCCCGCGCCGCCGACCTGTTGTGCGACCGACAGCCCGAAATCGAGCGGAGCGTTCGAGTTATTGGTGACGAGGAATGTCGTGATCGCAGCGGTCTGGCCGGGCGAGACATTCGTCGTCGTCGTTCCCACCGCAGCGACCGTCAGGTTGATTTTTCTATCGATCAGAATGTCGTTCGATGCCGATTTTGCGGTCTGTGCCACCGAACCGACCGTGTAGGCCACCGAAACGGTGTTGGTGATGGTCGTGTTCGCCAAGGTACCGGCAGCAAAAGCTGGCGCTGCACTGATTGCCGCCATGGCAATGGCACTGGCGGTTGCCAGCAATTGATTGGTCCTGGTCATCTTCTGGTTTCTTTCTTGATATTTTCATGACACCGGTCCCCACCGTGTCAAAAGGGAAGGATTCCCAGTTATTTAACAAAACCTCGAAAGCTCAGCTTTCCCGTGCCGCCCACCGGTATCGGTGATTTCAAAACCCAGCGGATATGCGTGACGTCTTCGGGCAAGGCGGAGCGCGAACTGGCCCCAGCCGGAACCCGCAGCGTCGTCAGCGAACCCCAAATCTTGCCTCCATCGACCGAATAGCTCGCGCCCGGATCGGCGGTGCTGTCGAAGGCGACCCCATTGGGCATCGGGTTGGTCACGGTGAAATTCGTCGCAGGCGTTTTGCCCTGGTTGCGATAGCTCAGGACGAAGAAGAGCCTGGCACCGGGCGGCACCGATTTGGGCTGCTCGAGCGTGACCTTTGCAGGACCGCCGGTCTGCGGCACCGACTTTTCGACGAACATCGCGCTGGTCAGCGAAACGTCGTTGGCGGCAAGCGCGACGGCAGGAGCCGAAAGCGCGAACAAGGCGAGAATGAGTCGGATCACCGGTTTTTTCCTAATTGATCTTGGTTTTGAACGTGATGGTGCGGGTCTGGCCGCTGGCGAGGTCGCCGAGACGCGCCACGATGCCGGATCCAGAGATTTCGCCAGCGTCGGCATCGGCTCCGTCGGTCAATGCCGCGCCCTGCAGTGTGAGGCTGCCCGGAACATAGGTCGTCGTGGCCGGAATCGGATCGCCGACCGCTAGATTGACCAGCGATCCGGTCCCGGTCACCGTGGCGACGAGCGTATAGGTGATGGTCGACCCGGGTATCGATTTAACGCCGCCGAATGGATCGACGACCGTCGCACTTTTGACGAAACTCATCGTGGCAGCGGTCACGATGTAAAAACCCTTGTCACGACCTATACCGGTGGTGGTGCCGACGACCGCATCGCTGCCGCCATCGCCCTTGCCGACGAAAACCGTTCCCGGAACACCGGTGCCGGTGACTGCGGTGGCCGTCAGGTCTGTCTGGCCGCGCTGGCCGTCGGTAGCGGTACCCGGCAGCGTCGAAAGGACGAAAACCTTTATCGACGTGTCAGCTGCGAGATTTGGGTCGTTGGTGCCTGCTGCATAAACAGCATCCACGCCCGCGTCGTACACGCCGTTGTGATTTGTATCGAGCACCAGCGACGTCGTTGCCGGATCGA
Source organism: Sphingomonadales bacterium (assembly GCA_028289885.1). Lineage (GTDB taxonomy): Bacteria > Pseudomonadota > Alphaproteobacteria > Sphingomonadales > Sphingomonadaceae > Sphingomonas_O. The sequence goes on from JAQGKX010000152.1 coordinate 23,796, forward strand.
AGGCATCGCCACCAATCGCGTTGATGGGAGCCAGCGTGAACGCCTCTGTTCCGTTACCGGTGTTCGTCAGGTTGAAGGTGAGCACCTGGTTCGTCGCACCGGGCAGGCCGGCAACGTCACCGGGGTCCGCATAGGCCACCGTGACGTTTAGGACTTCATCGACTTTCAAATCGACCTTGTTCGACGCAACCGTGACCGCCTTGCCGCCGCTGGTATAGGTGGCAGTGGCGATATTGCTGATCATGGTGCCAGCGCCGGTGCCGGTTGCCAGTGCAGGGGCGGAAAAAGCGATGGTCGCCGAAGCGATCGCCAGGGGAATTACATCCCCCAGGCGTACATTCAAAATCGACCATCGTGTCCCGGCGTTCGTCATTTGACGTCAAAATCCTGCGTTGCTGCAGGCGTCATGTGACCAAAGGGCTAAAAGAGTGGTTAATGTACCTTCAAAATAGTTGACGTCATTTAACAGTCGTTAACGATAGAAGTTTGGAAAACCCGCCGCGATTGCCTTGACAGCCCCGCGAATTCGCCTATTCGCCCGGCCTCACGCTGTTGCAAGCGGGTGTAGCTCAGTTGGTTAGAGCGCCGGCCTGTCACGCCGGAGGTCGCGGGTTCGAGTCCCGTCACTCGCGCCAGCGTTTGTCCACATCGGATAAACGTTGGCGCCGACCACCCTCAGCGAGCTATCCAAAGATCACAGGCTCAGCGAAAACGCCCCAGTTCCATCCAGCGCAGCAGCGGGCGCAACGGCATGATCCACACGACCCCTGCAACCGCGTAGAAAATCGCCTGTAGGGGCCATGCGAGGCCAGTTATGACGGGTGATACCGTAAGGATGACGACCGCCCAGACGATGATCAGCCCGAGGATCATAAAAATTCCAGCAGGTTTCCGCCAACTCGGGTTTTCGATCGACCCCGGTCCCGGCTCTGGTGCCCTCTGTTTCGATGCTATCGGCTTGGGCACTATCGGATCAGGCGATATCGGGTCAGGCGATACCGGATCAGGCGCTATCGGGTCAGGCAAGGTCGCAGTTCCTTCATATAACAATGGCGCTCGGTTATTACGGCGTCGAGAGGCACATCCCACGGCTCGACAGGCAGGCCAGCCACCTTTTGAGCCTCCCACGCAACACCGACGCGCAGCGCGCTTTCATGGCCAGCCAGATACCGGTCGTAATGGCCACCGCCCTGGCCGAGCCGGTACAGGAACTCATCGAAAGCGAGGAGGGGAACGAAGATTATGTCGGGTTCAACGACGAGATCGACGTCTGCGGGCTGGCTTCCACCCCATGGCGAAACCATTGTCGCATCGCCCGGCTTCCAAAGCCTGAATTCCATGGTGCCGTCCGGATTCAGTGCCGGAAGCGACGTCACGGTCGATGCGCCCAAATTTAGCGAGGCCGGATCAGGTTCGCCCGACATCGGCATATATAGCCCGATGACGTCACCCTTCGAAATATATCCGATGAGCACCTCATGGAAAGGCGCAGGGTGCCATTTGGCTTCATTATGGAGGGTTCGCCGAACCCGCCTCATATCTCGGCGGAGCGCCCCCAGCCCGTTGGTCGTGATCGGTGAGGGGGGGGTGAGTGGTGGACCCACCATGATCGTTTGCTCCGGAATATCCTCTGACGCCAGTTACGTCAGGTGGGAACCATATAAGCAGGCCAGGGCCTGAT
>JAQGKX010000136.1 GCA_028289885.1 Sphingomonadales bacterium
CGCGCTCGACCAGCGAGACGACGTCGCCCATGCCAAGGATGCGACCGGCGACCCGGCTTGGGTGGAACAGCTCCAAGCCGTCGAGCTTCTCGCCCGTACCGACGAACTTGATCGGCTTGCCGGTGACCGCACGCATCGACAATGCAGCACCGCCGCGCGCATCGCCGTCCATGCGGGTCAGGACAACGCCGGTCAGCGGCACCTGATCGGTAAAGCTCTTGGCGACGTTAACGGCATCCTGCCCGGTCAGCGCATCCACGACCAGCAAAGTCTCGGCAGGCGAAGCCACGTCCGAAACCGCGCGCATTTCGTCCATCAGTGCCTGATCGACGTGCAGGCGACCTGCGGTGTCGAGCATCAGGACGTCATAGCCCTGCAGTTTTGCGGCATTCAACGCACGTCGCGCGATTTCGACTGGCTGTTGACCCGCAACGACTGGAAGGGTCGCGACCGAAATCTGCGTGCCGAGAATCGCCAACTGCTCTTGTGCCGCCGGACGATTAACGTCGAGCGATGCCATCAGGACCTTCTTGCGGTCCTTTTCGGTCAGGCGCTTGGCGATCTTGGCGGTCGTCGTCGTCTTACCCGATCCCTGCAGACCGACCATCAAGATGATCGCGGGCGGGGTTACGCCGAGTTCGAGGTCGACGGTATCGCTGCCGAGCATGTCGACCAGCGCGTCATTGACGATCTTGACGACCTGCTGGCCGGGTGTGATCGAGCGCAGGACGTTCTGGCCGACCGCCTTTTCGGTGACGCTATCGACGAACGAACGCACCACGGGCAGCGCGACGTCTGCTTCCAGCAGCGCAATCCGCACTTCGCGCATCGCGGCACGGACATCGGCTTCGTTCAGTGCGCCACGGCCACGCAGCGCGGCGAAGACACCACCCAGACGGTCGCTCAGCGAATCAAACATAAGCCGTTAAACTCCAACGCAAAAAACGCCAGCGGACGAAACCTCGTCGGCTGGCGCACGTCCATGGACGCGGTTCAATGTCGGTGCCGATAGGGGAGACAGCCCCAAACGTCAACGACTGCGGGCGTTTAATCTGTTCTTCACCGGTATCAGCCTATCCGACAGGTTCGGGACATTTGGAGGCCGAGAGGAGTGACGATGGTCAACGTCGATGCGGCGATCCGGAAATCGCGCACCATCAACGCGCGGAACGACGTCATTACCGGCGGCTGCGTCGTTGCCGCCCTCATCATGTTCGTCGGAACCGGCAGCCAGGTCTTGTCCAGGACGCTCGCCTCAATCACGGGCGGGGGGCAGAACGTCGATCGCATATTGTCGGTCACGCTCATCCTCAACATCGCCCTGATCCTGTTCGGCTGGCGGCGCTATCGCGACCTGAAAAACGAGATATCAGAACGTGCGACGGCGGAAGGTCGAGCCAACACGCTTGCCCTCCGCGATCCCCTGACGGGCTTCTACAATCGTCGCGCCATCGCCGAACTGGGCGCCGATCTGCTGGCCAAGACGCACAAGCGGCAAAAGTCACTCGCGCTGCTCATGCTCGATCTCGACCATTTCAAGAACGTCAACGATGTCCATGGTCATGCCATAGGTGACTCGCTCCTGAAACTGGTAGCAGCCGACGTTACCAAGCTGATGCCACCTTCGGCGATTGCAGCGCGTCTAGGCGGGGATGAATTCGCCTGCATGTTCGCCTTCGACGGGGGCAGTCCTCAGGTCGTTGAACACCTTGCCCAGGCCATTGTGTCGCGCCTTGCCATGCCGTTCGATGCCGATGGCGCCCATGTTCACATATCGGTCTCGCTCGGCATCAGTTTTTCGGACAATAGTAGCGACACGATCGATGCCCTGACGCGGCGGGCCGATATTGCCATGTACGCGGCCAAGAACCAGGGCCGAAATCGCTATGCGTGGTTCGACGTGTCGATGGAGCGCGAACTGCAGGCACGAAACGACGTCGAGCTTGGTTTACGGGTCGGTATTCCACGCGGCGAGTTCGTTCCGTATTTCGAACAGCAGATCGATCTGACCACCGGACGCCTCCACGGCTTTGAGATGCTGGCGCGCTGGGAGCATCCGACTAAGGGGCTGATCCTGCCCGATCAATTTATTTCCGCAGCCGAGGAAACCGGCATGATCGCCGATCTCTCCATGTCGGTGATGCGGCAGGCAATGATCGAGGCCCGCAACTGGGACTCTTCGATTTCAATCTCGGTCAACATTTCGCCGACACAGTTGAAAGACCCGTGGCTTGCGCAAAAGCTTGTCAAACTACTCACCGAAACGGGCTTTCCGCCGAGCCGGCTTGAGGTTGAGATCACCGAGACCTCGCTGTTCGAGAACCTTCCGCTTGCCCAGTCGATCGTCGGCAGCCTGAAGAATCAGGGGATCAAGCTGGCACTGGACGATTTCGGTACCGGCTATTCGTCGCTGGCCCACCTTCGGGCGCTGCCGTTCGACCGCATCAAGATAGACAAGAGCTTCATCACCTCGATCATCGACAATCCCGAAAGCGCCGCCATCGTCAACGCGATCACGCGGCTGGGCGACAGCCTTGGCCTTCCGGTGACGGCTGAGGGAATCGAGGATGCGGTCATCGAGGAGCGCCTGCGTCAGCTTGGATGTCACAAGGGACAGGGCTGGCTCTATGGCCGCCCGCTGCCGATACCGCAGGCACGCGCGCTGCTTGCCGAACGCAATCTGCTGCCCAGCGCGCGTGCTTCCTCTGCCAGTTTTGCGGCTGAGACCCGGTCCGCTTCGGTTCGCAACAGCAGGTAAGTGGACTTGCGCGCCGTGCGCCCCTAAATCGCGCGGCTCATGGCAGACCGTTTTCACAAGATGCACGGACTCGGTAACGACTTCGTAGTGATCGATGCGCGCGAGAATGCGGTGTCGATGACGCGCGCGCGCGCGCGGGCGATTGCCGACCGTCACAACGGGATCGGGTGCGACCAGCTGATATTGCTGGAGCCCACCGACGAAGCCGATGCCATGATGCGGATATTCAATGCGGACGGCAGCGAGGTCGAAGCGTGTGGCAATGCGTCGCGGGCGGTGGCGTTGCTGATGGGCAAGAGAGCCGAACTGTTGACCGCTGGGGGACGGATCATCGTCGAGCCGACCGGCGACGGCGCGACCGCCGAGATGGGCATGGCCCACTTTGCATGGGATGAAATCCCACTGGCCTATGCGATGGACACGGCGGCAATGCCGGTCGGTTGGGAGGAGTTGACCGACCCGATCGCCATCAACGTCGGCAATCCGCATGTGATCTTCTTTGTCGATGATTGCGATGCCGTCGAACTGGGACGCCTTGGTCCAATAATCGAAACCGATCCGCTTTTTTCCGAACGGATCAACGTCAACGTCGCCACCGTCACCGGGCCGAGTGCATTGAAACTGCGAGTCTGGGAACGTGGCGCGGGGCTAACTCTGGCCTGTGGGACAGGGGCTTGCGCCACTGCGGTTGCTGCAATCAGGAGCAAGCGGGTGACTTCGCCGGTCGCGGTGACCCTGCCCGGCGGCGCGCTGACGATTGACTGGGTCCCGGGTCAGCAAATCATCATGACCGGCCCGGCGACACATGTTTTCACCGGCGAAACCGATTGGGCGCTGTTCGGCTGATGGGCGTCGAGGTTCACAATTTCGGCTGTCGGCTGAACATTGCCGAGGGCGAAGCAATCCGGCTGGCTGCGGCGGATGCCGGTTTGGTGACGATCATCAACAGTTGCGCCGTGACCAACGAAGCCGTTCAGAAAGCGCGACAGGCGATCCGTCGGACGTCGCGATTGCGGCCCGAGGCGCGGATCGTGGTCACCGGGTGTGCCGCCCAGATCGACCCCGCACGGTTTGCCGCCATGCCCGAAGTTTCGGCGGTGGTCGGCAATCGGGAGAAACGCCTGCCCTCTTCCTATGCAGGTGCAGGCAGGGTCGGCGACATTTTCGCCCCCGCTCCCCTACTCGCCCCTGTCGTCAGCGGTCGCGATCACGCGCGAGCGTTCGTCGAGGTGCAGACCGGCTGCGACCATCGCTGCACTTTCTGCATCATTCCCTTCGGGCGGGGTAACAGCGCTTCGGCTCCAGCTGCTGCGGTGATCGAGGCTATTCGCGCGGCGGTGGGCCGGGGGCAGCAGGAGGCGGTCCTGACGGGCGTCGATCTCACCGGCTTCGAGGGCGGTCTCGGGCTGCTGGTCCAGAAAATCCTGAAGGAAGTTCCAGACCTTGCCCGTCTACGATTGTCTTCGCTCGATCCCGTTGAAGTCGATCCGCTGCTGTTCGAATTGCTCACGACCGAGCCACGCATGATGCCGCATGTCCACCTTTCGCTGCAGGCCGGTAACGACATGATCCTGAAGCGGATGAAGCGGCGTCACTCGCGGGCGCAGGCGATTGCGTTGGTGCATAATCTGAAGGCGGCGCGACCGGCGATTGCTGTTGGGGCAGACATCATCGCGGGCTTCCCGACTGAGGACGACGCGATGTTCGCCAACAGCATCGCGCTGGTCGCCGAGTGCGATATTGTGTTCGGGCATATCTTTCCGTTCTCGCCGCGACAGGGAACCCCGGCAGCGCGGATGCCGCAAGTACTGCCGACGGTTTCACGGTCGCGAGCGGCGGCGTTGCGGGGCGCGGTGTCGGTGCGGAAAACGGATTGGCTCGCGTCACTGGTCGGTACAGAGCAGCGAGTTCTGGTCGAGCGCGACGGCGTCAGCGGCCATGCCGAAAATTTCGCTCCCGTTTCGATCAAATCCGCCCCGCCGGGTAGCATCGTCACCATCCGCATCGCCGCCACCGATGGCGAGCGGCTCCTGGAATCCTCACAATGACCGAAATTTCCTGGACGCAAAAATTGGCCAATGGGCTGAAGCGGACGTCGTCTAAACTGACCGACAACCTCGGCGGGCTGCTCGGCAGCGACCGGCTCGACAAGGCGACGCTGGACGATGTCGAGGATGCGCTGGTCGCCTCCGACCTCGGCCCCGCGACCGCTGGCCGCATCCGCGACCGGCTGACCGAGGCACGGTTCGAACGCGGAGTCGACGAAAAAGCGGTACGCGCGGTGATGGCCGACGAGATCGCCAAAGTGCTCGGACCAGTCGCAAAACCACTGCGGATCGATGCTTTCCCCCGGCCCCAGGTGATCCTCGTCATCGGGGTCAACGGGTCGGGCAAGACCACCACCATCGCGAAACTGGCACACCTGTTCCTCGAGCAGGATTATGGCGTGATGCTGGCGGCGGGCGATACTTTTCGCGCCGCTGCCATCGGCCAGTTGCGCGTCTGGGCGGAGCGGCTTGGCGTACCGATCGTGACCGGGCCAGAGGGCGGCGATCCTGCCGGAGTGGTGTTCGACGCGGTGAAACAGGCGACTGCGACGGGCATCGACGTGCTGATCGTCGATACCGCCGGACGTTTGCAGAACAAGCGCGAGTTGATGGACGAACTGGCCAAGATCCGCCGCGTGCTGGGTCGCCTCAACCCCGCCGCACCGCATGACGTTGTGCTGGTGCTGGACGCAACGACGGGCCAGAATGCGCTGTCGCAGATCGAAATTTTCAAAGAGGTCGCGGGTGTGACCGGGCTGGTCATGACCAAGCTCGACGGCAGTGCGCGCGGCGGTGTGCTCGTCGCCGCTGCCGAGAAATTTGGACTTCCCATCCATGCTGTCGGGGTCGGCGAAACCATCGACGACCTGCGACCGTTCGACGCGAACGAACTGGCGCGCGCTATTGCAGGAGTGACGAATTGACTACCGAGCCAGCAACCAAACCGCATCCGGGCTGGACGCTCGCCATCGACTATGGGCCATTGGTAGTGTTTTTCGCGGCGTTCAAGGTTGCCGGTATTTTTACGGGGACGGCTGTTTTCATGGTGGCGATGATCGCCGCACTGATCGTATCGCGGTGGAAGCTGGGCCGGATTTCACCGATGCTGTGGTTGTCGGCAATCCTGATCCTCGGGTTCGGCGGATTGACCGTGTGGTTTCATAATCCGAAGTTCATTCAGTTAAAGCCGACGATTATTTATCTGCTGCTCGGCGGCTTGCTGGCGGTCGGACTGGCGATGGGAAAGCCGTTGCTGAAATATGTTCTCGAAGCCGGATATGATGGCCTTAGCGATCGGGGCTGGACGATATTGTCGCGGAATTGGGCGATATTCTTCATCGCGATGGCCGCGTTTAACGAGGTCCTGCGTCACACGCTCGACTTCGACATGTGGCTGACCGTGAAAGTGTGGGCGCTGCCGATACTCTCGTTCGGCTTTGCGCTCGCCAATATCCCGATTTTGACCAAGCACGGGTTCGGCGAGACGCCGCCTGTGGTTCCGCCCGAGGGCTAGCCTCGGTCCCCGGCGAAGGCCGGGGACCAGCTTCTAACCTTACCCCTGATCAGCCCGCGAAGCCCCCTGGCCGTCCAGGTTCCGGGCGACGAAATCCCAGTCGATGATATTGCCCAACACCGTCTCGGCATATTTCGGCCGGGCGTTGCGATAGTCGATGTAATAGGCGTGTTCCCAGACATCGAGGACGAGCAGGGGTTTCGGGCCATTGTCGCCTGGGGTGTCGGCATCATGCAATGAGGTGATCGTCAGTTCACCGCCATCGAGAACGAGCCATGCCCAACCGCTGGCGAAATGGCCGACGGCTTCCTTGACGAGTGCTTCGAGCAGTGCGTCGGTCGAACCGAACTTGGCATCGATCAGTTCGGCGAGCTTGCCGCTCGGCTTCTGGCCAGCAGGCGCAAGGCACTGCCAGAAGAAACTGTGATTCCAGATTTGTGCGGCATTGTTGAACAGCCCCTTGTCACCGGCAGCGCGCGCAGCGGCGATGGTCTCGATCAGCGACTGTTCCGCCCCGCCCTTTTCGGCGATCAGCGAATTGGCCTTGTCGACATAGGCCTTATGGTGCTTGCCGTGGTGAAAATCGAGCGTTTCGCCGGACATATGGGGCTCGAGGGCAGCACGGTCGAAGGGAAGCTCGGGAAGTACAAACGGCATGAAAGTCTCCGGGAGAGTAGCTGAAGTCGGCGCTTCAACGCACGAGCCAGCGGAAATGCAGCCTCATCCCGCCAGTTTTTTCTCCAATAGTCCGTGTCGCCGCAGACAGTGGCGCAACTGGTCGTAGCTCAGCGACAAAGCCTTTGCCGCGTCGCGCTGGTTGAAGCGGCAGCGTGCGAGCGTGTCTTCCAATATCGCACGTTCATGAGCATCGACGGCCGCCCGCAAGTCGTTCACGGCTCCAGTGACAACGCGAAGCGGAGCGGCGGGCTTTGCAGCGTCGTCACCAGCTACTGTAGCGGGCGCGGCGGGACGCCATGGCGACGCGAAGGGGTCGAACTCGATGCGATCGACGGGCAAGTCGGGCGTGTCCCAGCGATAAACCGCGCGCTCGACGACGTTGCGCAGTTCGCGGACGTTACCGGGCCAGCCATGCCCCTGCAATTCGCGGTGCGCTTCGTTCGAGAAACCGGGCCAGCTATCCCATCCGATTTCCGACGCCATGCGCCGCCCGAAATAGTCAGTGAGAACCCGAACGTCGCCCTCTCGTGCGCGAAGTGGCGGCAGGGTCAGCACTTCAAAGGCTAGCCGGTCGAGCAGATCGGCGCGGAACCGGCCCTTGTCCACCAGTCCTGGCAGATGCTCGTTGGTCGCCGCGACGATCCGCACATCCACCCGCACCGGGTTATTGGCACCGATGCGCGTCACCTCGCCATATTCGACCGCGCGCAACAGGCGCTCCTGCGCGGCAGCCGACAGCGTTGCCAGTTCGTCGAGAAACAGCGTACCGCCATCGGCTTCCTCAAACCGCCCTGCCCGTGCCCGCGTCGCGCCGGTGAACGCGCCGGCTTCATGACCAAATAATTCGGCTTCGATCAGGCTTTCGGTCAGCGCGGCGCAATTCATCGTCACTAATGGCCCGGCCCAGCGCGGGCTGAGGCGGTGAAGGCGTTCGGCAACGAGCTCCTTACCGGTTCCGCGCTCGCCGATAATCAGCACCGGGCGGTTGAGTGCAGCGGCGCGGCTGGCACGTTCGACGCTGTCGAGGAAGGCCCCGGATTCGCCGACGAAGGTCTCGTTACGGTCCATTCCATTAGTTGGCATAATTTACCAATGTTTGGCAAGGATAATTGTTGCACTCGTGAGGAAAACAACGCGAATCCGCCGTTTTCTAAACTGGCACGGTCCCTGCAAAGTCATTCACATACCGGCGAATGGTTCACCGGGACACGAAACGCCAAGTTCAGGGAGACCTTCAATGATCAACACAGCATCAGTCAGCAACGCCGCCACCGCACTCGTCGGAGCAGCATTTTGCAGCATCGCCGTTCTGGGCGTCGCAATGCCACAGGCTCACGCCGCACCCGCCGGCTTCCAGAAATCTGTCGAAGCCAGCATCCAGAACACCATGCGCCTGCCCGGCAACACCGACAGCAAAGGCGTCGCAACGGTCGCAGTATCGATCGACGCAAATGGTTCGGTCAGCAACGCCGATGTCGTAAAATCGAGCGGCAATGCCAGCTTCGACCGCGAAGCCGTCCGCACCGCTCGCGCCGTCAGCTATCCCGCAACCGGCAATGCCCGCACGATCGCCATGGTCCTCGGCTTCAACCAGCCAGCACCGCGCGCCGCAATTTCGCAGGGCAAGCAGCTCGTCGATGCCTTTCGCACCGATCGCCGCCAGCTGCTCGCAGACAAGTCGACTGCCCAGCCCGTTGGCTGAGCTATCGTGCCCGGGGCGGGGAAGCTAATCCCCTTGCCCAACCCGCCCCGGCAAACGACAATAGAAGCCGCACATAGGAGTTAGTACCATGGGTATCTTTTCCCGCACCCTCGACATCTTTGCCGCGAACATGACCGACATGCTCGACCGTGCAGAAGATCCCGCCAAGATGATCCGGATGATCATCATCGAAATGGAAGAAACATTGGTCGAAACCCGCGCATCCGCCGCGCGGCTGATTGCCGACCAGAAGGAAATGCGTCGTCACATCACGAAGCTGACCGCGCTGGAAGCCAATTGGGAAGAAAAGGCCGAACTCGCTTTGTCCAAGGGCCGCGAAGACCTTGCCAAGGCGGCGTTGGTCGAGCGCCAGAAGGCGACCGATTTGGCCGACCAGCTGACCGGTGAGATCGCCACGCTCGATGAATCGCTGCGGTCGTCCGAACAGGATATCGCCAAGCTCCAGACCAAGTTGCGCGAAGCTCGCACCCGCCAGAACGCCATCGCCACACGCATGGAGACGGCCAACAACAAGCTGCGGGTTCGCGAAGCCTATGCAGGGGAACGCGCGCAGGATGCGTTCTCACGCTTCGAACTGCTCGAACGTCGTGCCGATCTGGCCGAGGGACGTGCCGATGCGGCAGCACTCGCTGGTGAGCCCAAGTCGCTCGAGGAAGAAATCGCCGAACTGAAATCCGCCGAAAAGGTCGACGCCGCGCTCGCCGCGATGAAGGCCAAATCAGCATCGAAGGAAGCCTGACATGGAAGACGTACTCGTACCCGTCATGGTGGTGGGCATGCTCTTCATCGGACTTCCATGGCTGGTGTTTCACTACATCACCAAGTGGAAGCAGGCGAAGACCCTGACTGTCGACGATGAAAATCTGCTCGACGACATGCACGACACCGCACGCCGGCTGGAGGAGCGGGTGATCACGATCGAACGCATCCTGACCGCCGAGAACCCCAATTGGAAGCGCAACGGCTGAGGCCGAAGGCCGACCAGCAAAAAGACTCAGCCGCCTTTAAGGAGATTTTCAATGACTGCACGTCGCACTTCATTCTACCTCATCAAACAGAACGCCAACTGGCTGGGCGTTTGTTCGGGGATCGCCGATTACACCGGCCTCGACCTGACCGTGGTTCGCGTCCTGACCGTCATGGGTGGCTTCCCATGGACATTGATCGCCTATTGGGTGGCTGCCTGGGTCGCCAGTCCAAAGCCGCTCGGCCTCTACGAAAACGCAGAGGATGCCAAATTCTGGCAGGGCGTCCGCCAGTCGCCGGCGCGCTCCACCCGCGATGTTCGCGCCAAGTTCCGCGACATCGACCGCCGGATGGCCGA
>JAQGKX010000156.1 GCA_028289885.1 Sphingomonadales bacterium
AAGTCCGCGCGATCACAGGTCTTGGCCTGACCGAAGCGAAGACGCTCGTTGAGTCGGCTCCAAAGGCCATCAAGGAAGGCGTCAACAAGGAAGAAGCTACCAAGCTGAAGGCTCAGATCGAAGCTGCCGGTGGTACCGTCGAACTGAAGTAAGCCACGACGCGTCACGATTTAGCTTAAGCTAAATCCGACCTCGCGGCGTGGCCGGACGCGGCACCTAAAGTGCCGACGGTATGGGCTTTGCCCGTGCCATGCCTGCCACACGAAAGGGGCGGCTCTCGCAAGGGGGTCGCCTTTTTGTTGTCCAGTCCACGTCTGCCCGCCCCGTCCGGTTCCCCCCGCCCGGCTCGTCACCCTGAACTCGTTTCAGGGTCCATCGCGAGGCCGCAAGATTGGTCTTGAAGGAGGCATGGATCCTGAAACGAGTTCAGGATGACGGAAGGATGGGATAGGTGTTGCCCATGACATTACGCTTTCAGAAAATCGGGATCATCACAGGCGTCGCAGCGGAGGCAGAGGCGTTTGTCGCGGGCCGGGCTCATGCGACCGAACAGGTTGGCGAACTGTCGATCTCGCGGCTGACCCTGGGCACACGCGACATTGCCGTGGTGTGCTCCGGGATCGGCAAGGTCAATGCCGCTGTCGCCGCGACCGTGCTGGCCCTCCGTTACAACATCGACTTACTGCTGGTCGTCGGCACTGCAGGTAAACTCAGCGCCCTTCCCGGCGACTGCTTCATGATAACCGAAGCCGTCCAGGGGGACTATGGCGCACAACGACCGGGTGAGTTCGTGCATTACACGGCGGGAAGCTGGCCGATAGGGCCCGCCAAAGTCGTGTATTTCGCCGCCGAACGCCTACCGGACGTTGGCCTTCCAAAAGCGAGGATCGTGAGCGGCGATGCGTTCGTTGAATGTCCCGATCATGGTGCGGGTTTGCGCAACAGGCTGGGTGGAGATCTGGTCGATATGGAAACCGCTGCAGTGGCGCAGGCGGCGGGGCGGCTTGGTCTGCCATGGGCGGCGATCAAGGCTACGACCGATGACGCGAATGGAGAGAGTGCAGGCCACTTCAACGCCAACCTCGCGCGCGCGGCGGCCCTTGCGGCGGCGGCACTGAAGCGGGCTATCGCGCTGCTGGATTGAGGAAGACGGCCAGCACCAACAATAAAATCACTGGCGCGATGCTGAAGCCCGACAGGCCGACCACCATCGTCAGTATCGGTGATAGCATCCCGAGCGCGAGGATCGCCTGCTGCAGATGAGGGATCTGACGGCCAGCGTTTTCCTGCTGCCGTATGAAAAGCGCAATCGCCGCTCCGACTATGCCGAGATCATAGTTCATCGTGTACGGCACAATCAGGAAGATCGCGACCGGCAGGATTATGTTACGCTGCCCAGGACGCTGCGCGATGCAAAATACGGTAAGAATAAGCGTGGGTAGCGCCACGACCAAGTGGACGAGAAGTGCGGTCGAGGAGGTCAGCCCCATCAACCGCGCGCCCGCAAATGTCGATGGAGCCATCGTCAGCCACGCCCCGACATAATTTGCCATGACGTCTGCCTGATCGGGCAATATGTCGCGCACGAAGCCGACCCATGCGCCGGTCCCGAACGCCCAGGCCGAGGCAAGGACGAGCGCGACTGTCGTCAGGGCGGCGGTGAGCAAGACCAGCCAGCGACGCTCAATTATCGGGAGCAGCAGCAAGAGCACCCCAAGCTGGGGCTTTATCGTCATCGCGCCGAGGCAAATCCCGGCAAGCACCGGGCGCTTGTCGCGCAACGCCAGAACCCACAGGATGAGACCCGAGGTGAGAAAACCATTCTGCACCGACCACAGGTTAACGACGACCAAGGGCGCGACGGCGAGCAAAGCAAGATTGTCGCGGCGGCCCATGAAGGCGTTGAGGCCGGTGAAGAACAATGCCCCCGTTGCAGCGAGGAACAGGACCATGCCGGTCTTGTAGCCGACCAGTGCCAGCGGCATGATCATCAGCAGGTAGTGGGGCGGATAGCTCCAGTTATGCCACGGGAACCCCGGCCCCATCGCGGCAACCATATGCGCGAAGTAGCGCGGGTGCGGGCCGAATATGACGGCGACCTTGCCGTCGGCAGCCAGGTGCGCGGCCACCCAGTAATTCGCGAAATCCTTGTCGGCCAGCGTCGGTGAGATGCCTGCAGACATGGCCCCGCGCAGGAAGACTATGGCGACCATCACCCCGAGGAACAATGCGATCAGGCCGACGATGCGGTAGGGCAACCCGTCACGGCGTATTTCCGTTTTCGCCTGAGAGGCTGCGGCCAGCGCGAGCATGAGGGGCGGAGGCATCATCTGGAGGTAGCGGTGGCGGGATAACATATGGTAAATAGGATACTGAAGTCGGGAGGCCAGCTTGCTTGTTTAGTCTGGCTGGTCGTCACCAACAAACCCCCTTCCCATCCCCGCACCGCCTCCCTATATAGGTTCCCTACACGACATTCCCGACCTCCTCCCACGCCTAGCCGCGTGATGGTGGTCGTCCTTCCCGCCCTCGGGACACGGCACTGTGCGTAGGTGCCGCGACGAATTGGGGGTATGGTCAAGGTTTCAACGCTCTAGCGTGCGGTTTCCCTTTGGAAACGCGCACTTTTTTTCGTGGGGGTCGTCAGGCCCTCGAAGCAAGGACGTTATAATTTATGGCGACGCAACTCGGTACTTCGGCGACGAAGAAGCGCATTCGCAAGGTTTTCGGCAACATCCACGAAGTGGTGCAGATGCCGAATCTGATCGAGGTACAGCGCGAATCGTACGAACAGTTCCTGCGTTCCGACCC